>JAEWBW010000148.1 GCA_023390955.1 Pseudomonadota bacterium
GAGCCATACTGTGTGTGAAACACGCCGTCCCTGATCGTGCCGGCAAACTGGTAGGTATCGGCGGGCCAAACGCCGCTTTTTTCACACACTTCCTTGACAAGCCAGACGCCGTCGAATCTATCGGGCGTTGAACTTGGCTTGGAGAGAGCGGCAATTTTGGATCTTGCGAGGTCAGCGAAGGCACAGGTCGCAAACCGCGCGATGTGGTCTTCATAGGCCGAGATCCCAAGGACTTCCGAGCTCTTCCAATGCTCCGCAGCATGGGCGCAGGGATCTGCAGGACCTGAGGAAGGTATAAGCGCAGCGGCGCTCTCGCCTCTTCCATTCAGGTAATACTCACCGAAGAAAGACAGCGACAGCTCGGGAACTTGCACTCCTCTGGTCTTCTCGTAGACATCAGCCCCAATGTGCTGGAATATCGCCGTGACGTTATCCTTTTCCACAATGCGACGCAGAAAGGCCGAGGTGTAAGGACTGTTGCGACCCGAACCGTCGTCGGCGGTCCGACCAGCCTGGGTCGCATAGGATATTATCGTCCCGTCAGGGCTCTCCAATTTCGAGAGACCGCGTCCGATTTCAACGCTACGGCTTCGACCGATTGAGCGTTTGAGTTCTTCTACAAACGGATTATCGCGGCAGGCATCGAGCACGAGTATCCGCAGGTTCTTCGCTTGCTGCAAGTCGGCGAGGATCTGATCCGCGCGCGACATGCGCCTCAAGTCCGCCTCATCCCGCAAAACAGCATCAACCGGCAGCAAATAGTTCACGCCGGCGAACTGTAGCGCGTGACCACTGAAGTAAAACAGCGCAACGTCAGCGCTGCGCGCCTGGCGTGCAAAACGGATGGAGGCTTCCTGCATCCCAAGCTGATCCAGATTTGTCTCGAAGATTACTTCGAAACCCGACTTCGCCAATGCCGCCGCCACATCGGATGCATCGTTCGTCGGGTTCAGCAACTTTGGCGCGCTCTTGTAAGCGCCGTTGCCGATCACCAACGCGACCCGCTTCTCCGCATGAGCAGCTGAACACATCAGCAGGAGCGCGATCAAACAGATTGCAAGACGAAACGGCTGGCACATGCCGACGCTCCCGATGCAATTGGCAGTATTGGACGAATTCTCCGGAATGCAAGCAATCGGCTCACGAGGGGAGTCGCGGCCGAAGAGCACACCACATTCCGCAATCCATTCTAGGGAAGCTGTACTGACCAAAAGAAAAAGCTGCATGGAAAAGCATGCGCAAGGTCGGCGCAAAACCCAGCCTCCGCATCGAGTGATATCCCGCGGCCTTACGAGACTTTTAGCGCAACCTTCGACGACCAATTTATCTGTTGAGGTGACCGACCATAATGGTCTTCGTAGGCCGTGCGTCTGTGGAAGCGTGGCGGGTTTTGCGAGATGGGCTCGATGACGCCATCGGACCGTCCGTCCGCGCGCCGGACAGAGTGAGGCTTTGGCCAACCTTGGCACTTTCGGCTTGACCCATACAGCAAACTACATACAGTCTATTTTCATTTCAAGGATGGGGAAACCGCCTAGTCTGCCATCCTTCCTCTACTTCGAACTGTCCGACAACATTTCATGGGACAGATATTATGCCAAATGGAAATTGCCTGATTGTCCGCGCTGCGGGAAAGCAGCTGGATTTGCTCCGCGGCGAAGCCTCGCGCATCGCAAAAGGTCACAACATCGAATGGTGGACCGATCGCGCTGAAGTTGGCATGCGCTTCTGTTTCGATGATCCGAAAGCAAAGGAGGCCTTCGCGATAGCGTGCGACGATTTCGGAGTCGCGTGTCGCGACGCTTGAGGAGAACTGCCGCCTGATGAGGATTGCGGGCGGTGCCTTGATGGTCCAGGTCTTGGGCCAGGTCGCTCCGTCCCCTGTTCCCAAGGCGGTGCGTTCTGGCACGATGTCAGATGTCCATGCGCCAGAGTCGCACTGATTATTTGCAGTCCGACGAGTGCCTGTCAGATTGGCCTTTGGACTGGTTGCCTTCATGCCATGGGGGTTAAGAGAGACAAATGCCGCCAAGCATTCAACCGCTGCAGAGGGCTGCTGGAGCGAGCGTTCTCGCGGGAGAACTTATGAGGGGAAGCCGCATTATCGTAGCTCCCTCAGCCGGCCGAAAGTTGGCCGGCAAACAAGGCGTGATCTCCTCGAACGGCGCAACGAAGAACCAGTTCAGGGTCCTGCTGGACGGCTCCAAGCAGCCAATCACTCTCCACGCCAGTTTCCTGAATGTGCTCCCTGGCAATTAGCGCTGAAGCTGTCCGTTCGACGCGGGGGGTCTCGCTTTACCAGTGCGCCAGCGCCAGAACCGGTCAGCTGTCAAATTTGCCTGCAACTCTTCCAAATCAAAGTGTGGCTTCAAAGACGTGGAAAGCCTCGCCAAGCTCAGGAACTTCACCCGCCGAATTCACTTGCTCTCCCACGATTTGCAGGAAAGAGTGGCAATCGGCTGAGGAGAACCTGATGTGAGTAACGATGCGCTCGCAAGGCTCGTCATCTTCGTGCTGTTGCTGAGCGCCTTCCTTGTGCTGCACAACCAGCTTGACCCAGTGGACCCTCCAGCAGGATGTCACCACCGTTGCTCGACCGAATTTTCGGCGAGCCGCAAATAGCCCGATGGTGTCACCAGTATAAAGCAGCGACCTTTCGGGTTCATCGGCCCTGTCGTTGCGTGAGACCTTGAGCCGACGTTCCCCTGAGTCAGCGCCTCGGGCGGCCCTCGCGGGGGAGCGACGACAGCATGGAGCATTTGAGACTTCGCTAATGCAGTTCGGCGTCATCTGCGAGCATTGCGACGTCATCCAGGAACAGGTTCACCTGGGTCGCCAGGCGGCAAGCCGCAGCGCGGTTCGTCGTTTTTGGGCTAGTGGAAGGCAGCCGGCGCTTGAGCACACTGGCAAGCACCCGAGGATTACGACGTCGCCAATAGTAGACGGCTCGGCGGCGAAAGATATGGAAAGCCATTGCGAGCGACACCCTGTGCAGCAGTGAAGTGTCGCAGCGCTGTATAGCAGCGCCCCAGCCTGGCCGGTTTCGTCAGCAATTTCAGGGGATGCGGAGCGCCTGGCTGGGGCGGGAGGGATCGAACCTCCGAATGGCGGAATCAAAATCCGCTGCCTTACCGCTTGGCTACGCCCCAACAGGTTGCCTCGGGAACGCGGAAGACCAGGCTACCCGCGGATTCTCTCAAAGCTGTGCCGGTCTATAGGGAGAGAAGCGGCATTTCAACCGCCTGGAGGGTCAAAATACCGCCCGCCGGCGGCCCGTGCGCGTCACACTCTATTATAATGTCCGCGCCGCTCCGATCGCCCGCCCGTTGGCCGGGTAGTTGAGACCTCCCCCGTTTCATGGGAAGACGGCGCCCGACACGCCCACGGGAGTAAGCCATGACCTACCGCGCACCGATCTCCGACATGCTCTTGTCGCTCAACCACGGCGCGGGCCTGAAGGCCGCCGTCGAGGCCGGTCATTACGGCGATTTCGACACGGACATCGTCGCGGCGGTGCTGGAGGAAGCCGGCAAGTTCGCCACCGACGTGCTGGCGCCGCTGAACAAGGTGGGCGACGAGCACGGCATCAAGCTCGACGACGGCAAGGTCACAACCGCGCCGGGCTGGCCGGACGCCTACAAGCGCTGGACCGACGGCGGCTGGAACGCGGTGTCCGGCCCGGAGGATTTCGGCGGCCAGGGCCTGCCGCTCGTGATCAACGCGATGTGCACCGAAATCTGGAGCGCCTCGAACGTCGCCTTCGGCCTCTGCCCGCTGCTCACGGCGTCCGCGATCGAAGCACTGGACGCGCATGGCAGCGACGAACTCAAGACAATCTATCTGGAGAAGCTCGTGACCGGCGAATGGACCGGCACCATGCAGCTGACCGAGCCGCAGGCCGGCTCCGACGTCGGCGCGCTGCGCACCCGCGCCGAGAAGCAGGCCGACGGCACCTATCGCATCAAGGGAACGAAGATCTTCATCACCTATGGCGAGCACGACATGACCGATAACATCGTTCATTTCGTGCTGGCGCGCCTGCCCGATGCGCCCGCCGGCACCAAGGGAATCTCGCTGTTCCTGGTGCCCAAGTTCATGGTCAATGCCGACGGCTCGCTCGGTGCGCGCAACGACATCTTCGCCTCCGGCGTCGAGCACAAGCTCGGCATGCACGCCTCCCCCACCTGCACCATGACGATGGGCGACAAGGGCGGCGCGATCGGCTTCCTGATCGGCGAAGAGAACCAGGGCATGCGCTGCATGTTCACGATGATGAACCAGGCCCGGCTCGGCGTCGGCCTCGAAGGCGTCGGCGTCGCCGATCGCGCCTATCAGCAGGCATTGTCGTATGCGCAGGAGCGCAAGCAGGGCCGCGCGGTCGGCAAGAAGGGCGACGGCTCGGACGCCATCTTCGTCCATCCCGACGTCAAGCGGATGCTGATGCGGATGCGGGCGCAGACCGCGGCTGCGCGTACCATCTGCTATGCGACCGCGGTCGCGATCGACGTCTCGACCCGCGCCAAGGATCCGAAGGTGCGCGCCGATGCAGCGGCGCGCGCGGCGCTACTGACGCCGCTTGCCAAGGGCTATTCCACCGACATCGGCAACGAGGTCGCTTATCTCGGCGTGCAGGTGCATGGCGGCATGGGCTTCATCGAGGAGACGGGCGCCGCGCAGCACTATCGCGACGCCCGCATCACCGCGATCTATGAGGGCACCAACGGCATCCAGGCGATCGACCTCGTCACGCGCAAGCTCGCGGCGAATGGCGGCGCCTCGGTGTGGGCGCTGCTGTCGGAGCTGTCAGCCATCGTCAAGCAGGTCGAAGCCTCCAACGATCCGGCCTTCGGCACGACGGGCGCCAAGCTGCGCGAGGCGCTGGACTCGCTGGAGCGCTCCAGCAAATGGCTGCTGGAACGGGTCACCTCGGCGCCGAACGAAGCGCTCGCGGGCGCGACGCCCTATCTGCAGCAATTCGGCTCCACGCTCGGCGGCTGCATGCTCGCCTCCGAAGCGCTCGCCGCCAAGGCCGACGGCAACAGCGAGGCGCCGCGTTACGTCTCGCTCGCCCGCTTCTTTGCCGAGAACATCTCGGTGCAGGCGCCCGCGCTGGAACGCACTGTGACGGAAAGCGCGGACTCGGTCGCGGCGGCGGATGCCGTGCTGCTGGGGTGAAGGCAGGATTCGTCAATCGGCTGGGATGTGCTGTGCTTCATCCTGGCTATGCAGTCCTTCGCGTGACTTCGGCCGCCACAGCACGATGCCGGCCGCGACGAGATCGAGCATGACGCACAGCGCGAACGCCATCGTGTAGTCGCCGGTCGCGCTCCGCACCAGGCCGACGATGCCAGGGCCGAACGCGCTGACGATGCCGCTGATCGAGGTGCCGAGCCCCATCGCCGCGGCGAACGCGCCACGGCCGATCTCGTGCTGGATGATCAAGGGCGGGAACGTGATCATGTTGCCGATCGAAAAGCCGTAGACCGCGCAGCAGAGCAGCAGGACGGTCGCATTCTGGCTTTGCAGCAGCACAAACAGCGCGGCAGCCTGGCTGATCATCGAGGCGGCGCTCGCGAGCCTTGGATCGAGCCGATCGACGAACACGCCGAGCGACAGGCGCCCGATCACGGCCATCGCCGCCATGATCGTCACCGCAAGCCCGGCAGCGGAGCGGCCCACCATCGGTTCGAGGAACGTCACCTGGTGGACGATGAATCCCATCTGCGCCAGCAGCGCGATCGCGAATGGAAGCACCATGGTCCAGAACGCCGCGTTGCCGAGCAGCGCCTTGCGGGATTGCGCCGCGGGGACGGGCGCGCTGCCGGCCGGCAGGCCTCCGTCCGCGGTCCTTGGACCGTCGGGCCAGCCGATGAAGATCACGATCACCGGCAGCAATATCACCACCATCGCAATGGTCGCAGCCAGCATGGCGCCGCGAAACCCGATGCTGACGGTCATCGCCAGCAGCACCGGGACGAGAACGATGCCACCACACGTCGCGCCGTTGAACGCGAGGCTCAGCGCCAGACCGCGACGGCGCTCGAACCAGGTGTTCAGCAATGTTGCGATCACGACGGTGCCCATCCCGGCCCAGCCGAGCGACATCAGCGCATAGGCGAGATAGAGCTGCCAGGGCGCCACCATCACCGCCAGTACGACGGTCGAGGCGCCGAGCGCCGACAATCCGCACAGGATGAGCGCCCGGAGCCCGAAGCGCGACAGCAAATCGTCGGTGAAGATGACGAGGACCGAGGTCAGGAGAAACGAGAACGTGCTGGCGGTCGACACCAGGGTCCCCGGCCAGCCATGCGCGCGCTGGAGTTCCGCGAGATAAACGCCCTGGCCGTAGAGGCCGAAGCCGAACATGAAGAAGGCCATCAGGAAGCAGGCGAGCACGACGCGCCAGCCACGATAATGCAGCGAGGATTCGTCAATACCCGTTGCGGCAATCATCAATCGAGCAATCGGCCAAATGAAATGAAGCGATGCAGTGGGATCGTGCCCTACAACTGCAGGTTTTTCAAATGAAACATTGTAGCTGATTGTTGCAGCGCATAAGGTGTGCGGGATGGCTTGTCGCGACATGCGGATCGGCCGGCCAGCGGACCACCGTCATGCGCCGGGATCAATGGCTCTGCGTCGAAAAGCGTGGACCGCGGCGATTGGCACGCGCGCGAGATGATGTAGGCTGAGATCGCAGGACTCGCCATCGACGGCGGCTGCAGAGGAATATCATGGCGAATGGCAGCGTCGTCGTCACCGAAGAACACGCAACACGCGTCATCACCCTGCGCCGGCCGATCAAGAAGAACGCGATCACGCAGGAGATGTATCGGGACATGAGCCGCGCGATCGACACCGCGCAGAACAATCCCGACATCCGCTGCATGATCCTCACCGGCGGCTCCGGCGTGTTCACGGCCGGCGACGACATCGACGATTTCATGAAGGCCGATACGTCGCGGCCGGAGACGCTGAGCAACGGCGCAAAGTTCCTCTATTCGCTCGCCCTCAACGTCAAGCCGATCATCGCAGCCGTCGACGGCGTCGCCATCGGCATCGGCACAGCGATGCTGTTTCATTGCGACTATGTGCTGGCCTCGACATCCGCGACCTTCGCGGCTCCCTATATCAATCTCGGCCTCGTCCCGGTCGGCGCCGCGAGCCTCTTGATGCCGCAGACCATGGGTTACCAGCGCGCCTTCGCGATGCTGGTGATGGGCCGGACCTTCTCCGCTGCGGAGGCCCACGCGGCGGGATTGGTCAACACCGTGGTCTCGCCCGGTCACACCGAGGTCGAGGCACGGAAAGTCGCGCGCGAGATCAGCAGGCTGCCGGCCGAGGCTGTGGCGATCTCGCGCAAATTGCTGCGCGTGCCGCCGGAAGAGCTGACCCGCCGCATCGACCAGGAAGCTCATCTGTTCGGCGAGCGCCTGAAGTCGATCGAAGCCGTCGCCGCGTTCGAAGCATTCACGAAGCGGAAGAAGCGGTAACCACCCCAATCTGCGTTGTCATTCCAGGGCGCGACAAAGTCGCGAGCCCGGAATCCATTCGTCCGCTCACTCGCCGCCCGATGGATTCCGGGTTCGCGCTATGCGCGCCCCGGAATGACGAGAGAAGCTTCGTGAAATCTTCGCGGGGAACGATTAGTCTGGTTCCATGCGCCATCTTCTCCGCCTGACCGCCTTCGCCCTCACTCTCGCTGCCCTGCCCGCTTCGGCCCAGACCGCGGCACCGGTCGAGCTGCGCATCCTCGCCCTCAACGATTTTCACGGCAATCTGAAGCCGCCGCCGGGCGGTATCCGCATCGGCGATCCCGAGGATAAGACGAAGAAGGTGACGGTGGCCGCCGGTGGCGCCGAATACATGGCGACGCTGGTGAAGCAGCTGCGCGAGGGCCGCAAGAACACGATCTTCGTCGCGGCCGGCGACCTGATCGGGGCCAGCCCGTTCCTCTCCGCACTGTTTCACGACGAGCCGTCGATCGAGGCGCTCTCGCTGATGGGGCTTGCGATCAGCTCGGTCGGCAATCACGAATTCGACGAGGGCACGGCCGAGCTGCTGCGGATGCAGAATGGCGGATGCCATCCGGAGGATGGCTGCAGGGGGCCGCATCGGTTCGAAGGCGCCAAATTCCGCTATCTCGCCGCCTCCACCATCGAGACCGCGACGGGCAAGAGCGTGCTGCCGCCCTATGAAATCCGTGAATTCGACGGCATTCCCGTCGCCTTCATCGGGCTGACGCTGAAGGGCACCGCCGGAATCGTCTCGCCGAAGGGCATTGCCGGATTCGAATTCCGCGACGAGGCTGCAACCGTGAACGCGCTGGTGCCGGAGCTGAAAGCGCGCGGCGTCGAGGCCATCGTCGTCCTGATCCACGAGGGCGGCGAGCCCACCGGCGACTACAATGAGTGTCCCGGCATTTCGGGACCGATCGTCGAGATCGTGAAGAAGTTCGACCGCGCCGTGGACGTCGTGGTCAGCGGCCACACCCATCGGGCCTATGTCTGCGACATCGACGGCCGCCTCGTCACCAGTGGCGACAGGTTCGGCACGCTGGTGACGGCGATCGATCTCAAGCTCGATCCCGCCACACGCGATATCGTCGGCGCGAAGGCGGAGAACATCATCGTTGCCAACGCCTCGCTCGCAAAGGATGCCGAGCAGACGGCATTGATCGAGGCCTATGACAGGTTGGCCGCGCCGATCGCGAACCGTCCGGCCGGCTTCATCACCCAAACGCTGTCGCGCGTCCCCAACGAGGCCGGCGAGAGCGCGCTCGGGGACGTCATCGCGGACGCGCAGCTCGCCGCGACGCGCGGCCCGGACGATGGCAGCGCCGTGATCGCGATGACAAATCCCGGCGGCATCCGCACCGATCTCGTCCACCGGGACAACGGCACGGTAAGCTATGGCGACCTGTTCGCCAGCCAGCCATTCCGCAACCGCCTCGTCACCGTGACGTTCACCGGCGCGCAGCTGAAGGAGATGCTGGAGCAGCAATGGCTGGACCCGAAACGGCCGCGCATCCTCCAGGTTTCGAACGGATTCAGCTACGCCTGGGATGCGTTAAAGCCATTTGGCGAGCGGATCATCGCCGAACGCATGACGCTCGACGGCAAGCCGATCGATCCATCGGCGCGTTACCGGGTCACCGTCAACGACTATCTCGCCAGTGGCGGCGACGGCTTCAGCGTCGCCGGCCAGGGGTCCGCACCGCGCTATGGCGGCTATGACACCGAAGCCCTGTTCAACTTCTTCAAGGGGCTTGGTCCGGTCGGGCCGCTGCCGCCCGGCCGCATTCTCCGCCTCAATTGATCTCGATCAAACGCGGTCTGCCCGACTGCGTTTGCCATTCCCGGGCAAACTCTTACATTGCGCTTTGAGCCCGGATGCGCGAAGCGACGCCAACGCCTGACCAGTGAGTACGACCTGATGAGCACGCTTCTTCTTTCCCACAAGGCCTGCCTCGACCATGTCACGCCGCCGGGACACCCGGAGCGGCCGGACCGCTTGCGTGCCGTGGAAGAAGCACTGTCGCACGAGCGCTTCCAGTTCCTGACGCGGGACCAGGCGCCCGAGGGCGATCTCGATCTCGTCACGCTCTGCCACAACGAGCACTACGTCACCGAGTTGCGCCACATCGCGCCGACCAGCGGCCAGGTCTATATCGACGGCGACACCTCGATGTCGCCGGGTACCTGGGAAGCGGTGATGCGCGGGGTCGGCGGCGCGGTCGCGGCGACCGAGGCGGTGATGAAGGCCAGCATCGCAACGCCTTCGTCGCGGTGCGGCCGCCCGGACATCACGCCGAGATCGGCAAGCCGATGGGCTTCTGCTTCTTCGACAATGTCGCGATCGCAGCCCGGCACGCGCAGCGCAAATACGGCATCAAGCGCGCGGCGATCGTCGATTTCGACGTGCATCACGGCAACGGCACGCAGGACATCTTCTGGTCGGACCCGACCGTGATGTATTGCTCGACGCACCAGATGCCGCTGTTTCCGGGCACGGGCGCGAAGGGCGAGCGCGGCGACCACGACACCATCGTCAATGCGCCGCTCGCCTCCGAAGACGGCGGCCCGGAATTCCGCTCCGCCTTCGAGAACCTGATCCTGCCGCAGCTGACCAAGTTCAGCCCGGAGCTGGTCATCATCTCCGCCGGCTTCGACGCGCATTACCGCGATCCGCTGGCGTCGCTGAACCTGCGCGCGGAGGATTTCGCCTGGGTCACGCGGAAGCTGATGGACCTCGCCGACCAGAGCGCAGGCGGTCGAGTTGTTTCGGTGCTCGAGGGTGGCTATGACCTGCAAGGACTGAAAGAATCTGTTACGGCGCATGTCGGCGCCCTGATGGGCGCGTGAATCAACCCGCCACATTGCGCCCGCAAAACTCTGCATCCTGAGCCGACGAACAAGGCGGGCAATCGGAAAGACATATGGCCGAAAACACCCAAACCGACGTCACCAGATTGACCTTCGAACGGGCGATCGAGGAGCTCGAGACGATCGTCAAGCGGCTCGAAGAGGGCAAGGTGCCGCTGGAGGAATCGGTGACAATCTATGAGCGCGGCGAGGCCCTGAAGCGCCGCTGCGAGGAACTGCTGCGCCAGGCCGAGGCCCGCGTAGACAAGATCACCACCGACGCCAGCGGTCAGGCCACCGGGACCGCGCCGCTCGACGTGCAGTAACACGCCCGCGGCCTCACCATTCCCGCA
Organism: Pseudomonadota bacterium; assembly: GCA_023390955.1. Lineage (GTDB taxonomy): Bacteria > Pseudomonadota > Alphaproteobacteria > Rhizobiales > Xanthobacteraceae > Bradyrhizobium. Next base: position 10,718 of record JAEWBW010000148.1, read on the forward strand.
AGCCATTCAAAACATTCAGGGAATGCGCCAGAAGGCCGCGCAGCCAGGCGCGAAACACTCTCGAATAGCTCTTGGCCTGCCCCGCGGCCTGCTATAGTCCCGACTGTGTGGTGAAATGGGTGTGGGCTGAACCGATGGTTCGGCCCGAAATCAGCGGTTTTCGTCGAAAAGCGCAGGAATGAAGAGGAAGGCCAAGGCCCCGATCGGAGCCTTGAGGCCGTCGCGGGGATCACAGGTTCGGTGCGCGTTCAGAACCGCCATATCATCTATGTGCAGGGCTACGACCCGCGGGGCCTGGCGCAATATTACCGCATGTTCCGGACCGAGCTGCGCAAGTTCGGCCGGCTGTACCAAATTGCCACCACCGTCACCCGTCCAAAACACGCCGGCGACGGTGAGATCGCGTCCTGGAGCATCGAGACCAAGGCCGACGACTGGCAGACGCGCACCGCCTATGACTTCCTCCGCTTCGAGGATTTCATCCAGCGCGACCTCGCCCAGCCGATCTGGAGCACAGTCTTCTCGGCGGTGTGGATTTACTGGCGGCTGGTGTTCCGCGGCACCATCGCGCGCTTCGGCAAGGCCAACTGGCGGTTTGCGACCTTCATCACCTATCCGCATTTGATGCTGCTCGCGGAAGCCCTGTGCGCTGCCGGCATCGCCTGGCTCTTCCAGCAGGGCCTGGATTGGGCGGGCGTGCCCAATCTGTTCAGCATCGCTGCGGCCACTGCCGTGTTCGTCGCCCTCCTCGGCACCGCGCTGAAATACACGGAGGACAAGACCTACCTGCTCTACCTCCTCTGCGACACGATCTGGACCTGGGAATTCTCCCATCGCGGCCGGCCTGAATGGGATCAACGCATCGACCGCTTCGCCGAGCATCTCTGCAAGGTCGCACGCACGTCGAACGCCGAAGAGGTCGTGCTGGTCGGCCACTCCTCCGGCTCGTTCCTGGCGACGGAGATCCTCGCGCGGGCGCTGAAGCTCGATCCTTCGCTCGGGCGGCACGGACCGCGCATCATGCTGCTCACGCTCGGCGGCAACTATCCGATCGTCGGCTACCACGCCGCGGCGCAGGATTTCCGCGATCATCTGCGCGATCTGGCCGTCGAGCCGTCGATCGACTGGATCGACTGCCAGGCGCGCAAGGACGTAATGAATTTCTTCCATTTCGACCCGATCGCGGCGCACGGCATCGACGTCGGCGCCGAGCGGCGCAACCCGACCATCGTCACGGTCCGGTTCCGCGAGATCATCGCGCCCGAGCACTACAATCTGTTCCGCTGGCAGTTCTTTCGGGTCCACTTCCAGTTCGTGATGGCCAATGAGCGGCCGCACGCCTACGACTTCTTCATGATCGTGTGCGGGCCGGTTCCCTTACGGGAACGCATGGCCGCGCCCGACGCGGCGCTGGCGATCGCGACCGGCGACCCTGCGGCGCGCGAGTTCGGCTGGCGGAGGCTGGAAAACGCGGCCCCGCGCGATCCGATGCCGACGGACGCCCTGGGCAAACAGGAACCCCCGGCTCGGAGCCGCGGTTAACCAATCTGGCCCGCTGGTTGCTTCCGCATACCTCTAATCGGGCCAGTGGGTTGGCTTTGGGACAGGCTTTGGTGTAAAGCTCCGGGGCTGTAGCTTTTTCTGAGCCTCCCCCGGCGGCCCTTTGTCGCTGGCAAACGCTTAAAATCGCTGATGAAATTGGCTTGGATGGGTGACACCAAGCCGGGTGACAAAGATCACAGAGACTGAACCGGAGCGCACTTAGGCTCACTTAGCTTTGAAGGCGGGATTCGTCCCGTGCCCGTGGGCCTTGCCGGTCTGGGGCTCGCGCTGCGCCTATATTGTGCAAACCAACTCGCGCCGGGACCACTTGCCGGCCTGAAAAATTGGAAATCGCCGTGAACGCATACAGTAAAACGCCGCTTCTCGACACCATCCGGACGCCGGACGACCTCCGCAAGCTCAAGATCGAGCAGGTCCGCCAGGTCGCCGACGAGCTGCGGCAGGAGACCATCGACGCGGTCTCCGTGACCGGCGGTCATTTCGGCGCAGGCCTCGGCGTGGTCGAGCTCACCACCGCGATCCACTACATCTTCGATACGCCGCGCGACCGGCTGATCTGGGACGTCGGCCACCAGGCCTATCCGCACAAGATCCTCACCGGCCGCCGCGACCGCATCCGCACGCTGCGCACCGGCGGCGGCCTCTCCGGCTTCACCAAGCGCAGCGAGAGCGACTACGATCCGTTCGGCGCCGCCCACTCCTCGACCTCGATCTCGGCGGGCCTCGGCATGGCCGTGGCGCGCGACCTCGCCGGCGGCAAGAACAACGTGATCGCCGTGATCGGCGACGGCGCGATGTCGGCAGGCATGGCCTATGAGGCCATGAACAACGCCGGCGCGATGAACTCCCGCCTGATCGTGATCCTCAACGACAACGACATGTCGATCGCGCCGCCGGTCGGCGCCATGAGCGCGTATCTGTCGCGGCTCTACTCGGGCAAGACCTACCGCACGCTGCGCGATGCCGCCAAGCAGCTCGGCAAGCATCTGCCGAAGATTATCTCGAACCGCGCCAATCGCGTCGAGGAATATTCCCGCGGCTTCATGATGGACGGCGGCACGCTGTTCGAGGAGCTCGGCTTCTACTATGTCGGCCCCGTCGACGGCCACAATCTCGACCACCTGCTGCCCGTGCTGAAGAACGTGCGCGACATGCAGGAAGGTCCGATCCTGGTCCACGTCGTGACGCAGAAGGGCAAGGGCTACGGCCCGGCGGAAGCGTCCGCCGACAAATATCATGCCGTCGTCAAGTTCGACGTTGCGACCGGCACGCAGGCCAAGTCCAAGCCGAATGCACCGGCCTATCAGAACGTGTTCGGCCAGAGCCTCGTCAAGGAAGCCGAGAAGGACGACAAGATCGTCGCCATCACCGCGGCGATGCCGTCGGGCACCGGCGTCGACATCTTCAACAAGGCGTTCCCGAACCGCACCTTCGACGTCGGCATCGCCGAGCAGCACGCGGTGACGTTCGCCGCCGGTCTTGCGACCGAAGGCTACAAGCCGTTCTGCGCGATCTACTCCACCTTCCTGCAGCGTGGCTATGACCAGATCGTGCACGACGTCGCGATCCAGAATCTTCCCGTGCGCTTCGCCATCGACCGCGCCGGCCTCGTCGGCGCCGACGGCGCGACGCATGCCGGCTCGTTCGACAACGCCTATCTCGGCTGTCTGCCGAACATGGTGATCATGGCGGCGGCCGATGAAGCCGAGCTCGTGCACATGGTGGCGACCCAGGTCGCGATCAACGACCGTCCGAGCTCGCTGCGCTATCCGCGCGGCGAAGGCCGCGGCATCGAGATGCCCGACGTCGGCGTTCCCCTCGAAATCGGCAAGGGCCGCGTGGTCCGTCAGGGCAACAAGATCGCCCTGCTCTCCTTCGGCACGCGTCTGGCCGAATGCGAGAAGGCGGCCGACGAGCTCGCCGCCCATGGCCTCTCGACCACGATCGCGGATGCGCGCTTCATGAAGCCGCTGGACACCGAGCTGGTGCTCAAGCTCGCGCGTGACCACGAGATCCTGATCACGATCGAGGAAGGCTCGATCGGCGGCTTCGGCTCGCACGTCTCCCAGTTCCTGAGCGAGCAGGGCGCGCTCGACAGCGGCGCGGTGCGTTTCCGCTCGATGGTGCTGCCTGACGTCTTCCAAGACCACGACACCCCGGCCTCGATGTATGGCCGCGCCGGTCTCGATGCCAAGGGCATCGTCGCCAAGGTGTTCGAGGCGCTCGGCAAGGACGTCAAGACCGAGACGGTCAAGCTCGCCTGAGGGCGGGCTTCGACCCTCGGCTGCACAGCACTCTTTCCATGAAAATCTATCTGGCAGGTCCCGACGTGTTCCTGCCGGATGCGGTGGAGACCGGCCGACGCAAGGCCGCGATCTGTGCCGCGCATGGCGTGACCGGGCTCTATCCCCTCGACAATTCGGTCGATCTTGCCGCCACCGATGCCTCGCGGCAAATCTTCGCCGGCAACGAGGCGATGATGGACGCGGCTGACGCGATCATTGCCAATCTCACGCCGTTCCGCGGCGCCGGCGCCGATCCCGGCACCGTCTACGAGCTCGGCTACATGGCCGGCCGCGGCAAATTCTGTCTCGCCTATTCCAACGATCCCGCCGTCTATTCAGACCGCGTCGCGCGCACCATGCGGGTCAGCCGCGAGGACGGCCGCCTCGTTGACGCGCAGGGGCTGACGGTCGAGGACTTTGGTCTCGTCGACAACCTCATGATGATCCACGCGCTCGAGCTGCATGGCTGCCCGCTGGTCACGCCAGCGGAGATGCCTGGCGACATCTGGCACGATCTCGGCGCGTTCGAGGCTTGTGTCAGGATGGCGGCCGCGCGATTGATCGCTACATAGACGCACAGATCGTCTTCGGAACGCCCCATGTCCCCTTCCCGCAAGCGCGCGGATGTTTTGCTGGTCGAGCGCGGCCTGTTCGAGAGCCGGGCGCGGGCGCGCGCGGCGATCGAGGCCGGCCTTGTTACCGCCAACGACAAGCAGGTCGCAAAGCCGTCCGAGACCATCGCCGAGGATGCGGTGATCCAGGCCGAGCCCGCGCACCCCTATGTCTCGCGCGGCGGCGTCAAACTCGCCGGCGCGCTGGAGCGCTACCCGATCGAGATCGAGGATCATGTCTGCCTCGACGTCGGCGCTTCCACCGGCGGCTTCACCGAGGTGCTGCTGGCGAATGGCGCGAGCCTCGTGTTCGCCATCGACGTCGGCACCAGCCAGCTGCATCCCTCGCTGCGCGGCCATCCAAAAATCGTGTCGATGGAGGAGACCGACATCCGCGCCTATGAGGGCAAGAGGCTGCCGGCGCGGCCCGACATCGTCGTCATCGACGTCAGCTTCATCTCGCTCAAGACGGTGCTGCCGGTCGCGCTGTCGCTGGCGGCCGCGCCGATGAGCCTGCTTGCGCTGATCAAGCCGCAATTCGAGGCCGAGCGGAAGCACAACAAGAAGGGCATCGTCCGCGACGCCGCCGTGCAGCAACAGATCTGCGACGACATCGCGGCCTTTGCCGCCT
>JAEWBW010000193.1 GCA_023390955.1 Pseudomonadota bacterium
AGCGTGGTGTGCTGGCGGATCAGCTCGGACCAGATGCGGGGATCCTCGATCTCGCCGGGGGCGACGCCGGCCCACTGGTCGGAGGTGACGTTGCGCATGTTGTTGCCGGAGGTCTGCATCGCATGGATGCCGACCTTGGCGAGGTCTTCCAGCGCATCCGGCAGCTCGGCGAGCTTGATCCAGTTGAACTGGATGTTCTGCCGCGTGGTGAAGTGGCCGTAGCCGCGGTCGTATTTGCGCGCGACATGGGCCAGCGCCCGCAGCTGGTTGGTCGCCAGCGTGCCGTAGGGGATCGCGACGCGGAACATGTAGGCGTGCAGCTGCAGATAGACGCCGTTCTGCAGGCGCAGCATCTTGAACTCGTCCTCGGTGAGTTCGCCCGAGAGGCGGCGCTTCACCTGGTCACGGAATTCCGAGACGCGCTCGTTGACCAGCGTGCGGTCGATTTCGTCGTAAGCGTACATGAGAAAAGCCTTCGAACCTTGGACCTGCAGCCCGTCTTAAGCCTGCAAGCCGATGGTCGTGCCGGTGCTGCGGATCTGCTCGCGCAGATTTCCCGGAACAATCTTGCCGTCATCGTCGACTTGCACCGGCGCGATATAGGCACCGACCGCGCTGACGTCATCGGCGACGGACTCGGCCAGCAAGGTTTTTGCCTCGTCCGAGTTCCGCACGATCGCAGCGTCCAGCAGGTCCGCGGACCAGCCCTTGGCGGCGGTGCGGTAGACCACCGCGCCATCCCAGGTGCGGTTGGCGGTCACGACCGAGGGGCCGGCGATCTTGATCTTCTTCTGTTCGAGCGGGGAGGTCATTCGGCTGCATCCAATAGGTCAGAGATGATTTGCTTCGGGCTGCTCTGCCCGGAGTTGTCGCGGCGAAGGGAGCCGGCATGCCGGACCACGTCGCCGATGATGAGAATGGCGGGACCGCCCTCGATCCGCGCGACGAGCTCGGGCAATTGATCGATCGTGCCGATCGCAGCTTGGGCATCGGGCCGGGTGACGCGCGCAAACACGCCGACCGGCGTCTGCGGCGAGCGGCCGGCAGCGAGCAGGCCGGCGCGCACAGCGGGTGCCGCTGACATGCCCATATAGACGACGACCGTCATCTTGGTGTCGGTCAGCGTCGACCAGTCGACGGCTTCGGCATCATGTGTCTTGTGCGCGGTGAGGAAGGTGATGCGCAGCGCCTCCTGGCGATAGGTCAGCGGCACCTCGAAATCCGCGGCGCCACCGAGACCCGCGGTGATCCCGGGCACGACGGTGTAGGCGATGCCGGCCGCGCGCAGCGCTTCGACCTCTTCGCCGCCGCGGCCGAACACGAAGGGATCGCCGCCCTTGAGCCGCACCACACGCTGGCCGGATTGGGCGGCTTCGATCATCAGCAGATTGATGGCATCCTGGCCGATGCCGGGCTTGCCGATGCGGCGGCCGACGGGAATGCGGGTGGTGTCGCGGCGGATGCGGTCGAGAATGTCTGTCGAGACCAGCTCGTCATGGAAGACGACGTCGGCGTCCTGCAGCGCGCGCAGCGCCTTGATGGTGAGCAAATCCGGATCGCCGGGGCCGGCTCCGACCAGCATGACATGTCCGGCCGGCTTGTCGGCGAGCGCGTAGGCGGTCGCATCGGAGATCTTGTTGAGCGCGGCCTCGGCCTCGTCCTTGCGTCCAGCAAGCACCAGCGCGCCGATCGGGCCGTCGATCACCCGCTCCCAGAAGCGGCGGCGCAGTGCGAACTCGCCGATGCGGGAATGAATGGACTTGCGGAAGCCGCCGATGAATTCGGCGAGCTCGCCGATCCGCGCCGGCAGCAGCGCCTCGATCTTTTCGCGCACACGGCGCGCCACGACCGGCGAGGCACCGCCGGTGCCGACGGCGACCACGACATCGCCGCGATCGACGATCGCCGGGAAGATGAAGCTCGAATGCTCGAGATCGTCCATCACGTTGACGGGCAGACCGAGCGACTTCGCCCGTGCCGACATCGCAACGCCGACATCGCCGGCGCCCGCGCAGACGATCGCGATGACACCCGCGAGATCGGCCGCGAGCGGATCATCGGTCGCAAACGTGACCCGCGCGGCATCCGCGTCAGCAAGCCCTGCGACCTCATGATTACCGTCGGTCGCGTGCACGCGGATGCGCGCGCCGGCCGCGGCGAGCACGCGCAGCTTGGCGCGCAAAAGCTCGCCGGCGCCGACGAGGACCACCGGACCGGTCTTGAGATCGAGGAACACCGGCAAGAAGCGCATACGATACTCGCTTCCCCGAAATCGGGGTTGACTGGAATTATTTTCTATATATGTGTCGTTTCGAGCGCGCAAAGAGAAAATTTTTTCTTCTCTTCCGCAGTGCAACTATAGAATTTTCGCCTCCAAACGCAAAGTGTCAGAGATGCATCTTCTCAGCACCGATTCCGGCGCAGATCGACCGGGCTTCGCGCCTTCCCTTTCCCAGCAAATTCCTGTCGAGCTGGCAGCTCCCAGCATGGACCATCTCGACCAGCTCGAGGCCCAGAGCATCTACATCTTCCGCGAGGCCTTTGCCCGCCTGAAGAAGATCGCCCTGCTGTGGTCGCTGGGCAAGGACTCCAACGTCATGATCTGGCTGGCGCGCAAGGCCTTCTTCGGCCGCCTGCCGTTCCCGGCGCTTCATGTCGACACCGGCAAGAAGTTTCCGGAGATGTATCGTTTCCGCGATCATTACGGCAAGGAATGGGAGTTGGACCTGCGTGTCGAGCCCTGCCCGCCGATCGATGCCGTCGACCCAACGCTGCCCCCTGCGGCCCGTTCCGCCGCGCGCAAGACCGAGGGCCTCAAGATGGCGCTCGCCAAATATGGCTTTGACGGCCTGATCGCCGGCATCCGCCGCGACGAGGAAGCGACGCGCGCCAAGGAGCGGGTGTTCTCGCCGCGCGGCCTCGAAGGCAATTGGGACGTGCGCGACCAGCCGCCGGAGTTCTGGGATCACTTCAACGCCTCGCCGCCGCAGGGCGCTCACCTGCGCATCCATCCGATCCTGCATTGGACCGAGGCGGACATCTGGGCCTACACCAAGCGCGAGAACATTCCGATCATCCCGCTGTATCTCGCCAAGGACGGCAAGCGCTATCGCTCGCTCGGCGATCAGGACATCACCAATCCGGTCGCATCGACCGCGTCGAGCATCGACGAGATCCTGATCGAGCTCGAGCAGACCAAGGTGCCGGAGCGCGCCGGGCGTGCGCTCGACCACGAGACCGAGGACGCCTTCGAGCGTCTGCGCGTCGCCGGCTATCTCTGACCTGAGGACGCATCGCGGTCATGAACATGCTCGTTACCCCAACCTCGCCCGCCACGCCGAACGGCACCACGCGTCCGCAGGTCCGCATCGTCATCGTCGGCCATGTCGACCACGGCAAGTCCACCCTCGTCGGCCGCCTGCTGCATGAGACCGGCAGCCTGCCCGACGGCAAGCTCGAGATGCTGAAGGCCGTCAGCGCCCGGCGCGGCATGCCGTTCGAATGGTCGTTCCTGCTCGACGCGCTGCAGACCGAGCGGGACCAGGGCATCACCATCGACACCACGCAGATCCGCTTCCGCACCAACTCGCGCGACATCGTGCTGATCGACGCGCCCGGCCACGCCGAATTCCTGCGCAACATGATCACAGGCGCCTCGCAGGCCGACGGCGCCGTGCTGATCATCGACGCCCTGGAAGGCGTGCGCGACCAGACCCGCCGGCACGGCTATCTCCTGCATCTGCTCGGCGTGAAGCAGGTCGCGATCGTCGTCAACAAGATGGATCGCGTCGACTTCGCGCAAGCACGCTTCGACGAGATCAGCGCCGAGATTTCGGCGCATCTCAACAGCCTCGGCGTGACGCCGACGGCGGTGATCCCGATCTCGGCGCGCGATGGCGACGGCGTCGCCGAGCGCACCGACCGGATCGGCTGGTACCAGGGCCCGACCGTGGTCGAGGCGCTCGACCGGCTGGAGCCGGCGCGCGCGCTGGAAGAGCTGGCGCTGCGCCTGCCGGTGCAGGCGATCTACAAGTTCGACGACCGCCGCATCGTGGCCGGCCGCATCGAATCCGGCAGCCTCATCGCCGGCGAAGAAATCGTGATCATGCCGGCCGGCAAGATCGCAAAGATCAAGTCGGTCGAGAGCTGGCCGGTGACGCCGGTTGCGGGTCGGCAGGGCGCCGGCCGCTCGGTCGGCATCACGCTCGACCGCGAATTGTTCGTCGAGCGCGGCGACATCATCGCGCATGCCGGCACGGCACCGCGCGAGACGCGGCGGCTGCGCGCCCGCATCTTCTGGCTGCACGACAAGCCGCTCAACAAAGGCGACCAGCTGCTGGTGCGCTGCGGCCCGAGAGAGACCCGCGCCACCGTAGTGGCGATCGAGAAGGCGGTCGATCCCGGCGATCTCGAAAGCCGCGAGAACAAGGCGATCGGGCGCAACCATGTCGGCGAGATCGACATCTCCCTCTCGAACTCGATCGCGGCCGATCCGTACACGGACAATCCGCGCACCGGCCGTCTCGTCATCGAGGTGTCCGGGCGCATCGCCGGCGGCGGTCTCGTGCTGTCGGTCGATGCCGGCCAGCGCGCCGTGCCAGTCGACATCGTGCCGGTGGAATCCGCACTTCGGCCGGACGAGCGCTCGGCGCGCTACCGCCACAACGGCGCTGTGGTCTGGCTCACCGGCCTGCCGGCGTCCGGCAAGTCGACTTTGGCCAAGGCGCTGGAGCGCCGTCTCTTCACCAATGGCGGCTCACCGATCCTGCTCGACGGCGATACGTTGCGCGCGGGTCTCAACAACGATCTCGGCTTCTCCGCCACCGATCGCAGCGAGAACATCCGCCGGCTTGCGGAAGTCGCAACGCATTTGGCGCGCAACGGTCACATCGCCATCGTTGCCGCGGTCTCGCCCGCGCGCGAGGACCGCGCCACCGCGCGTCGCATCGCGGATACCACTTTCCGCGAGATCCACGTCGCGACCCCGGCTGGAGTGTGCGAGGAGCGCGATCCCAAGGGCCATTACAAGAAGGCCCGCGCCGGCGCACTCGCCTCCTTCACCGGCATCGGCAATGACTACCAGGCCCCCGAGGCCGCCGAGCTCGTGATCGACACCTCGACCCGAACGGTCGCCGAGGCCGCCGACGAGATCGAGCGCATGCTCAAGACGACCGGCGTGCTGTTCGACGAGCTGGTGGATCTGGCGGCGAATATTTGAGCGGGCGTTCGTTGGCGTACTCACTGAAGCTGCACACGCACTGCGTCCCCTCCCCCCTTGCGGGGGAGGGTTAGGGAGAGGGGTGCCACACGGGGACTCTCTCCGGTGCCGCCGCCTTCCCCACCGTCGAACTCACACACCTTTTCCTTGGCTACCCCTCTCCCCCGCCCTCCCCCGCAAGGGGGGAGGGAGCGCAGCGCGCTAGGTAGCGCGTAGCTGTGCTGAGTCACATCTGTGACAAGCCGAAGCCCCCACCCAAACTTGACATTTTGACAGACCTTTGGGGGTCTTCTCAGACCCCGGCTTTTGGGGCTAATAGGGCCTCCGAAAGCCGCCCTTCATGGGCGCATTTTGCTGCCGCCGGGTCTAAGGGCAGCCAAAAGCAGCCATTTCCAACCAGAAAGTCCGTCATGAACCGCGTCGACGCCCATGGATTGAAGATCGCCCCCGTCCTGTTCGATTTCATCGCCAAGGAAGCGGCCCCGAAGACGGGGATCGAGGCTGACGCGTTCTGGGCCGGGCTTGCCGCGATCATCCGGGACCTCGGCCCGAAGAACCGCGAGCTGCTCGCGCACCGCGACACCCTCCAGGCCAAGATCGACGACTGGCATCGCGCCAATAAAGGCAAGCCGTTCGACCTCAACGCCTACACGGCGTTCCTGAAGGAGATCGGTTACCTCCTGCCCGAGCCGGCGACGCAGACCGTCGAGACCGCCAATGTCGACGAGGAGATCGGCAAGATCTGCGGCCCGCAACTGGTCGTGCCCCTCACCAACGCCCGCTACGCCCTGAACGCCGCGAACGCGCGCTGGGGCTCGCTCTATGACGCCTTCTACGGCACCGACGCGATCCCGCACGACCCGTCCGAGGGCGGCAAGGGTTACAACAAGGCCCGCGGCGACAAGGTGATCGCCAAGGCGAAGGCCTTCCTCGACGCCGCCGTGCCGCTCGCGACCGGCAGCCACACCGATGTCACCGCCTACAGCGTGGTCGCGGGCCAGCTCGCGGTGAAGCTGAAGAGCGGCAATGCGACCGCGCTGAAGAACGCGGCGCAGTTCGCCGGCTTCCAGGGCGATGCGGCATCCCCCACCGCCGTGCTGCTCGTCAACAACGGCCTGCATGTCGAGGTCAAGATCGATCGCAGCAACACCATCGGCAAGGACGACCCGGCCGGCGTCGCCGACATGCTGATGGAATCCGCCGTCTCCACCATTCTCGACATGGAAGACTCGGTCGCCGCGGTCGACGCCGAGGACAAGGTGCTGGTCTATCGCAACACGCTCGGACTGATGAACGGCACGCTGTCGGCCGATTTCGAGAAGGGCGGCAAGACGCTGACGCGCTCGCTCAACACCGACCGCAGCTACAAGACGACGGACGGCAAGGGCGAGGTCAAGCTGCACGGCCGCAGCCTGCTGCTGATGCGCAATGTCGGCCACCACATGTTCACCGACGCCGTGCTCGACGACAAGGGCGAGGAGATTCCGGAAGGCCTGCTCGATGCCGCCGTCTCCGGCCTGCTCGCCATCCACGACCTCAAGGGCAACTCCAAGGTCAAGAACAGCCGCACCGGCTCGGTCTATATCGTCAAGCCGAAGATGCACGGCCCGGACGAGGTGTCGCTGACCTGCGAAGTGTTCGGCCGCGTCGAGAAGATGCTGTCGCTGCCGGAGAACACGCTCAAGGTCGGCATCATGGACGAGGAGCGTCGCACCACCGTCAACCTCAAGGCCTGCATCCAGCGCGCCTCCAAGCGCATCATGTTCATCAACACCGGCTTCCTCGACCGCACCGGCGACGAGATCCACACCTCGATGGAAGCAGGTCCCATGATCCGCAAGAACGAGATGAAGGCGCAGGCCTGGATCAAGGCCTATGAGGACTGGAACGTCGACATGGGCCTGATCGATGGCCTGCCCGGCCACGCCCAGATCGGCAAAGGCATGTGGGCCGCGCCCGACAAGATGGCCGACATGCTGCAGCAGAAGCTTGCCCATCCGCAGGCCGGCGCCACCACGGCCTGGGTCCCCTCGCCGACCGCAGCGACGCTGCACGCGCTGCACTATCACCAGGTCAACGTGACCGCCCGCCAGCAGGAGCTGACCAAAGGCGGCCCGCGCGCAAAACTCTCCGACATCCTCACCATTCCGGTGTCGAAGTCGAACTGGGCCCCCGACGACGTCAAGCAGGAGATCGACAACAACTGCCAGGGCATCCTGGGCTACGTCGTGCGCTGGATCGACCAGGGCGTCGGCTGCTCCAAGGTGCCGGACATCCATGACGTCGGCCTGATGGAAGACCGCGCCACCTTGCGCATCTCCAGCCAGCATCTGGCGAACTGGTTGCACCAGGGCGTCATCACCGAAGCGCAGGTGATGGAGTCGCTCAAGCGGATGGCCGAGGTCGTCGACAAGCAGAACGCTGGCGACGCGCTCTACAAGCCGATGGCTCCCTCGTTCGACGGCGTGGCCTTCAAGGCCGCCTGCGATCTGGTGTTCGAAGGCCGCACGCAGCCGAACGGCTACACCGAATACATCCTCACCGCGCGCCGCCGCGAGGCGAAGGCCGCGGGCTGATTTCGGTTAGCTCTTTCAACATCAAAAGCCCCGGCTCGCGCCGGGGCTTTTTTGTTGCGGTGTCAATCCATTACCCGCCCTAAAACACCGCGAGATATTTCAGCAGCGAGACGATGCCGATGATGATGACGACGACGCGCGCGATCTGCTTGGCGCGGCCGTCCAGCGGCAGCATGTTGATGAGATAGAGCACCAGGATGATGACGAGAAAGGTGACGAGTACGCCGACCAGCATCGGAAAGGCCCCCTTCAATCAGGTTGTTGATGCAGCCCTAACGCTCGCCTGCCCGCTCCGGTTCCATGCAATGCAACCCGTTACAACTTCTCGGAAATCCGTAGTTCTACCGTCCGAACTACTTGCCTAAAACTTTACCCTTTTGCGTCCGAATGCGTGAAACGCCTGCGGCAGAGTGCAGGCGCGATTGCCGCTTGAGGAAGCGCCTTTACTGTTCTCTCCGTTCGGGCGCGCCTCGCTGACCAGATTTGAATGTGGAGTTGGGGCCCTCGATGTTGAATCGTCTGACCGTGTCCGCGCTGCTCAAGGCAGTCATTGCCGTCACCTCGCTATGTGTGGTGATCGCATTGTCGCTCACCGCCTTCGGCTCCTGGGAGCGCCTGAGGACCACCAGCCGCATCTCGCAGATCGCGGACGCCTCCGCCGACGTGTTCAAGGCGATGCACAATCTGCGCACCGACCGCTCGACCACCAACCGGCTGCTCAACGCCACCGAGCCGATGGATGCCGCGATCGAGAAATATCTCCGTGAGCTGCGCGACGCCGAAATGCCGGCGATGACCCGTGCGCTCGCAGTGCTTCCCAACATCGAGTTTCAGCAGTCCGGCACCCTGGTGCCGGAGTTTGCGCGCCTGTTCAAACTCCTGACCGAGCAGCAGAAGCAGTTCTGGGAAGAGGTGGCGAAGCCGAAGGACCAGCGCCGCGCCGGCCTGCCAAAGGAATACATGGAATCGACACAGGGCCTGCTCGACACGCTCGACAAGCTCTCCAACGCGCTTGCCGCGACCGTCAATCACCAGGATCCGGTGATCGATCAGCTGCTGTCGATCAAGCAGACCGCCTGGCTGCTCCGCAACACCGCGGGTGAAGCCTCGCTCGTCGTCTCGACCGGCCTTGCCGCCGGCAAGATCTCGCCGGAAGCCCGCTACGCCTACACCCAGCATATCGGCGGCACCGCCGCGACGTGGAAGGCGCTGGAGTTGGCGACCTCGGGCATGCAGCTGCCTCCGGCGCTCAGCGCAGCAATGGCCGCGGTCAAGACCGCCTATTTCGAGCCGCAATATCTGACCCTTCGCGACCGCCTCGCCGATACGCTCCTGAAGGGCGAGAAGGCCGAGATGACCGCGAACCAGTGGAGCCCGCTGACGGTCGGCCGCCTGGCGGCCGCTGTGAACGTCGCCGAAGGCGCGTTGGACGCAGCAAGGGCCCATACGCTGGAACAGCGCGCGGCTGCCCAGCGCGCGCTGATCGTGCAGCTCACGCTTCTCGTGCTCGCCATCGGCCTCGCCGTCGGCGCAATCATGCTGGTGAACCGCCGCGTGATCGGTCCGCTGAACAACATCCGTGATGCCATGTTGAAGGTCGCCGCCGGCGATCTCTCCGTGGACAGCGGCTATCTCGACCGCAAGGACGAGATCGGTGCACTCGCGGGCGCGCTCGAGACCTTCAAGCAGCAGGCCAGCGACAAGGTGAAGATCGAGGAGCAGGAGCGCGCGCGCAATGCGGGCGCAGCAACGCGCCAGCGCGCGATCGAGACCTATGTCGGCGAGTTCGAGGGCGCCATCCGCAAGACCCTCAACGAGCTCGGCGACGCCTCCGGCGCGATGCGCCAGACGTCAGGCGATCTCTCGAACGTGTCGCGCCAGACCAATGACCGCGTCCAGGTCGCGGGCAAAGCCTCGAACGATGCTTCGATGAGCGTCGACAGCGTGGCCGCTGCCGCCGAGGAGCTGTCCGCCTCCATCAACGACATCAGCCAGCAGGCCGCGCATGCCGCGGGTATCGCCGGCCGCGCCGTCACCCAGGCGCGCGAGACCGACGGTACGGTTCAGGGTCTGCAAAAGTCCGCAGGGCGCATCGGCGAGGTCGTCGGCCTGATCAACACCATCGCGGCGCAGACCAATCTGCTGGCGCTCAA
>JAEWBW010000219.1 GCA_023390955.1 Pseudomonadota bacterium
ATGCATTACACCGGCATGGCGGCGTTCGAGGTTCCCGGCGTGATCGTCTGGAATTATCCGCTGGTCGCGATCTCGGTGTTGTGTGCTGCCGGCTTTGGCGCCGTGGCCGCCAATCGCATCGCCCGGCCGATCACGCGCTTCTGCAAATACGGCGGCACGCTCGGCATGATCCTCGCGATCGTGTCGCTGCACTTTTCCGGCATGGCCGCGATCACCATCTTCCCGTCCTCGGATACGGTGACTGACGCGCAGGCGCTGTCGGATCATTTCATGATCACCAGCGTCATCCTCGGCATCAGCCTGATGATGGCGATGGCGGCCTCCGCCTATGCCATCGACCTGCAGGCTGCACGGGAGGCGACCGAAAGCTACCGGCATCTGGCGATGCACGATCCGCTGACGCATCTGCCCAACCGCAACGGCCTGGTGCAGCGGCTTCAGGAGCTGTTGTCCGGCCGCGGTGACGACACCGCGCGCGTCGCGGTGCTGGCGATCGACCTCGATCGCTTCAAGGACATCAACGACGTCCACGGCCATGTCGGCGGCGACGTCCTGCTCCAGGAGATCGCGACCCGGATCACGGCCACTCTTTTGCCCGGCGAGTTCCTCGCGCGTACGGGTGGCGACGAGTTCGTGGCGGTGAAGAGCCAGATTTTTGCCCGCGGCGAAGCGGCCAGGTTTGCCGAGCGCTTGCGCGAAATTGTGCTGCGGCCGGTGGAATGGGAGCATCAGAGCCTTGCGGTCGGCTGCAGCATCGGCATCGCGCTGTTTCCCGAGCACGGGCTCACCGGCGATGTGCTGTCCGCGCGCGCCGACCAGGCGATGTATCGCGCCAAGACGCAGGGGCAGGGCAAGATCTGCACCTATGAGCCGTCGATGGACGAGGCCTGCCGCAACCGCGCCACGCTCGCGATCGACCTCAAGCGCGCGCTCGTCCGCGACGAGCTGGAATTGCACTATCAGGTCCAGAACGATGCCCGCACTGGCCACATCGTCGGCTTCGAGGCGCTGATCCGCTGGAACCATCCGGTGAAGGGGCGCGTCGCGCCCGACGCCTTCATTCCCATCGCCGAAGAGACCGGGCTGATCGTCGACATCGGCGACTGGGTGCTGCGCACCGCCTGCACCACGGCCGCGCGCTGGCGCCGCCCGTTCAAGGTCGCGGTCAACGTCGCGCCGCTGCAGCTCAATCACGATTTGCCGCGGCGCGTGGCGGAGATCCTGAAGGAGACCGGGCTCGCCCCGTCGCGGCTCGAGATCGAGCTGACCGAGACCGGCATCATCGCCGACCGGCAGCATGCGCTTCAGGTCGTGCTGGCTCTCAAGGCCATCGGCGTCACCGTCGCCATGGATGATTTCGGCACCGGCTATTCCTCGCTCGCGACGCTCCAGGCCTTTCCTTTCGACAAGATCAAGGTCGACAAGAGTTTCGTTCAGGCGGTCGAGACCAGCGCGCATGCCGCCGCTATCGTCAAGGCGACGCTGCTGCTCGGGCGCAGCCTGAACATTCCCGTGCTCGCCGAGGGCGTCGAAACCGCGCGGCATCTCGACTTCCTGCGCGAGGAGGGCTGCGACAGCGTGCAGGGCTATCTGTTCGGCAAGCCCATGCCGGTCGATGTCGTGAACCGTCTGATCGCCGGTGAGCAGCCGGTGGTGCTGCAATCGGAACCGCTGACGCTCGAACCGCACGAGGCCGTGATCGCCTGAGCGGCTTGCCACGACGGTCATTGGCGGCGAAACTATTCTGGCTTGGCCAGGGTGGAGATCGCGCGCATGCAGGTGAAGACCGTCACCACCGACATCCTCGAGATCGCCTATCGCGAATATGGCGCGCCCGACGGCTGGCCCTGCATCATGGGCCATGGCTTTCCCTACGACGTTCACGCCTATGCGGAGGCCGCACCGATCCTGGCGCAGGCGGGCGCGCGCGTGCTGGTGCCGTGGCTGCGCGGCTACGGCCCGACGCGCTTCCTGTCCGGCGCGACGCTGCGCTCCGGCGAGCAGGCCGCGCTCGGCGCCGACCTGCTGGCCTTCATGGACGCGCTGAAGATTTCGCGCGCGGTGGTCGGTGGCTACGATTGGGGCGGGCGTTCGGCCTGCGTGGTCGCGGTGCTGCACCCCGAGCGCGTCGTCGGGCTCGTCTCCGGCAATTCCTACAACGTCCAGAACATCGCGCGCAGCATGGAGCCGGCGTCACCTCCCGAGGAGGCGGCGCTCTGGTATCAATATCTCTTCCATAACGAGCGCGGCCGCCGCGCGCTCGAGCGAAACCGGCGCGGCTTCACTCGCCAGCTCTGGTCGATGTGGTCGCCGAAATGGGCGTTCGACGACGCCACCTTCGAGCGCAGCGCCGAGGCCTTCGACAATCCGGATTTTGTCGACGTCGTGATCCATTCCTACCGCCACCGCTACGCACTGGTCGCGGGCGATCCCGCCTATGCCGGGATCGAGGCAAGGCTCGCCGAGCAGCCACAAATCCGCGTGCCCACCATCGCGATCGATGGCGACAGCGACGGCGTCAATCCCGGCACTGCGCACCATGCCCGCAAGTTCGAGGGCTATTTCGAGCGCCGCGTCTTTGCGGGCGCCGGCCACAACCTGCCGCAGGAGCGCCCCGCGGAGTGGGCGCAGGCCGTGCTCGACCTGCGCAAGGCCGCCGAGCGCTGAAGCGCCCGCTGGTTCCCGCTTTTCTTGGGAACCTTTCGCCCCCGCCGCCGTCCAAGCTCATGACCGCCAATTTGGCGGATAGCATTGAGGGGAGACACGGCATGGAACGGCAGGCGCGCAGGCTCGAACGCGTGGCGATGGTACAGGCGCCCGCGGCGAAACCGAGCCAGGCGGAGGTCGAGGAGGCCGTCCGCACCATGCTCCGCTGGGCCGGCGATGATCCCGCGCGCGATGGCCTGCGCGAAACGCCGAGCCGGGTGGCGCGCGCCTATCAGGAATACTTCGCCGGCTATGCGCAGGATCCGACCGAAATCCTGCAAAAGACCTTTGAGGAGATCGAAGGCTACGACGAGATGATCGTGCTGCGCGGCGTGCGCTTCGAAAGCCATTGCGAGCACCACATGGCGCCGATCGTCGGCCGCGCCTGGGTCGCCTACATCCCGCAGGGCCGCGTCGTCGGCATTAGCAAGCTGGCCCGCGTGGTCGATGTCTATGCCAAGCGTCTCCAGATCCAGGAGAAGATGACGGCGCAGATCGCCAACACCATCAACGACGTGCTGAATCCGCAGGGCGTCGGCGTCATCATCAAGGCGACGCATCACTGCATGACCACGCGCGGCGCGCACAAGCCGGGCACTGACCTGGTGACCAGCCGCATGCTCGGCGTGTTCCGCGACAACGCACTGACGCGGCAGGAGTTGCTGGGCCTTGCGAACTCGGACGATTGATCCGCGTTGCAAGGATAAGGAGACAGGCTCATGAGCGACGACAAGAAGCCGAGCGGACCGGACCTGACGCAAGGCGTGTCGCTCACCGCGTTTAAAGACAACAAGCTGCTCGGCCATGTCGGCGACGAGGATGTCCTGCTGGTGCAGGGCGGCAGTGAGGTCTTTGCGATCGCGCCGGAGTGTACCCATTGGCATGGTCCGCTCGCCGAAGGGCTGGTGGTCGGCGACAGCATCCGCTGCCCCTGGCATCACGCCTGCTTCTCCCTGCGGACCGGCGAGCCGACCCGTCCGCCGGCGCTGAACACACTCGCGGTCTGGGACGTGTTGCGCGACGGAGACACGATCAAGGTCCAGCGCAAGCGCGAGGCGCCGCAGGCTGCGCCTTCTCATCGCACGGCGCCGGCAAAGGAGCGCTTCGTCATCATCGGCGGTGGCGGCGCCGGCTTTGCCGCAGTCGAAATGCTCCGCCGTGAAGGCTTTGCGGGCAGCATCACCATGCTCAGCAACGATAGCGCCGCGCCGGTCGATCGGCCGAACCTGTCCAAGGACTACCTCGCCGGCAGTGCGCCGGAGGAGTGGCTGCCGCTGCGCGACGACGAGTATTACAACAACGCCGGCATCGATCTCCGGCTCAAGGCCAATGTGACCGCGATCGATCCGAAGGCGCACGCCGTGACGCTGGAGAACGGCGACAAGCTGCCGTTCGATAAGCTTCTGCTCGCGACCGGCGCCGAGCCGGTCAAGCTGCCGATCCCCGGTGCGGACCAGCCTCATGTGCACACCTTGCGCTCGCTCGCCGACAGCCGTGCCATCATCAAGGCGGCGGAGAGCGCGAAGCGCGTGCTCGTGATCGGCGCCAGCTTCATCGGTCTCGAGGTTGCCGCATCGTTGCGGGCCCGCAAGGTCGAAGTCCATGTCGTTGCGCCGGAGGAGCGGCCGATGGAGAAGATCCTCGGCAAGGAGATGGGCGACTTCATCCGCGCGCTGCACGCGGAGAACGGCGTGCACTTCCATCTCAAGGACACCGTGGAAAAGCTCGACGGCAGGCGCGCGACGCTCAAGGGCGGCAGCACGATCGAGGCCGACCTCGTCGTGGTCGGCGTCGGCGTCAAGCCGCGCCTTGCGCTGGCCGAGCAGGCCGGCCTCGCCATCGATCGCGGCGTGAGCGTGAACGAATATCTCGAAACCAGCATCCCCGGCATCTTCGCCGCCGGCGATATCGCGCGCTGGCCCGACCCGCATTCGGGTCAGAATATCCGCGTCGAGCATTGGGTGGTGGCGCAGCGCCAGGGCCAGACCGCCGCGCGCAACATGATGGGCCGGCAGCAGCGCTACGACGCCGTGCCGTTCTTCTGGAGCCAGCATTATGACGCCGTGGTCAGCTATCTCGGCCATGCCGAAAGCTTTGACGACGTCCAGATCGACGGCAGCATTTCCGGCAAGGACTGCATGCTCAGATATCTCAAGGGCGGCCGCGTGCTGGCGGTCGCCTCGATCAACCGCGACCTCGACAATCTCAGGGCCGAGCTCGCGATGGAGCGCGGCAGCGCCTGACGCGCCGCCTTTGTCTTGATTTGCATCAATATAACGCGAGGTCGCGGCTGTTTTGCTGGCTGTTGCCCCGGCGAAGGCGCGTGCTATCCTGAATTGTGCCCCCGGGCTTCGCATGCAGGAGTAGCGGTCATGACAAGCGCTTCGGATACGTCTCCCAATCTCGGTCTCGGCTCAGGCCTCTCGGCGTTGCACGGCAAGTGGGGCTGGATCGTCGCGCTCGGCGTCGTCTACGTCATCGCCGGCTTCGTCGCACTCGGCAGCGTCATGATGGCGACGGTGGCGAGCGTGCTCGTGGTCGGCGCCATGATGATCGTCGCCGGCGTCGCCGAGGTGTTCGGCGCCTTCCAGATGAAAAGCTGGGGCAAATTCCTGATCTGGGCCCTGCTCGGCGTGCTCTACATCATTGCCGGCTTCCTCACCTTCGAGAACCCGCTCTTCGCCGCGGTCTTGCTCACGCTGTTCCTCGGCGCCTCGCTGCTCGCCTCCGG
>JAEWBW010000260.1 GCA_023390955.1 Pseudomonadota bacterium
CGCAGGATGAGCCAAAGGCTCGCAACCGCGATCCACCCCACCACGAGATTGGCCGCGACGAACAGCACCGGCGCGAGTTCCGAAATCGCCCCGCGGTCACCGTACTGGATCAGCCGCAATGGGGCCCAAGCCAGGGCCGTCGCGCCAAAGGTGAAGGCCCAATAGGACATCGAGAACGGTTGCTGTCGGATCCAGTGCAACAGCCGCAGCAATACCAGCGCCTGCAACAGGCCATACCCGATCAAGGCATGAGCAAAGATGTCCGGTGGCCCAGCGATCAGGTTCAGATACGCGACCGCGCCGACGGGCGCCGGTGCAAGCTGGATGCCGAGGGTCGGCCGGAGCGCATCCGGCAGGCTCTCCTCGGTGAGGAGGCGATGAACCAGCACGGACTCGATCGCGAGCCACGAGAAAATTCCCGCGCCGAATGCAAGCTGACCCCAGTCGGGATGACCGAACACAGCGCAGGCGGCCGCCGACACGAAGCTGCCCGCCACCGTCGGCAGATACAGCACCGGCGTGGTCGCGGTGTGATCACGCTCGCCGTACCACAGCCCTCCGGTTCGCCAGATCGCGAAGCCGAATGTGAAGGCAGCGCCGACGATCAGCAGAACGACCGCCGTCACACGCGAATACGGCAGGATGCCTATCGCCACGAGCATCGTGGCGACCCCGATCAATCCGACGAAACAGCACTGCACGGGATGCGCGAGCTCCGCCAACGTCTCGTGGACGGCCGCCAATGTCTTGAGGAGATACAGCACCAGCAAGACGGCCCATACTGCGGCCGCGACGAACACAAGAATCTCGCCGACGATGGCCGGCAGGTCCCAGACGCGATGGGCCTGACGCCAGACATTGCCGAGGCCGGCAAGGCCGAGAACGATACCGAAGAATGACGCCGGGATGATCGGAAGCTTGATGTGCAAGGGAGCCTCTCAGACTTCGAAGCATTGAGCCGCGGGCTGATAGCGCACTCCGATCTGGATTCCAACGCGCCGATGCCAAACTTTCCCGACCCATCGTGCGAATTTGATAGTCCCGCGCGTGCTTGAAAGACGGCGGTTGGGCTCGCGCCCACAGTCATGACAAGCTGTTGAGGAATGCCAGTGCCTGAACCGACCTCCGCCTTGCAATGCAGTGCCGTCCGCCTCCCCGCCCTTGCTCTCGCCGTACGCGCCACCGGCTTAAATCTGAAGCTGCTGCAGCAGCCCGATCAGAACGCGACATGACAGCGGCCGCCGACGCCGCGTCTTTCTTTTCTCATCTTCCATGTGCGACCGCGTTCCGCCGCCGGCACGAACAGCAGGAGTGATCACCCATGCCCACCATCACGACGAAAGACGGCGTCGATATCTTCTACAAGGACTGGGGCGCAGGTCAGCCGATCGTGTTCAGCCATGGCTGGCCGCTGTCGTCGGACGACTGGGACGCGCAGATGTTGTTCTTCGTCACCCACGGCTATCGCGTCATCGCGCATGACCGACGCGGCCATGGGCGCTCGGCGCACGTCGCCGACGGCCACGACATGGACCATTACGCCGACGATCTCGCCGCGCTCACCGCGCATCTCGACCTCAGCTCGGCCATTCACGTCGGCCATTCCACCGGCGGCGGCGAAGTCGTCCGCTATCTGGCCCGGCATGGCGAGAGCAGGACGGCAAAGGCCGCGATCATCTCGGCGGTGCCGCCGCTGATGGTGCAGACCGCGGCCAATCCCGGCGGCCTGCCCAAGGCCGTGTTCGACGGTTTTCAGGCCCAACTCGCTGCCGGCCGATCGCAATTCTATCGTGAGATCGCAGCCGGTCCGTTCTATGGTTACAATCGGCCGGGCGTGAAACCTTCGGAAGCGGTGATCCAGAACTGGTGGCGTCAGGGCATGATGGGCGGCGCCAAAGCGCACTACGACGGGATCGTCGCCTTCTCGCAGACCGATTTCACCGCGGACCTGAAGAAGATCTCGCTGCCGGTTCTGGTGATGCACGGCGACGACGATCAGATCGTTCCCTACGCCGACTCGGCACTGCTGTCGGCGCGGCTTCTCAAGAACGGCATTTTGAAAACCTACAAGGGTTTTCCGCACGGCATGCCGACGACGGAAGCCGCGACCATCAACGCCGATCTGCTGACGTTCATCAAGAGCTGAGCGGCCTCACGAGAGGTCCGCCAGCAGCGCGTTGGCAGCCTTCAAGTCGGCGGTCCCAAAACCTTCGGTGAATTTGCCGTACACGGCTTCGAGCAGCTTGTGCGCCTCGGCGCGCTGATCCTGCTCGCGCTTCAGGCGGGCAAGACCCATGGTGCTTCGCAGCTCCCAGAACAGCGCGCCCTGGCTGCGCGCCAGTTCGGCCGCCTTGACGAAATATTGTCCGGCGACGGCGGGCGACCGGTACTCGCCCTCCTGCAAGAGCAGTTCGCCCTTGATGCGCAGTAGCTCCGATTGATACCAGCGCTCGTCGCGCGCATCGCATCGCGCCAGGGCCTCGTCCACCGTGGCCAGTCCCTGCGCCACCTCGCCGGCGTGCCCGAGACACGCGGCGAGTTCGCCGAGCGGCAGCAGGAAGCGCGGCAGGAAACGGGCATCACCGACCGTCTCCAGCTCGCTGCGCAGGATTTTGAGCCCGCCAGCCACGTCACCTCGCCTCGCGACCAGCACGCCCCTGAACGCGCGCGCCCACAAATGCCAGAGCCGGATGGGATGCCGTTCCGTGTGATCGATCAGCGTCGCGCAATAACGATCGGCAGTGTCGAGATCGCCGCTGAAGAACGTGATCGGGCACGCCGCCTGGCCAAGAACGCTGCAGAATGTCAGCGCGTGTCCGCTGGTGCGCCCTTCCTCGATGTTCCGCTCGATCACGCCGAGCGCCTGATCGACCTGTCCCTGCAGCCAGAGAATGCGAGCCTGGAAGTAATGCGCAGAGACACGAAGGTCGAAGCGGAAGCGCACGACCTGCGGCTTCGGCGTGAGGTCCGCGAGTCGTGTCAGGGCCAGGTCGATGTGGTAGTGGGCGCGTGTCTGGTCACCGAGATAATGCAGGGTCGTGGCGAGCAGGCGATCGGCCATCATCAGGTCGATGGTCTGATCGGAGCTTGCGACGACGTCGGCAAAACGGTGTGCGAATTCGAGCGCCTTGCGAAACTCGCCGTTGTTGAACTGGTTGATGCAGAGCCCCCACAGCGCGCGCAGCAGGTAGTCGCGATCCGCGAGCTGCTCTGCGAGCTGCAGCGTGGTCGACCAGGCGGGGCCAGCCTCCCTCGCCCGGCCGACGCCATACATCAGGGACCAGGCGAGTGCCGCCGAGAGCTGCATGCGAAGTCTGGCCGCATCCGGCGCGCTCTCGTCAAGCTTGCCCAGCGCCAGCTGCGTGCGCTCGCGGCATTCGCCAAGCAGGGACAGCTGAACCCAGACCGGGACGGCGGCCGCCGTCAGGGCGACACCGACACGGGCATCGCCGTCGGGCGAGAACGCCCAGTCGAGGCTGGCACGCACATTGTCGATGTGACGTCCATAGTCGGCGAGCCATTCGGTCTGCGACCTCAGCTCGCTCTCCGCCTCGGCGTGCATGAAGAACGTGCGATAATACTCCGCGTGGCGACGCGCGGCCGGATTAAACTCGCCATTGCTGCGAAGCTTTTCCAGCGCATAGGCGCGGGTCGTGTCGAGCAGGCGATAATGCGGGCGGTGGCCGCGGATGTCGGCGGCGACGAGCGATTTCGCCACGAGGTTGGCGAGATCGTCGGTGACGGAGGCCTGGTCCTGGTCGCCGGCCACCGTGATCGCGGCATCGAGCAGGAAGTCGCCCGAGAACACGCCGAGGTGACGCAGCACGCGCGCCTCCCCCTCGGGCAGCAGATCGTAGCTCCAGTCGAGCGTTGCCCGCAGCGTCTGGTGCCGCGGCAGTGCCGTGCGGCGTCCGGTGGTCAGGAATTTGAAGCGGTCGTCGAGCAGCTCCGCAATCCGCGGCGGTCCGAGCATCACCGCCCGCGCCGCGGCAAACTCGATCGCCAGCGGAATTCCGTCGAGCCGCCGGCAGATCGACGAGATCGCGTCGATATTTTCCTGGTTGAGCTCGAACTCTGCGCCGAGCGCCTTGGCCCGGGTCATGAACAGCTGCACCGCAGTGTGCTCGAGCGCGGCTTTCGGTTCGGTGCGCTCGCCGGAGGGCACGCTGAGCGGCGGCACGCGATAGACGCGCTCGCCGACAACGCGAAGCGCTTCGCGGCTGGTTGCGAGGAACGTGGTACCCGGGCAGCGG
>JAEWBW010000297.1 GCA_023390955.1 Pseudomonadota bacterium
CAATTGCACTGATGACCCCCGAGAACGAGGGCGCGATCGCCAATGTCGGCTTCGTCATCGGCGAGACGGCGGTCGCGGTGATCGATACCGGCGGCAGCGTCAGGGAGGGAGAGCAGCTTTTGGCCGCAATCCGGGCCCGGACCGACAAGCCGATCCGCTATGTCATCAACACCCACGCCCATCCCGATCATGTCTTCGGCAACGCCGCCTTTGTGCGCGACGGCACGAGCTTCGTTGGCCACAGCAAATTGCCGCAGGCGCTGGCGGCGCGCGGACCGTTCTATCTCGACAATTTCCGCCGGATCATCGGCGCGGGGCTGATCGATCCCGTCAGGATCGTGCCGCCCACCGTGCTCGTCACCGACAGCCTGACGCTGGATCTCGGCTCGCGAAAGCTGGTGCTGCGGGCATGGCCGGCCGCGCATAGCGACAACGATTTGACCGTGCTGGACGAGACCACAAGGACCCTGTTTGCCGGCGACCTCGTCTTCCTGCGCCATGTTCCCGTGATGGACGGCAGCATCCGCGGCTTTCTCGCCACGCTGAAAGAGCTCGAATCCATTCCCGCACAGCGCGTCGTTCCCGGTCACGGTCCCGTGAGCGACTGGCCGGGGGCACTCGCCGACGAACGCCGCTATCTCGACACATTGCTCGCCGACGTCCGCGCCCTCAACCAAAAGGGCGAGCCGATTCAGGCGGCTGCGGGCAAGGCGGCTGCAACCGAACGCGGCCGCTGGCAGTTGTTCGACGATTACAACGCCCGCAACGCAACCGCAGCATTCTCGGAAATTGAATGGGAGTAGCGATCGCGCTAGGTTGCAGGCAAAGCTGCTCCGTCCGCGCGAGACCGCGACCATGACCGGATATTCCCTGCGCCTTGCCTTCCGCCTGCCTTTCGTCGCCGCCCTGTTCGGCCTCGCCTTCGCGGCTGTGCCCGCGCTTGCCGAGGACTACGATCCCTGGCCGGGCCTGGTGCAGGACATCTTCAACAACCGCCCGATGAACGACGGCAGCAACGTGATCGGCATCGAGATGCCGTACCGCGCCGAGGATGCCGCGATCGTTCCGGTCACGCTGCGCACCAAGCTGCCGCCTGATGACACCAGGCATGTCCGCGCAATCACGCTGGTGATCGACCGCAATCCGGCGCCGATGGCGGCGAAGTTCGAGCTCGGGCCTGACGCCAACGTCACGGAGATCTCGACGCGGGTGCGCATCAACAACTACACCGACGTGCACGCCGTCGCCGAGCTCAGCGACGGCCAGCTCTATGTCAGCAAGACCTACGTCAAGGCCTCGGGCGGTTGCTCGGCGCCGGCCGGCAAGAATGTCGAGGAAGCCAAAGCCCGGCTCGGCAAGATGCGCTACCGGCAGTTCGCCCGCGCTGACGAAGCGCACGCAAGCCGGATCCGCGAGGCGCAGATCATGATCGGCCATCCCAACAATTCCGGCCTGCAGATGGACCAGGTCACCCAGCTCTACATCCCCGCCTATTTCATCAACCAGCTCAGGCTGACGCAGGACGACAAGCTCGTGCTGTCGATGGAAGGCGGCATCTCGATCTCGGAAGATCCCAACATCCGCTTCACCTACGTCTCCGACGGCGCAAAGCATTTCCGCGCGGAAGCCAAGGACACGGACGGCCATTTGTTCAGGAACGAGTGGGAAGTCGGCAAGCCCGGGACGTAAGCGCAGTCTTCGTTGCGGGACGCCTCACTCCTCGCTGGGAGGCGCTTCCCGGCCGCTGTGGCGCCTGGATGGCCCGGCGCTGCGCCGCGGGCTGGTCATGCGCTCCTCTTCCGCCAGTCTCATTTGCTTGCGCACGGCACGCGCATCCCGCATCGCCCGCTTGATATTGGTATCGTGGGTGACCTCGTTGAAGAACAGGACGACCTCGCAACCCGGGCATTGCCGGGAAAAGCCGTCCTGCAGGCGCTTCGCCCTCTCGCGAAACACGTGCTTGCAGCGCGAGCACCGGACCTGGACGTTGTCTTCCATGTTACTTCGCAAGCCGCAGTTTAGAGAGTGAGGCCGCGATCTGGTCGAACGCCGACAGGATCTGACTCGCCGAGGTCAGCATGAAGAAATTGTCCAGCGAGGTCGCGCAGTATTTGAGGACGTCCGACTCCGGATCCTTGTCCGTGTTCACCTGAATGGAATAGACGACGACGTTGTCGGCCCGGATGTTGTCGCATAACAGGCGCTGACGACCGTCGACATAGACGTCATGGTCCGAGCCATTGCCGGACTTCTTGTTCTTCGTGTTCAAGCCGTCGCTGAGCACGATCAGGATCTTTCTGTAATTGTATCCGGCAGCCTCCGCCGGCGCGTTGAGCGGTTCGGTCTGCATCAACGACATCCATGCCCAGGCCATGCCGACGGGCTGGTTGGTCGGGCCTCCCGCCTTCATGGTGTCGATGCGCGCCTTGAGCCCGCTCCAGTCCGTCGTCAGCGGCAGCAGCTCGGCGGGGCACGGGCTGAACTGCTCCGGCTGGAACATGGTGGCCTTGGCCAGGATCGGCGGCGACTTCTGCACGTCGTAGGGCTCGTCACGGTCCGTGATACAGCCGTTCCAGGTCGAATGGTCATCCGGCGTCCAGTCGCCGCCCTTGTTGAGGCACTTGGTTCGCGTGTTGCCGCCCTTGCTGCAGCTGCCGTTCACTTCCTCCCAGTCGGTCCAGTCGAGCCAGAACTTCGAATAGTTCGACGCCGTATTGATGTGGGTCGAGAACGGCACTATCGAAATATAGAGATCGTCCGGATTCTTGGCGTTGGCCTTCAATTGATCGATGAGCTTCTTCGCGGCGTCCTGCATTGCGGGCATCTTGCCGTGCTGGGCCATCGATCCCGTCGAATCCAGCGCGAGCGCGACGCGCAGCCGGGTGTTGCCCCAGGACGCTGTCGATCCCACGTCGAGCGTCATGGTGGGATAGCCGGCCACCTTCATGAAATCGGTCGGAAGCTGGCCCGTGGCGCCAAGCTTCAACGAGGCGCCCTTTCCGGTGTCCGGCATGTAGGCAACCGTGAGGGAAAGGCCGGCAATATCCTTCCGGCTGAGCAATCCCTCAAAATAGGATTTTGCGCGCGCGACGATCTCGGAGTGCGAAAGGCCGACCGTATCCCTCATGACCATCAGCGCGGCATTGTCGAGCGCAGCCTGCATCGCGGTCCGCGCATTGACCGCTCGCGTGTAGTCGATCGCCATGCCGACCACCGTCAGGATCGGCACCAGACAGATCGCAAACAGGACTGCGACGTTTCCCCTTCGATCCCACCAGAAACACATTCTGTTTTCCCCCGGGTTCCGACGGGAGGGAAGCAGGGGAAATTTAAGAGAAACATAAAAACCGGACGGGACCGACCCTTGCCGAAACTTCCCGGTTAATCAAATGACAAGATCCGTGCGGCAGCGGTCTCGCGGCGCCGGGATCTGGTGCTCGCCATGGATGCTGCAGCGCAAGGTGCGGCGCGGTCAGAGCGATCCCGCAGCTAGCTCAGAAACACCTCACCTCGGCTTCCGCCTGCGCGCGCCTCAAATCATTCACGGCGGAGTTGGCCTGCTCGGACGTGCGAAACTGGACGCCGAGATTGCCACGCACCTGCGACATACTGAGCGCGGTCTCGGCTGTGACATAGCGCTCATAGGTGACGATCGAGGCCACGACATCGATGGAGCAGGAGCATTGCTCGATGGACTGGCGGGACTCGCCGTTCGCCTTCATGCAGCCATAGACATATTCGGCGCGCGTGGAGGTCGGATAGTCGTTGGCATCGGCAGCATGCGCCGCGATTGCGCTCATGGCCCAAACGGCCGCCGCGGCGACAATCGGTCGTAGCTGTTCCGCCATATTCATGCGCGTCCTCCCGCTGGTTGCGATGAAAGCTATGCTATGCGTATTGTCCTGAAAAGCACTCTATTGGTGGAAACGGCTCACAAGGTGATGAGAGCACTTGGTCGAACGTTCGCGCTGGCGATGACGCTGGCGCTGACTGAAGTCGCTGCCGGCCACGCTGCCGACACGATCCGCCTTGCGGTGCAAAAGACCGGGACGTTTTCCTGGGAACTGGCTGCCATCCGCGACCAGGGGCTCGACAAGCAGGCCAATCTGTCGCTCGAGGTGACGGAGCTTGCGAGCACCGAGGCCGGCAAGATCGCAATGCGCGCCGGCAATGCCGACATCATGCTGTCGGACTGGCTGTGGGTGTCGCGCGAGCGCGCGCTCGGCGCCAAGCTGACTTTCTATCCCTATTCCAGCGCGCTCGGCGCCGTGATGGTGCCGGCGGACTCGCCGATCAAGACACTCGCCGATCTCAAGGGACGCAAGCTGGCGGTCGCGGGCGGTCCGATCGACAAGAGCTGGCTGCTGCTGCAGGCGCGCATGAAGCAGGACGGCATCGACCTGAAATCAGCGGCGACGATCGTCTATGGCGCGCCGCCGCTGCTCGCCGCCAAGGCGCTGGACGGCGAGATGGATGCCAGCCTCAATTTCTGGAATTTCTGCGCGCAACTAGAAGCCAAGGGTTTTCGGCGCCTCGCCGGCATCGAGGACATCCTGCCGAAGCTCGGCGCCAAGGGGCCGATCGGCGCGGTCGGCTATGTCTTCGACGAAAGCTGGGCCGCCAGCCACAAGGACGTGCTGGCGCGCTTCATCGCGATGACCCGCAAGGCCAAGGAGCTGCTCACCACGTCGGATGCCGCATGGGACAAGATCGCGCCGCTGACCGGCACCAGCGATCCCACCCTGCTCCAGACCTATCGCAAGCGCTATCGCGAGGGCATCCCGAAGCGAAGCATCCAGGACGAGGAAGCCGACGCGCGCGTGCTCTATCGCGTGCTGGCCGAGACCGGCGGCCGCGACCTGGTCGGACCGGCGCCGGAGCTCAGCCCCGGCACGTTCTATCACGCAGGCCCCGGAGACTGAGGTGCTGCGGCTGGTTTCGTTTGCCCTGCTTCTCGCAATCTGGTGGATCGCCGCGCTGTTCGTCGGAGGTGCTAAGCTGCCCTCGCCGCCCGAGGTGCTGCATGTGATGATGCAGGAAGCCGCGAGCGGCGCGCTGTTCCTGCATCTCGGCGCCACGCTGGCGCGCGTCGTGCTCGCCTTCGTGCTGGCGATGTCGCTCGGCAGCGCCATCGGCTATCTGATGGGACGGGTGAAGCTCGCCGACCGGCTCGGCGATCCCTGGCTGATCCTGCTGCTCAATCTGCCGGCGCTGGTGGTGATCGTGCTCGCCTATATCTGGGCCGGCCTCACCGAGGCCGCCGCGATCACGGCAATCGCGATCAACAAGCTGCCGACGGCAGTCGTCACCTTGCGCGAGGGAACGCGGGCGCTGGACAGTTCGCTCGACGAGATGGCGAGCGTATTCGCGATGCCGCGCTGGCGCGCCTTCCGCCACGTGGTGCTGCCGCAGCTCGCGCCCTACATTGCGGCGGCCGCGCGCTCCGGGCTGTCGCTGGTCTGGAAGATCGTGCTGGTGGCTGAACTGCTGGGACGTCCGAACGGCGTCGGCTTCGAGATCGGCGTCGCCTTCCAGCTGTTCGACACGCCGCGGCTGCTCGCCTATTCTCTGACCTTTGCCGCCGTCGTACTCGTGATCGAGACCGCGCTGGTGCAGCCGTTCGAGGCCCGCGCAAACAGGTGGCGGCCCCGTGCGGCTTGAGGTCGACATCACAGGCAAGACCTACCGGAGCGCGGCGGGCGGAACGCACGAGGTGCTCTCGCCGGTCAAGTTCGCGCTGTCCTCCGGCGAGGTGGGCGTCCTCATCGGTCCATCCGGCTGCGGCAAGAGCACAATGCTGCGCATCATCCTCGGGCTCGACCCCGAATTCGCAGGACAGGTCGCGCGGCCACCGGACGCGCGGATCGGGATGGTCTTCCAGGAGCCGCGACTGCTGCCCTGGCGCTCGGTCGAGCAGAACATCCGTCTCGCGGCTCCCGATGCCAGCGACGGCAAGCTTGCAGAGCTGTTCAAAATCCTCGAGCTCGACGCGCACCGCAATCACTTTCCCGGCGAGCTCTCGCTCGGCCTTGCCCGGCGTGTCGCGCTGGCCCGCGCCTTCGCGGTGGAGCCGGACCTGCTGGTGCTCGACGAGCCCCTCGCCTCGCTCGACGATGCGCTCGCCGGACGCCTGCGCGACGAGATCGCAACCCTGGTCGCGAGCCGGCCGGTGATGACGCTGCTGGTCACGCACAGTCTCGACGACGCCATCCGCCTCGGCGACCGCCTGTTCTTCCTGTCGGCGCGCCCCGCGCGCATCGTGCAGGAGGTGCCGATCGCTGTTCCGCGCAGCAAGCGCGACGAGGCCGCGCTCGCCGGGATCAAGAGCGAGATCGCGGCGTTGCAGCTTGAATCGAAATGAGAAGGCGTGATCAACTGCGCCGAACGATGATGCGAGGGAGGTTCACCATGCGGCGTACGCTGATTGCGGTCGGCATTCTCCTGGTTGCGATGCCGGGCGCGGCGCTCGCGCAGACCAAGGGCAAGGGCATCCGGCTCTGGAACCTGACCTCGGAGACAATCTCCGGCTTCCAGCTCGCGCCCGCCGGCAAGACCGACTGGGGCCCAAACCAGTGCCTGAACGACAAGGACAAGGAAGTCGACCACGACGAGCGGCTGCGCATCACCAATGTCGAGCCCGGCCGCTACGACGCCAAGGTCAGCTATCCCAGCAAGCGGCAATGCGTCGTCCGCGGCATCGAGATCAAGGCGGACGCGGTGTTCTCGATCGAGGACAAGGATTTGAAGGACTGCACGAAGTAAGACGAGCAGCTCACGCCTTGTCGTTCGGGTGCGGATATTCGCAGCGCCAGCGCACCGCCTGCCACTTCGGATGCTCGCCGACCCATTGCGCGATATAGGGCGGCGCGGCCATCGCGCATTGCGTCGGCGACCCCGCAAAATTGAACACCAGATGCTGCTCCTCGCAGGTCGCAGGCGAGAGCACGGCACATACGGTCACGACCAGATCAATCGGATTCATGCCAAAAATCCTTCAGGGATCGCCGGGAAACTATCATAACGGCTACGCGCCGGGCAGCCGGAAGTTTCAAAAGGGCACGGGAATGCAGGAACAATCGCGGCTTCGCACGGGGCGCGCTTCGACGTCACCGAGGCCGGCAAAGCAAGGCCAGTGCCTTGCCGCTTGTTGATTTCGTCAATAAGCTGGTTCCCGACAAACTGCTAACAGGCTGATGGCTCTTACGGAAACCTCCCGGCGCCGCGTCGCGGCCGCAGTCTGCGTGCTGGCGTGCGTTGCCGGCACCTGGGCCGGCACGGGTCACATCAGGCGAGCTCTCGCCGCCGAGCCCCAGTCAGACAAATCCACTTCAGCCCGCACCGAACCTTCCCGCAGTGCAAACAGCGACCAGCCGATCGTCAAGCTGACGCCAAGCCAGCAGGGGCAGGTCGGGCTCGAAACCGCGGCGGTGGAAGCAGCTCCTCATCCCGAGCAATTCCGCGCTTATGGCGCGGTGCTGGACATCTCCCGCGTGAACGAGCTGACCAACAGCTACGCCAATGCGCAGGCACAGCTGCAGACCGCGCAGGCCAAGCTCGAAGTCGCCAAGAGCGCGTACGACCGGATCAAGAATCTCGTCGATTCCGCCGCGCTCGCAAGGAAGGAAGCCGAGACCGCCGAGGGCACGTTGCGGGTCGACAAGGCTGCGCTCACGGCTGCGGAATCGCAGCTCAGAACGCTCGCAGCAACGGCACAGCAGGAATGGGGGCCGGTGATCGGCCGGGGAATCGTCGAGCGCTCACCTGCCGTCGTCAAGCTGATCGAACGCGATCAATTCCTGGTTCAGGTGACTTTGCCGCCCGGCGTGACCGTCACCGCAACTCCGAAAACGGCTCTGGCCCAGGCGCCGACGCGGAATGCGAACATTGATCTCAACTACATCTCGCCGGCGACCCGCACCGATCCTCGTATCCAGGGATTGAGCTACTACTTCTCCGCGCCTGGCGATGGCGGCCTGCTGCCCGGCATGAACACGATCGTCTACGTGCCATCGGGCACGACATATGAGGGCGTGTTCATCGAGGACACCGCGATCGTGCGATGGCAGGGCCGATCGTGGGTTTACCTGCGGGTGAGCCCCGACAGCTTCCGGCGGCATCCGATCAGCACGGATCAGCCGGTCTCGGATGACGACTATGTGGTCCGGGACATCCCGTCGGGATCCGAGATCGTGATGCGGGGCGCCCAGGTGCTGTTGTCCGAGGAAGCCAAGAGCGAGCTTCGGGGCGGCGATGATGACTGACGGCAACGGCTCCGGCAGGTTAGGGCCGCAAGCCGCTCTCGTCGCGTTCGCCATCCGCTTCCGCGGCGTCGTGCTGGCGCTGTCGTTGGCACTGCTCGGCTACGGCCTGTTCGCACTGGGTGAGGCCAAATACGGCGTCTTCCCCGAATTCGCCCCGCCCCAGGTCACGATCCAGACCGAAGCTCCCGGCCTCAGCCCGGAGCATGTCGAGATCCTGGTGACGCAACCGATCGAAACCTCGATCAACGGCCTCGCCGGCGTCGAGAGCCTGCGCTCGTCGTCGATCCAGGGCCTCTCGGTCATTACCGTCATCTTCCAGCCGCGCAGCGACATCTACCGGGCACGTCAATTGGTCACGGAGCGTCTCGCGGTCGTGGCCGCGCGGCTTCCCCAAGGCGTGCAGCCGCCGTCGATGACACCGTTGACCCCGCTGGCCGGCACCGTGCTGGTGATTGGCCTGACGTCCGACCAGCGCTCGCTGATGGATTTGCGCACCATTGCGGACTGGACCGTGGCAAGACGGCTTCTCGCCGTCCAGGGCGTGGCGCAGGTCTCCATCTACGGCAAAGACGTCAGGTCGCTGCAGGTCCAGGTTCGCCCCGACGATCTGATCCGCTTCCGGGTCGGCCTCAATGACGTGCTGGCCGCCGCGCGAAAAGCCACCGGCGTGCGCGGCGCGGGCTTCATCGACACTGCCAACCAGCGCATCACGCTGCAGACCCAGGGGC
>JAEWBW010000309.1 GCA_023390955.1 Pseudomonadota bacterium
GGATGAACAAGCCGACGGATGCGACCTTCAAGGCGATCGCCGCAAAGCTGACGCCGGGCGCGCTGGTCGAGCTGCAGCTCTCGGTCGGCTTCTACATCATGACCTCGAAATTTCTGGAGACGTTCGAGATCGACCTCCAGCCGGTGACGGAGGTCATAGGGTGAGCATGATCCCGGAAAAGTGTGAAGCGGTTTTCCGAAAGGATCATGCTCAAAACTAAATAGGCTCTTAAGGCGGGGACGCCGATGGACATCGACGAGTACGCAACCTGGGCCGCCACGATCGCCAGGATCGACGGTCACCCCAGCAACGAACGCCTGTCGTACCTTGGCCTCGGCCTCGCCAGTGAATCCGGCGAGGTCGCAGATCACATCAAGAAGCTGTTGCGTGACGACTGGCTCGACAAGGCCGGCCTCGTCGATGAGCTCGGCGACGTCGTCTACTACTGGGCTTGCTTGTGTGCTGCGACCGGACAGCGGCCGTCCGATGTTCTCAAGGCCAGCGCAGCCAAGATCAAGCGACGTCTCGGCGAAGCGGCGAAGCGCTAGCCCTACATCGACGTCAGAATATCGACCTTGGTGTTGGCGACGATCAGGCGGTCGGCGAGCAGCTGCGCGAGATTGCGCATGATGCGTTCGCCGGCGCGCGGATGTTGTTTGCGAAAACGCTCGAAATCCCCGATCGGCACCACGAAAGCCGTCGCCGCCATGTCGGTGGAGACGTCAGCGACCCGGCGCGGCTCCAGCAGCGCCATCTCGCCAAAGGCCGCGCCTGCGGTCAGCGTTGCCAGCCGCACGCCGTCCGGCAGCGTGACATGGACTGCGCCGCTGCGCAGGAAGAACAGGGAATCGGCGGGATCGCCGGTGGTGATGATCTTCTCGCCCGATTTGTAGGTCTGGATCGTGCAGAGCGAGGAGAGGTCGGTCAGTTCCTCGTCGGTCAGGCCCTCGAGCAAGGGCTGCTCGGACAGCTCGGTGGTTTCGTGGAAGTCGATCGAGCCGCCGTAGCGATAGATGATCTGGTCTTCCGCCCATTCAATCGCGGTATCGAGCAAATAGAAGTCGCGGACGTTCTTCAGCTCCGCTGTCCATTCGCGCAGACTGTCCCATTCCCTCGAGGCGCGTTTGACGCCTGACAGGACCACGGTGACGTTGAGCGCGGCGAGCTCGGCAAAGGCCTCCGCCACCAGCCGCGCGCCGGCACGCGTGGTCGAGGTGACGCGGTGCAGGTCGAAGATGACGAATTGCGGTTTCGGCCGGCCGGCCAGCCGCCGCGACACGTAATCGACCGCAGAGAGCGACAGCGTGCCGATCAGCTCGATGACCCGCACCTCCTGGTCATGAGCTGCGAGGATCTCGCGCTCCTGCGGACGGCGGACGCGCCGGGACGGGCTCTTGCCGATATCGTAGTCGGCGATGACGGCATTGCGCGCGTCGTCGCTGCGGTTGAGCATGTGCAAATCGTAATGCGACGACAGGGCCTCACAGACCTTGATGCCGCGCACGCTGTTGCCGTGCTTGTCGAGCTTTGGCGAATAGCTGCCGAGCCCGAGCCGCGCGGGCAGGGCCGCCAGAATGCCGCCGCCGACGCCGCTCTTGGCGGGAATGCCGATGCGGTAGATCCATTCGCCGGCATAATCGTACATGCCTGAGGACGTCATCACCGACAGCGTTCGCGCGATTGCGTAGGGCGTCACCACCTGCTCCTCGGTGAGCGGATTGACGCCGCGATTGGCGAGCGTTGCCGCCATCACTGCGATGTCGCGTGCGGTAACCAGCACGGCGCATTGCCGGAAATAAACGTCGAGAACATCGGCAACGTTGTCTGCGATGACGGAATTGGTCTTGAGCAGGTAGGCGATGGCGCGGTTGCGGTCGCCGGTCTGGCGTTCGGAGGTGTAGACGGCGTCGTCGACATCGAGATCGCGGCCGGCGAAGCGGCCGAGCGCCTTGCGGATCTCCTCGAAGGCGGCTTCGCCCTTGCTCGCCTGGATCAACCCGGTGCAGGCGATGGCACCGGCATTGACCATCGGGTTGAACGGATGGTTCTCGGCGTTGAGCCGGATCGAATTGAAGGGATCGCCTGAGGGTTCGACGCCGATCGCGCTCTCGACCTTGGCTGCACCCAGCATGTCCAGCGCCAGCGCGAACACGAAGGGTTTTGACATCGACTGGATGGTGAAAGGCGCCCGGCTGTCACCGACCTCGTAGACATGGCCGTCCAGCGTCGCCAGGCTGATGCCGAAATGGGCAGGGTCGGCTTTGCTCAGCTCGGGAATGTAGTCGGCAACGGTGCCGGAGGTCTCGCCTGCGAACTTTTCGTGCAGATCGTTCAGAAACCGCAGCAAGGGCGGTTTCGAGCGGGTCCAGTCGGTAGCGAGAGGCGATTGCGTTTCCATCGCCTGTCCTTGTGCAACGCAATCAGGGCGCGCGCAACCCGTCCGGCAGGGGCGTCTGCCGGCGTACCCGCAGGAAGGCGAGCAGGGTCGTGGGGACCAGGATCGCGAGCCCCAGCAGCGTGATCTGCAGCTGCGACAGCGGCATGATCCCGCCGCCAGGCGTCGCGATCACGAAGCCGCCGATCACCAGCAGCACCCGCAGTGGCCATTCCAGCACGCCGGCGCCGCGGAGGTCCCCGACAAAGGCCTGGTAACCCTGGATGCCGCCGCAGATGAACAGCGTGCCGAACGCCGCGAGGCCCATCAGGCCGAGGCCCGCGAGATACGGGCTCGGTCCCTGCAACACCAGCGCCGGGTTCAGCACGAAGAAGAACGGGATGAAGTAGATGATGCTGCCGACCCACATCGATTCCCAGCCCGTCTTCATTGCCGGCGATCCGGCGATGCCAGCGGCGGCAAATGAAGCGATGGCGACCGGTGGTGTGATCGACGACAGCATGCCCCAATAGAAGATGAACATGTGTACGGCCATGCGGTTGAGCCCGAGCTTCTCCAGAGCAGGGGCGACCAGAATGGCGAGGAAGATGTAGCAGGCCGTCGTCGTCAGCCCGAGGCCGAGAATCAGGCTGGTGAGGGCGCACATGCCGAGCAGCAGGAAC
>JAEWBW010000317.1 GCA_023390955.1 Pseudomonadota bacterium
GCACCGCGCCGGACGACGATGCCGGCGTCGGCATCTATGTCGAGGCGGATTCATCCGTGACCGGCAACGTGGTCGAGAACGCGCCGTCCTATGGCATCGTCGCCGGCTGGGGCAAATATCTGCGCGATGTCGTGATCTCGGGCAACGTGATCCGCAAGACGCTCGCCGGCATCGGCGTCTCCGTCATGCCGGGAGCGGGCACGGCGCTCGTCAACAACAACATGATCTCGGAGACCGCCCTCGGCGCCGTCGTCGGCCTCAACCACGCGCGCGCCGTCACCACCGACCTGTCAGCCGACGGCGCGCAGCGCTACGCGCAGGTGATGCTCGGCGGGAATGCGGTGCGGCGGTAGGCGGAACGACTAGAACGAATTCCGCAGCAGTGGGTATTTCGCTTCGATGCCGTCGAGGTTGAGGGTGAACTCGGCACGCTCAGGTGCGGCGCTGGCGCGCTCGCGCAGGGCGGTGGCTGGCTCGTCGAACCGGGCGATCGGCGCTTCCATGAATTCGGTCAGGTCATCCAGCACGGCTTCGAAATCGAGCTCGACCGCCTCTGTCATCTCCGGAGCGATCTGAACGGCATCGGGCACGATGCGGGGCAGCATGATCTCGGGCTGCGCGGCCAAGACCGGCATCGCAGCCGGCATCACGACCGGCTGTACGGCGATCGGCTGCACGGGCTGGCGCGGCGACGCAGCTTGCGGCGACCAGCCCAGCGAAAACGGCCCGGTCGGGCTGAGCGCCGGAGCATCTCCGGTCGCGAGCGCCTTCCAGGTCAGCACGGCGCGTTTGGCTTCCTGGATGTTCTCGAGGAATGCGACCTCGGTGTGAAAGCGGCGCCAGCGGCCGGTCTCGAACATTTCGGTGAGATGCTCCAGCCGCTGCTCGGCGAGCGCGCACCAGCGCATCGCGATGTCGCGGCTGCCAGCCACGCTGCGAACGGCCTCTTGGCGATGTGTCATGAACCAGCCCGTCAGGAGAAAACACGGACGCTTGACGCAACGCGGACGAATCAAATGCAACGTGACGTGAATATTTTGTGGAAAAGTATTGGCTTGTCCAGCGACGACACGCTTTTAGCTGCCCACACCGTAGTCGCGCGGGCTTTTTAAGCGCTTTCGCAGTCAAGCGGTCCACAGGCATGGCGGGAATGCAGCATGCGAAGCTGGCGCAGACGTTGCGCGCGCATGCGGCCCGAAGCTCGGGCCGAGCCGCGCCTTAAAAAATCGAGAGTGCCCCAAAAAGAAAAGACCCGTCCGGGGGGACAACCGGACGGGTCGAGCCATATGGGCGCTTGGGGTGGATGGGCGCTCGCGCCTGATATGACTGATGGGGAGGGATGACCGCTCCCACATCATTAGGTCGTGGCAGCAAAGCCGAACGTTCAACGGAGCGAAGCTAATTTTTAACGGATTGCCGCGCGCATCGGCGAGCGCCGCGGCTAACGTGTCGCAGGCCTATCCGCCTGAGAAACCGTGGATTTATCGGACGAGCCCGACAGCGACGGCTGTTCCAGCGCGCGCGTGCCGGGGGCTTCGCGACGGTCCGACGCATCTTCACGTTTAGTTGTACCTGTCGCCGCTCCCGGCACGGCGGCCATCGGCGTCGCGCCGTCGGTCGCCATGACCGCGGCATAGGCATCGGTCTGGCCATCGCCGAATAAATCATCACGTCCGGGCGCGCCGAGGTCGCGCGCGGTCTTCGCCAGCGTCATGCGCAGCGCTTCCGGCTTCAGGGTGTGGTTGCGCTCCAGGAGCAGCGCGGCGACGCCGCTGACATAAGCCGCGGAGAACGAGGTCCCCGACGTGATCTGATACTTGCCGTCGGGCGCCGGCAGGAAGATGTCGACGCCGGGCGCCGCCAGCGCGATGTGGTTGCCGCGATTGGATGCGGAGAACAGCTTGTCCTGCGCGTCCGTCGCGCTGACCGCGATGACGTTCGGATTGGCCGCCGGATAGAGCGGCGGCGATTTCGCGCCGGCA
This sequence comes from Pseudomonadota bacterium, assembly GCA_023390955.1. Taxonomy (GTDB): domain Bacteria; phylum Pseudomonadota; class Alphaproteobacteria; order Rhizobiales; family Xanthobacteraceae; genus Bradyrhizobium. Next base: position 1,983 of record JAEWBW010000317.1, read on the forward strand.
TTGCCGGCGGCCGCGATCAGCACCAGGCCGCGCGCAGCGGTCGCCGCGATCGCGCGTTCGATCACCGCATCCTTCGGACCGGCAAAGCTCATATTGACGATCTGCGCGCCGTGCTCGGCGGCGTAATTGAGCGACTTCAGGATCACGTAGGACGAGCTCTCGGCCCCGCCGGTGGTGCCACCGAAGGCGCGGATCGCGATGATGCGGGCCTGCGGCGCGCTGCCCATCAGCCGCCCATGGGCAACGATGGCGCCTGCAATGCCGGTGCCGTGGACATGCGCGCCGTCCTTGCTGCCGAGCGCGTCAAAATTGTCCGAGACCGAATTGGCGAGCTCGGGATGGCCGGCATCGATTCCGGAATCGATCACCGCGATGGTGACATTGGCGCCGTGCGCCAGGGTGTGCGCCTGCGGCAGGCGGAGCTTGGCCAGCGCGTATTGCGCGGGATCGCCTTCGGTCGGCACGCCCGACTTCTGGTCCTGCAGGAGGTAGCGGAAGTTCGGCTGCACCGACCGCACACCGGTGACGGCGGCGAAGTCGCGGCGCGCGGTGTCAAACGAACGGCCATCGGTGATCCGGAACAGGCCGATGGTGGCCCCGATCAGCGGAAAATTCTCGGATGAGAGACGCAGCAGCCCGTGGCTGCGCGCCAAGGCGTCGGCTTCGGACGCCGAAAGGTTGCCGTCGATCTCGGCCACGAGCTCATTGGCAAGACGGTTGGAGGCGACGGCGCCCTGCGCGCCGCTGCCGCCCGATTTGCCGGTGCCCTTCTTGGCCGTTTTGCCGGTGCCGCCCCCGCCGCCCGCGGCATTGGCCTGGCTCAGGCATTCGCCGTCGGCATCGCGATTGGCCGCCGGGCAGGTCGGATAGAGATTTGGCGAATAGCGCACGTTGGGCTGCACCGTCGGCGGCGGGAGCCGCCCGGTCACGGTCGGTCCGGGCCTCGCCGCGATCGCGGGACCACGACCGACGGCGGTGACGACGGGAGTAATGGTCGGCGTGCGGGTCGGAACGGCGATCGTCGGCGTACGCATGATCGCCTGCGCGTGCGCGACCTCCGTGCCGAAAGCGCCGAGCAACAGGACCGCGCCCACCGACGAGGCGCAGGCCCCGGCTTTCAATCGGCTCTGCGACTTCATCTTCATGATGCGTGCGCTACGGCGACGCCACGGCGAGGTTGACGATCTTCTCGCGCTGCATCTTGCCGAGCAGCGAATTGAGTTCGTCCTGGCTCATCGGCTTGCTGAACTGGAGACGGAACAGGCCGCCCTTGGCACCGTCGACGATCGAGGCCTGATAGCTGTCGAGCAGCGTCGAGATGTCGGCAACCCTTGCGTCCGGCACGAACCGCACCAGCGCATGCGCCGACGCGGCGGTGGCGCCCGCAAACTCGCGCGTCAGCGGAGCGCTGGCGGGCGGCGGAGGACTGACGCTCAGAGATGCCGTCTGGAAGGTGTGGGTCTGATTCTTCACCAGCACGGCGCCGATGATGCCGGCCTGGAGCAGGAGCGCGACGGCGCCGAGGCTCGCCGACCAGGCGAGCGTGCGCGGCGACAGGCTCGCGAAGAACGTCGAGAGGCGCACCGACAGCGGCAGCGAGGATGCCCCGCGCGCCGGCTCGGCGTCGATCGCGGCGAACAGCTTCTGCATCGCGCGGCTCGACGGCGCACCCAGGCTCTCGTTGAGATGGATGGTCTCTTCGTACTCGCCGCGGATCGCAGCATATTGCTTCGCAAGCTCCGGATCGCGGGCGAGCGCTTCCTCGACGCGACGCGCGTCGCGGGCGTTCAGCGTGCCGGCCGCATGCCATGGCAGCAGAACTTCAATCTCACTGGGCTCTTGCTCCAGCATCTTCTTGCTCAGTGC
>JAEWBW010000352.1 GCA_023390955.1 Pseudomonadota bacterium
GATGCGGTCAGACCTGCGAATATCGAACGTGCCGCCGCTTCTTCGTCAGTATGGAATGGCTGGGGGTCGTACTTCCTGGCGAACTCGATGATCTCATCTTTCGTGACGAGATAGGGGCCGGCCGCGCGCAACGTGCCGATTTCAGCCTCTTCAAAATACAGACTGGCCATGATCGCCCTTCCAACGCGTGTGAATTGGGCGACCCAAGCTTAGCGTCGGCAGGGCACGGTGTCAGCAGGCCGGCAACGGCATCCTAGTTCGAAATATGGATCGTGGTGTTGCGCGGGCCGCGGCGCTCGACAAGTGCGAACAAGGCGGCGGCGTGGGCGGGATGCAGGCGGACGCAGCCATGCGAGGCCGGGCCGCCGAGCCGGCCGATGTCGGTCGTGCCGTGGATCGCAAAGCCGTAATAGAAGAAGATCGCGTGCGGCATCGGCGAGTTGTAGTATTTGCGCGAGAAGTAGCGCCGCGCCATCGACTGCGGATGGAACGATCCGCTCGGCGTGCCGTAGCCGCGACGGCCGGTCGACACCGGCCAGGAGTAGCGCGGCACGCCATCGACGCGCACGAACATGCGCTGCGACGATTTGTCGATGTCGACCGTGACGCCGGCATGCGCGGGCGCAACCGACAGCACGAACACGCTCAAAGCCACAGACATGGCGGCCCGCCGGGCGAGCCGCGCCAAAAATTGCTTCATGATCAAATGCCCTGCAGCCAAATATCCGCCGCGCATCGTGTCGCCCGCGGCCGGGGGCTGTAAAGACGCTGTGAGGTCGCGTCGGATCGAAAGCCTAATTCTTAACCCTGAGACGGCGATGCGCTATAAGGGGCGGGCATGAGTCCCCGCCGCATCATCCCTCTCCTGCTGCTGCTTACTCTCCTGAGCCCCGGCGTCGCGCTGGCCCAGGACAAGGGCAGCGTGACCCCGAAGCCGCTGCCGCCGCTCGCCAATCCGAACGATCCCAAGCTCGGCGCCAAGGAACTGTTCGCACGAAAGCTGCTGCCCTCCAGGGGGCCGGCGCATGTGATCGGCTCCTACACCAAGGGCTGCCTCGGCGGCGCCGAGCAGATGCCGCTCAACGGCGACAATTGGCAGGTGATGCGGCTGTCGCGCAATCGCAATTGGGGCCATCCCGACATGATCGCGCTGGTCAAGCGGCTCGCGGCCAGGGCGAACAAGGACGCCGGCTGGCCCGGCATCCTGGTCGGCGACATCGCGCAGCCGCGCGGCGGCCCGGCGCTGTCCGGCCATGCCAGCCATCAATTGGGATTGGATGCCGACATCTGGCTGACGCCGATGCCGGAGCGCCGGCTATCACGCGAGGAACGCGAAGAGACCTCGGCCGTGATGATGGTACGCCCGGACCGCACCGACATCGATCCAAAAGTGTTCACCGCCGGCCATGTGCTGGTGCTGCGCGACGCGGCGCAGGAGCCGGCGGTGCAGCGCATCTTCGTCAACGCCGCGATCAAGAAGGCACTGTGCCGCGAGGCCAAGGGCGACCGCTCATGGCTGTCGAAGATCCGGCCCTGGTGGGGCCACGACTATCACTTCCACATCCGGATGCGCTGCCCGGCGGGCGCGGCCGAATGCGAGGGGCAGCAATCGCAGGCCGAGGGTGAGGGCTGCAAGCCGGCCGACCTCGCCTTCTGGTTCAAGGATTCGGTGCTGCACCCGAAACCGCCGCCGAAGCCGCCCACGCCAAAGCCGCCGATGACGCTGGCGCAGATGCCGGCCGCCTGCAATGCGGTGCTGAACGCGGCGGATGCGAAGTAGTCAGTCCTGTCGTCCCGGCCTAGTGCGCAATTGCGCACGGGGGCCGGGATGACGAGGGAGATTTCATCGCGAAACAGCCGCCTTTGACCTGACGGCTCAGCCTGCTATCCTGGCGGGGCGATATCCTCGCCGGCCGTAAGCCGCAGCGGGGCCTTCTCGGAACAGCGCGTCCGACCGTCGCAGCCCACCTCAACCAACGCCAGATTTGCGCGCGTTTTCGTGCGCGAGCTCGCATGGAGCGCACCTCATGTCCCGTATTGCCTCAGTTTTCTCCGCACTTGTGATCCTCGCGAGTGCGAGCCTCTCGCCCGCCGCCGCGCAGGACAAGGCCATCACCGTGTTCGCCGCCGCCTCGATGAAGAACGCGCTCGACGACATCGACGCCGCCTACACCGCCAAGACCGGCGTCAAGGTCACCGTGAGCTACGCCGCGAGCTCGGCGCTGTCCAAGCAGATCGAGCAGGGCGCGCCGGCCGACGTGTTCATCTCCGCCGACACCGACTGGATGGACTATGCGGTCTCCAAGAAGACGATCAACGAGCCGACCCGGGTCAATCTGCTCGGCAACAGCATCGTGCTGATCGCGCCGAAGGATTCCAAGATCGACAACGTCACCATCGCGCAGGGTTTTGACCTCGCAAAGCTCGCCGGCGACGGCAAGATCGCGACCGGCGACGTCAAGGCGGTGCCGGTCGGCAAATACGCCAAGGCCGCGCTGGAGAAGCTCGGCGCGTGGCAGGCGGCCGAGCCGAAATTCGCCATGGCCGAGAGCGTGCGCGCCGCGCTGACGCTGGTCGCCCGCGGCGAGGCGGCGCTCGGCATCGTCTACTCGACCGATGCCAAGGTCGAGCCCGGCGTCAAGATCGTCGGCACATTTCCGGCGGATTCGCATCCCGCGATCATCTATCCGGTCGCCGCGACCACGACGGCGAAGACCGAGACCAACGACTATCTCGCCTTCCTGCGCTCGACAGCCGCGAAGACCATTTTGGAGAAGTACGGCTTCAAGTTCCTGGTCAGTCCGACAACTTGATTTTAGCGACCTGATCTTTGTGACGTGATCCCCACGGCTTGATGTTCAACATCTCTCCCGAAGAATGGACGGCGATCCTGCTCTCGCTCAGGGTCGCCGTCATCGCTACGCTGGTCGCAACGCCATTCGGCATCGCGCTGGCGTGGCTGTTGGCGCGACGCGATTTCTGGGGCAAGTCTGTCCTCGACGCGGTCGTGCACCTGCCACTGGTGCTGCCGCCCGTCGTCACCGGCTATCTGCTGCTGCTGACCTTCGGCCGGCGTGGCCTCGTCGGCGGCTTCCTCGCCGACTATCTCGGCATCGTCTTCTCCTTCCGCTGGACCGGTGCTGCGCTTGCCTGCGGCGTGATGTCGTTTCCGCTGCTGGTGCGCCCGATGCGGCTTTCGATCGAAGCGATCGACCGCCGACTGGAGCAGGCCGCCGAGACCCTCGGCGCCGCGCCGTGGAAGGTGTTTTTCACCGTGACGCTGCCGCTTGCCCTGCCCGGCGTGCTCGCCGGCATGGTGCTGGGCTTCGCCAAGGCCATCGGCGAGTTCGGCGCCACCATCACTTTCGTCTCCAACATTCCCGGCGAGACGCAGACGATTTCCTCGGCGATCTATTCGCTGATCCAGACGCCCGATGGCGACACCGCCGCGGCGCGCCTCGTCATCATCTCGATCGTGCTGGCGATCGGCGCGCTGATCGCCGCCGAATGGTTCGCGCGCCGCGCCACCGCGCGCCTGCACGGAAACTGACCATGCTTCGCGTCGATGTCGAAAAGAAGCTTGGTGATTTCACCCTCGCCGCATCCTTCACCAGCGAAGGCCGCGTCACCGGCCTGTTCGGCGCCTCCGGCGCCGGCAAGACCTCGCTGGTCAACATGATCGCAGGCCTGCTGCGGCCCGACCGCGGCACGATCGTGATCGACAGCGAGACCGTCGATGACACGGCGGCCGGCATCCATGTGCCCACCTATCGCCGCCGCATCGGCTACGTCTTCCAGGACGCACGACTGTTTCCGCATCTCAACGTCGCGCAGAATCTCGATTACGGACGGCGGATGAACGGCCTCGCCGAGGACCCCGCGCAGCACAAGCGCGTCGTCGAGTTGCTCGACATCGGCGCGCTGTTGGACCGCCGCCCCGGAAAGCTCTCCGGCGGCGAGCGCCAGCGCGTCGCGCTCGGGCGTGCGCTGCTGTCGAAGCCGCGACTGCTGTTGCTCGACGAGCCTCTCGGCGCGCTCGACGATGCCCGCAAGCTCGAGATCCTGCCCTACCTGGTGCGGCTGCGCGACGAGGCCAACATCCCCATGGTCTATGTCAGTCACGACGTCGCCGAGCTGCGCCAGCTCGCAACGCAAATCGTAATGCTGCGGCAGGGCCGCGTGACATCGTTCGGCGGGGTGAAGGTGCTGGCGTAGGTCCAGCGCGCTGGATCAGACTCCCGCGACCGACGTCCAGACATCCCCGAGCTTGCGCTTGAAAACCTGCATGCGCGTCAGTGGCGCGGAGGTCTCGTCGTCTTCGGGCAGGCGCAGGCCGACGACGCTGACGCGCCCCCCCGAGATCGAGCGCGCGACCAGCACGATCGTATCAAGCGCCAGCTCGGCGCCTTCCTTGGGCGCGCGATCGAGATGGACGTCGAAATAATCGGCCAGGGTCAGCTTGGCTGTTTCCTCGTCCACCTGGACGCCGTAAATGCCGGCGACCTCTGCCAGCGTGTGCTCGCCGGAGACCATGAAGTCGCCGAGCAGATGCGGGTCGGGCGCCGAGCTCGGCTGCATGTCGACGAAGAAGCGGTCGAGCGCCTCGGCCTTTTCGGGCGGCGCCAGCAGATAGATGTAGTCGCCGGGCGCGATCGGATCGGCCTCGGCCGGCGTCAGGATGTTCTCGTTGCGGATCACCAGCGTCGGCTTCGACCAGGACGGGATCAGGCCGCGGCGGAAGTACAGGCTCCTTGGCCGCACCGAATAGCCGACCAACTGCTGCTCGAGCTGGCCGGGCAGGTCCAGCTCGACGCGGCGCGGGCCGCGCTCGGCGCGCGGCAGCGCGACATGCAGGAAGCGCGCGGCAGGGCCCAGCGTCCAGCCCTGCAGCAGCAGCGAGATGATGACGACGACGAAGGCGACGTCGAAATAGAGATAGGCCTTTGACAACCCGACCAGCATCGGGATCGACGCGAGGAAAATCGCGACTGCGCCGCGCAGGCCCGTCCATGCGATGAAGATCTTCTCGCGCCAGTTGAAGCGGAACGGCGCCAGGCAGGCGAACACCGCAATCGGCCGCGCGACCAGCATCAGCACGAAGGCGATGCCGATCGCCGGCAGGATGCTCGCGCCGAGCCGGCTCGGCGAGACGAGCAGGCCGAGCAGCACGAACATCACGATCTGGGCGAGCCAGGTCGCAGCGTCCAGGAACGTCACCACCGAATTATGCGCGCGGGTCGGCCGGTTGCCGATGATGATACCGGCGAGATAGACCGCGAGGAAGCCGGAGGCGTGCATGATCTGCGAGCCGCCGAAAATGACGAGCGCCGCGGTCGTCACGAACGGCGCGTGCAGGCCCTGCGGCAGGGCGACGCGGTTCAGCGCCAGCACCACGAGCCGTCCGCCGATGACGCCGACGATCGCGCCAAGCACCGCCTCCTGGACGAACTCCCGCACCACATGCACCGCCGAGCTCGTGCCGAGAGAGATGAATTCGACCAGCATCAAGGTGAGGAAGATCGCGAATGGGTCGTTGGTGCCGGATTCCGCCTCAAGCGTCGCACCGACGCGCGGGCGCAGACGCAGGCCCTGGGTATGCACCAGCAGAAACACGGCGGCTGCATCGGTCGAGGCCACGACAGCGCCGACCAGCAGCGATTCGACCCAGTTGAGGTCGAGCACGAATCTGGCGAAGGGCGCGGTGACCATCGCGGTCACCAGCACACCCGCGGTCGCAAGCACAATGGACGGCGCGAGCACGGTGCGGATGCTGGCAAAGCGTGTCTTCAGGCCGCCGTCGAACAGGATCAGCGCCAGCGCGACCGAGCCGACCAGATAGGTCGTGCGCACGTCGTCGAACTGCAGCTGCCCCGGGCCGGAATCGCCGGCCAGCATGCCGATGGCGAGGAAGACGAGCAACAGGGGGGCGCCGAAACGCAGGGCCAGAAGGCTCGACAGGATGCCCGCCATCACCAGGACGGCGCCGAGCAGAATCGCAATGCTGACCGAGTCGAGAGAAGCCATCCACCCTTCACGTCAAGATACAAATCAGTGCATTTGCATGCATATCGTCGTCACACTGCCCCGCCAACCCATTTCTGCCCTTCGCGGCAATCTGCCCGTATTTTGCGGCCTTAACCCGCGTCGCAGAGCGGTGTATCAGTGACCCGCCCGCATTGTTTGTGGGATTCTACCGCCCTCCTCGAATCAAATCCGCCTGATCAGCCGGCGAAGAGACACGCTCCAGAGATTTGCCCCATGTTTATGACCACGCATGACCTCATGGAGTTCCTGCAAACGACCGCGCGGAGCGTTGGCGCCGAAGTCTCCTCGCCCTGGTTCTACCTGCAATTCGGCCTGATCCTTGCTGCCGCCGGCCTCGCCTATGCCGCGGAGGCCGCCATCCGCAGCCGCGTCGACATGACCTCGCTGGCGATGGGCTGGCCGGCACCGCTCCGCCATTTCGTCCGCGTGATGGTCGCCAGCGCCTCGACGGCGGTGTTCACGCTGCTCGTGATCGTCTCGCGCATCGTGATGTATCACGCGACCTGGCCGAGCCGCAGCTATCTGCTGATGGTCGCGGCCAAGCTCGGTTTCGCCTGGCTCGTGATCCGGCTGGTGACCTCGGTGATGCGCAACGCCACCATCGTCAAGGCGGTGTCGATCACGGCGTGGTTCGTCGCCGCGCTCTCCATCATCGGCCAGCTCGACAACACGATCGAGCTGCTGGACTCCGTCGCGATCGTGCTCGGCGGTCTGCGGCTGACGCCGCTGCTGGTGATCAAGGCCGGCGTGCTGCTGCTGATCGCACTCTGGGCCACCAACATCGCGAGCAATTTCGCCGAGAGCCGGATCAATGCGACGACGGACCTGACCCCGTCGGTGCAGGTGCTGCTGGTCAAGATCATCCGCATCGGGCTGCTTGCGGTGGCGATCGTGATCGCGCTCGGCGCCGTCGGCATCGACCTGTCCGCGCTCGCGGTGTTCTCCGGCGCGGTCGGCGTCGGTATCGGTATCGGCCTGCAGAAGATCGTCGCCAACTTCATCTCGGGCATCATCCTGCTCGCCGACAAGTCAGTGAAGCCCGGCGACCTCGTCACCATCGGCGACAACACCGGGCGCATCAGCGCGATGAAGACGCGCTACATCTCGGTGGCCGCGGGCGACGGCCGCGAATTCCTGGTGCCGAACGAGGACCTGGTGACGCAGAAGGTCGTCAACTGGACCTATACCGACAAGAACACGCTGGTGAAGATCGCCTTCAGCACCAATTACGACGCCGACCCGAGGCTGGTCTGCAAGCTCGCCGCCGAGACCGCGGCCGCCCATCCCCGCGCGCAGAAGGGCAAGCCGCCGAACTGCATTTTGACCGAGTTCGCCGAGGCCGGGATGAAGTTCGCGCTGACCCTTTGGCTCGCGGACCCCGACGGCATGGACGGCGTCAAGAGCGACGTCATGCTGGCGCTGTGGGACGCCTTCAAGGGCGAAGGAATCCGGGTTCCCTATCCGGTCCGCGAAATCCGCATCCGCGGCGGCGCACTTCCGGTCGAAACCACCGTAGAAGTCCCGAGTTGAGCCACCTTTTGGGCGCAAGGCCGCCAAGCTTGGCTTGCATGAAGGCCCGCGATCATTAAATTAGGGCCAGAAATCAAACATTTCCGCCAGAAGACCCCCGCATGAGCTACGTCGAAGCCACCGATACGTCCCTGCGCAAGACCGGCCAGATCAAGCTGCACGGTCCAAGCGCGTTTGCCGGCATGCGCAAGGCCGGCGCGCTGGTGGCAAAGTGCCTCGACGCGCTCACCGACATCGTCGGACCGGGCGTGCCGACCTCCCGCATCGACGAATTCGTCCGCGACTTCGCGTTCAGCCACGGCGCCTATCCGGCGACGCTGATGTATCGCGGCTATCGCTACTCGACCTGCACCTCGCTCAACCACGTGGTCTGCCACGGCATGCCCGGTGATCGTCCGCTGAAGGAAGGCGACATCGTCAACATCGACGTCACCTTCATCGTCGATGGCTGGTACGGCGATTCCAGCCGCATGTATGCGATCGGCCCGATCGCGCGCAAGGCGGAGCGGCTGATCGAGGTGACCTATGAGGCGATGATGCGCGGCATTGCCGCGGTCAAGCCCGGCGCCACCACCGGCGACATCGGCCACGCCATCCAGAGTTTTGTCGAGCCGCAGGGCATGAGCGTGGTGCGCGATTTCTGCGGCCATGGTCTCGGCCGCATGTTCCACGACGAGCCGAACATCATCCATATCGGCCGCCCCGGCGAGGGCGTGCTGCTCAAGCCCGGCATGTTCTTCACCATCGAGCCGATGATCAATCTCGGCAAGCCGCACGTGAAGATCCTCTCCGACGGCTGGACCGCCGTGACGCGCGACCGCTCGCTGTCGGCGCAGTTCGAGCACTCCGTCGGCGTCACCGCCACGGGTGTCGAGATCTTCACGCTGTCCGAGCGACACGGCGAGAAACAGATCGGCTGATTGCCGCCATCTTCGCAGCCCTTTCCCGCCATCCTGCTGGCCGATGACGCTTGTCGTCAACGTGACAGGAGAGATGAGTGGCCAGGTCGACGCGGCGCGGTTTTCTTGGATTGATATCGGCAAGTGCCGCAGGCCTGCTGCCGACGCGCGCGCTGGCCGCTCCCACCGCAACGGATAGCGATGTGGCCTGCATTCTGACGCCGCAGGCGGAGGAAGGCCCGTTCTATGCCGATCCAAAACTGGTCCGCACTGACATCACCGACGGCAAGCCCGGCGTTCCCCTGACGCTGCGGCTGCGCGTGATCGAGGCCGGCCCCTGTACGGCGATCCCGGGCGCACGGGTCGACATCTGGCATTGCGACGCCAAGGGACTGTACTCGGCCTTCCCGGGTCAGGGCGACGCGCACGACATCGACGCGTCCAGCCAGAGCTTTTTGCGCGGCACCCAGCTAACCGATGCCGCGGGCTGGGTCGCCTTCAACACCATCTATCCCGGCTGGTATGACGGCCGCGCCACCCATATCCACTTCAAGGTGTTTCTCGACCGGAAGACGGTGCTGACCGGACAGACCTTCCTGCCCGACGTGCTGAACGAGTTCATCTACACAAGCGTGCCCGATTACGGTGATCGCGCGCGGCAGCGCATGGTGATCAACGCCAACGACATGATCATCGAACGCGACGATCCCGACCATCGCGCCTTCTGCGCGGTGAAGGAGGAACGCGATCGCTATGTTGCGACGCTGACGCTCGGCGTCGACCGCCGCGCAGAGACGACGGTCGGGCGTGCCGGTCCGCCGCCGGGCCCACCGCCTGCCGGCATGGAGCCGCCGAGCTTCGGGCCGGAGATCAAGGACCGGCTGGCCGCGCTGGTGCCGGGGCTGAAGCCGCGCGGTTAGCGCCGAAATCTTCGCCTTTCGGAGCAAGACGCGAGAAGTACGTCAACCGATTTTCCCTCCTTCGAAGGGCGTGTGGTTTGCGTTGCAATCTGCAATTGCAGCGATATGATTGCGGGGTTTTGGAGCTTGATTGCGCTCCTGACTCATTTTCGCATTCATTTGTTCGAGAGATGCGATGTCCGATCCGACTCTCCGTTTCAAGGTTGCGCTTTCATTTGCCGGCGAACAGCGCCATTTCGTCGAGAGGGTCGCACGCCGCCTTGGCGAAGCACTCGAGCCTCATCACGTTCTCTTTGATCGCGACCATGAGGGGGAATTCGGTCGTCGGGATCTCGACCTCCATCTTGAGACGCTCTACGGCAAGCAATCCGAACTGATCGCCGTTTTCCTCTCCGCAGATTACGAGCGCAAGGACTGGTGTCGCCTCGAGTGGCGGGTCTTGCGCAACGTGATGATGGAAAAGGGCGACAAGGTCGTCTTGTTCCGGTTCGACGACACCCCCATTCCGGGCCTTCACCCGACCGACGGTTATGTGGAAATCAAGAACCGCAGCCCGGAAGCGATCGCCGAGATGATCCTAAAGCGTCTGGAGGCGCAGCACGGCGGGACATCTAATCCCGGTACCAATCCGCCGGCAGCGACCGACTATTACAGGCCGCTCCTGGTTCTGTCGGTCCATGAGGCAGCCACAGCAGGCCGAGATCAGAATACTCTGGCGGATGCGCTCACTCAGTCCCGCATCGATCATGCCGCCTATGACATCGGCCGCTTTGACCATACCCAGCTCACCAAGCCGGATTTCTCTCAAGAAAAGATCGACGGATTTTACGACTTCTACAGCGACAGCCTAGCCGACAAGGCAATGGACATTTCCCTGCCCGATTACATGACAAGGCCATCGGTCATTGCCCACGGCGCGGCGGCCTACGTGGTCGGCCATGCCATGCAAAGATTTCCGGACATCCGGTTCGACAAGATCGTCCTGTGTGGCAGCTTGTTGTCGGCCGACTTCGACTGGTCAACCCTGTTTCATAGGGATCAAGTCAACTTGGTCTACAACGAGTACGGACCAAAGGATGTCCAGACAACGGCAACAACCGGGGATGTCGACAGGACCGCCCTAAGCGGCGTGTCCGGCTTCCATGCCATGAGCAGCGTCATCCTGCAGAAGCGTTTCGAGCAGTTCGACCATCGCAATTATTTTCACAAGCGGCATATCGAAGCCCATTGGCTTCCCGTGCTGCGTAAAGAGCCGTCACCACTGCTCGTCAGACATGGAAGAAACATGGACGACGGGGTCTACCTATTCGATGCGGCGTTCGCAGCGACCGGAAAGATCGACGATCTTTGCTTTTCTAATCTCGAGGGTTTCAGAGAAATATCCGAAGGACTTGGACACGAGTGGATCGAAATCGAGCCCGACATCTACACGTTCCTGTTCAATCGCCGGACCAACATGGCGTGCGGCTATATCAATGCGATGCCGGTAACCGACGAATGCTTTGACCAGATCATGCGCGGGAACAAGGACGACGCGGACATCAAGGCCGCGGACGTTGTCGCGTTCCACCCTCAGAGCAAACTGAGGATCTACCTGATGTCAGTCGCGATCGATCCGAAGCTTCGGCGCGACAGCCAAGGCTTGCTCCAGGAGCCACTTGAGAGGCTCGTGACAGGATTCGCCGGCAAACTTTACCATTATGCCGTCGACCACGGTATCATTGCGACAGAGATCGTTGCAGTCGGCTGGACGACGCCGGGACGCAAGCTATGTGAGGCGCTCGGGATGTCGAGGAAAGGCGAGGATGTGAACAGGCGACCGATCTATGGGATCGACTTTAAGTCAGCAGTCCCTTCGCGGTCGTTGTTCCCAAGCGTGCAGCGGCTGGCGGAGACCTACAAGCGCATGCTTGATGTGTCTACGCCGGGGGACCGGCCTGAGCATACTCGGTGACTACACAAATGCGCAAATCGGCCGAAGGGGACGCTGATCTACCGCACTATCACGGCCATCGCGAGCGGCTGCGCGAGCGCTTCTACAGCGCGGGCGCGGACGCCCTCTCTGACTATGAACTGCTGGAGATGGCGCTGTTTCCGGCCCTGCCGCGGCGGGACACCAAGCCGCTCGCAAAGCTGCTGATCAAGACGTTTGGCTCGTTTGCCGAGGTCATCCACGCACCCGTCGCGCGGCTGCGCGAAGTCGACGGCGTTGGCGAGGCGGCGGTGAACCAGCTCAAGCTGATCGCGGCGGCGACGAGCCGCGTCGCCAAGGGCGAGGTCAACGGCCGTAACGCGCTGTCATCGTGGAACGAGGTAATCGACTATTGCCGCTCGAGCATGGCGTTCGCCGACAAGGAGCAGTTTCGCCTGCTGTTTCTCGACAAGCGCAACCAGCTGATCGCCGACGAGGTACAGCAGACCGGCACAGTCGATCACACACCGGTCTATCCGCGCGAGGTGATCAAGCGCGCGCTCGAACTCTCCGCGACAGCTCTGATCCTGGTGCATAACCATCCAAGCGGAGACCCCTCCCCGTCGCAGGCCGACATCCAGATGACCAAGGCCATCATCGAGATCGCAAAGCCGCTGGGGATCGCCGTGCACGACCACATCATCGTCGGCAAGGCCGGCCACGCCAGCCTGCGCGGAATGCGGCTGATCTAGCGCCGCCCCCCGGCTCGGGTCTCAGATTGCAACAATAGCTACATACGATGTAAGGTAGTATCGCGGGGAGCCGCGCAGGCGGCATGGCTTTTGGGGAGGCTTCAATGCACGCGCGGATCGTCGTCGTTGCTTTCATCGCCCTCATGACCTTCAGCGAGCGCGCCTTCGCCTGGGCCTATCAGGGCCATGAGGTGACGGGCTCGATCGCCGACCAGCTGCTCGGATCGAACGCCAGGAAACAGGTCGCCGAGATCCTCGGCTTCGAGCTTCGCGTCGCCGGCCCGTGGGCCGATTGCATACGCAGCGTGACGCGATTGCCCGACGGCACGTTCAAATATGCACCCAGCAAGCCCGAATACCGGATTCCCTGCACGGCGTTCGAGACCCCCGCCGAGATCGCGCGCATGGAGGACTACGTCGCCCGCAACTGGCACAATTGCGACTATGCGAAGGACCATGGCTGCAACGAGGCCTATCATTTCGCCGACGTCACCATCCAACACGACGACTACAGCCGCAGCTATGCCGGCACCAGCGATCATGACGTGGTCAGTGCGATCAACGCGGCGATCGCGGTGCTCCGCGGGCGACCGAGCCCCTTGCCGTTCTCCATTCGCGACAAGAAGGAGGCGCTGTTGCTGCTGGCGCATTTCCTCGGCGACCTGCACCAGCCCCTGCATGTCGGCGCGGTCTATCTCGACCGGGCCGGCCAGCTCGTGAATCCGGACAAGGGCGGGCTCGACGATTCCACCGAGACGCACGGCGGCAATTTCATCCTCGATGCCGATAGCAATCTCCATTCGGAATGGGATGCAATTCCGGCCGAGCTCGGCGAGCGCGCGAGTCCCGAGCTGGTCAAGAAGGCGAAGGCTGTCGAAGCCACCACCGGATCGATCGATACGTTCGCCGCAGCATGGGCAACCGACTCGGTGCGCGTCTCACAAGCGGCGTTCGCGGACCTGAGCTTCAGCGGCGCCGACCACGGCAAGTGGGACGTCCGTTACGCGGATCGCGCGGCCTATTGGGCCAAGCA
>JAEWBW010000369.1 GCA_023390955.1 Pseudomonadota bacterium
CTATGTCGACAATTTCGACACCCGCCTCACCTCGAACGGCGGCGAGATCACGGCTGCGCTCGACCAGCGCCTGGTTCAGTTCGAAACCACGCTCGGCGACCGCGTCTCCAACCTCGACACGTCGCTCAACGGCAAGATCAACAGCCTCGACAGCACGATCGAAAGCCACATCAAGACCTTCGACAACCAGCTCGGCGGCCGCGTCTCCGCGCTCGAGCAGTCGTTCGACAGCCGCGCCAAGGCCGTGACCGAGACCATCGACAGCCGCCTCGGCTCGCTGGCCTCGTCGCTGACCGACGGCGCGTCGCAGGCGATCCAGTCGATCGACTCCCGCTTCACCCACCTGACGACGTCGCTCACCGAGAACGCCTCGCAGGCGATCCACTCGATCGACACGCGCCTCACCGTGCTCACGACCTCGCTGGTCGGCACCGCCGCCCAGGCCGTGCAGTCGGTGGACTCGCGTCTGACTTTGCTGACCTCGACCCTCTCCGACGGTACCGCGCAGGCGATCGAAGCCGTCGACCGCCGCATCACCGGCGTCACCGAGGTCATCGACGGCCGCAGCATGCACCTGACCGACACGGTCACGGCCCGCTTCCAGGACATCCGCCAGGCCATCGAGACCAAGGTCGGCTCGGTCGCCAACGACATCGACGTGCGCGTGGCGCAGTTCGAGGACCTGCTCGGCTCGCGTGTCGAGGCGGTCGCCGGCCGCATCGAGAGCAGCGGCCGCCAGGCCAGCGAGGACATGATGTCCCGCGCCGAGATGATCTCCTCCACCATCCGCTCGCATGTCGAGGATGCCGAACGCTCGCTGACCAACCTCGTGGTCAACACCAGCGAAACGATCCAGACCGGCGCGCGCACCGCCCAGCAGTCGCTGATGACGGTCTCGGCCGACGTCAACGCCCAGCTGCAGATGACCTCGTCCGAAGTCGAGCGCGCGCTGACCGCGGTCGGCACCGGCGCCGCGAACTCGATCTTGACCAGCGCCCGCGAGGCGCAGGCGACCCTCGTCGCCGCGTCCGGCGAGTCCTCCAGCCAGATCAAGTCGCTCTCGGCCGACGTCGAGCGCACGCTGTCGGCGGCAGGCTCCGCCACCGCGGCCTCGATCCTGGCCGGCGCACGCGAGGTTCAGACCGTGCTCGTCACCGCGTCCTCGGATGCGGCCAGCCACGTCAAGACGCTCACCGCCGACGTGCAGCGCTCGCTCTCGATGGCCGGCACCACCACGGCCGAGGCGATCACCGCCGGCGCACGCGATGCCCAGGGCGCGCTGATTGCGGCCTCGACCGAGACCGCCAACCAGATCAAGGCGCTGTCGTCCGACGTCCAGCGGTCGCTGTCGATGGCCGGCACCACCACCGCCGAGACGCTCACCACCAGCGCCCGCGAGGCGCAGAGCACCCTGATCGCCGCCTCGGGCGAGACCGCCAACCAGCTCAAGGCGATCTCCTCCGACGTGCAGCGCTCGCTCTCGATGGCCGGCACCTCCACCGCCGAGTCCATCATGGCCGGCGCCCGCGAGGCCCAGACCACCCTCGTCACCGCGTCCACGGATGCGGCCGGACAGGTCAAGTCGCTCGCAGCCGAAGTGCAGCGCTCGCTCTCGCAGGCCGGCATGTCGGCCGCCGAGACGATCACGACCAGCGCCCGCGACGCCCAGAGCACCCTGCTCGCGGTCTCGGCCGACCAGACCGGTCAGGTCAAGTCGCTCGCCGCCGAGATGCAGCGTTCGCTGGCCATGGCCGGCGGCGCGACCATCGAGGCACTGACCGCAGGTGTCCGCGACGCCCAGACCAGCCTCGTCACCGCCTCGTCGGAAGCCGCCAGCCACGTCAAGAACCTGGCGACCGATGTCGAGCGCACGCTGACGGCCGTTGGCGCCGACGCCGCGGCCTCGATCCTCAACAGCGCACGTGAGGCCCAGACCTCGCTGACCGCGACCTCGGCGGATGCCGCCAGCCAGATCCGCACGATCTCCACCGAGATCGAGCGCTCGCTCGGCACCGCGACCGCGAACGCGACCAACGACATCCAGGCCAGCGCCCTCAACGCGCAGAACGCCCTGATCACCGCCTCCAACGAGGCGAGTGCACGGGTCAAGTCGAACTCGGCCGACGTCGAGCGCTCGGTGCTCGCCGCCAGCGGTTCGTTCGGCCAGGCCATGACGTCGAAGACCGACGAGATCGTCACCTATGTGCAGCAGCAGGCCGATCGCCTGACCAGCATGATAGACTCCAAGCGCGGTGCGCTGGTGGACGCGATCGGCTCCAAGACCAGCCAGCTCACGCTCGACATCGACCGCGTCACCTCGGACGCGCTGAAGTCGATCGAAACGCGCGGCCAGGCGTTCTCGCAGTCGATGATGGGCAACGGCACGGAAGTGGCGCGGACCATCAACTCGGCGAGCGAGCTCGCAACCGGCGCGGTCAACAAGTCGCTCAAGGACCTCGAGGCGGCCTCGCGCTCGGCCATCGACCAGTCGCGACAGGTCTCGATCGCGGCGGTCACCGAGATGCAGGAAACCAGCAAGATCCTGCGCACCGACACTGTCGCCCTGTTCGAGCGTCTGCGCGAAGGCAACATCCTCCTCCAGGAGGTGCTGACCGGTGCGCACGACAACCTCAACTCGCTGGAGCGTGCTCTCGTGACCCGCGTTGCCGACTTCGTCTCGGCGATGAACGACGTCACCTCGCGCAACGGCGCGGCGACCCAGACGCTGGAAGACCAGCTCAACGTCTTCAACGTCAAGACCACCAAGGCGCTGACCGACCTCGGCGAGCTGTCGAGCCAGTTCGACGCGCATGGCAAGGCGCTGGTCGACGCGGCGCAGGTCGTGGAAGCGAGCAACAAGAACACCACCGCCTCGCTCGCCGAGCGCAAGCAGGCGCTGGAATCGCTCGTCACCACGATCGACCTGCGCACCGCCGACCTCGACCAGCGGCTGTCGCGCTTCACCGGCCTGCTCGATGAATCGCTGGCCGCCGCCGAAGAGCGTGCCCGCGACATCGCCCGCGTCGTCGCGGAGACCGCCGGCGCCGGCTCGGCCGCGATCACCCGCCAGTTCGAGGCGGTGCGCGTGGCCTCGGAAGAGGAGCACCGGCAGACCATCGACGCCATGCACGACATCTACCGCCAGACCACCGACGAGGCGGATGCGATGTTCAAGCAGTCGACGGAGAAGTTCGCCAACCTCGTCTCCAGCATGAAGCAGATGGCCTTCGAGATGCACAACGAGCTCGAAGCCACCCGCAACGAGCTGCGCCGCGGCGTGCTCGAGATGCCGCAGGAGGCCGCCGAGAGCACTGCGCAGATGCGCAAGGTGATCGTCGACCAGATCGAGGCGCTCGCCGAGCTCAACCGCATCGTGGCCCAGCACGGCCGTGGCCTCGACGTCTCCACGACGGCTCGCGCCAGCGTGCAGCAGCGCCAGGAAGAGCCGATGATGGCGACCGCCGTCGCCAGCCGCGGCACCGAAACGCGGATGCGCGACACCGGCAGTGCCTCGACCCTGCCGCCGCCGGATCTCGGCATGCCCGCCTCCTCGCGCCGCACCGAAGCGCCGCCGGTTGCGCCTGCCGCCGGCAACGAACAGGGCCGTGACGGCTGGCTGTCGGACCTCCTGAACCGCACGGACGCCAACCAGGGCGCACCGACCGGCCGTGAGGCTCCGCGTGGCCGCCAGGCACCCGCGCCGCAGCCGCAGGCACCGCAGGCCAGCAGCAATCCGCTGGAATCGCTGTCGCTCGACATCGGCCGGCTGATGGACCGCAACCTCGCCGCCGAGATGTGGGACCGTTACCAGCGCGGCGAGAACAAGGCCTTCACCAAGCGCCTGTACACGCCCGCCGGCCAGAAGGCCTTCGATGAGGTCGCCCGCAAGTATCGCGCCGACCGCAACTTCAAGCAGACCGTCGACCGCTACATCGCGGAGTTCGAACGCCTGCTCGACGAAGTCGCCCGCGACGGCCGCGGCCAGCAGGAGCTGCGCAGCCACCTCACCTCGGAGACGGGCCTGGTCTACACCCTGCTCGCCCACGCGGCAGGCCGGCTGGGATAAGCGGCCGTAGCGATCACGAACATGGAATGCGAACGGAGGCCTCACGGCCTCCGTTTTCGTTTGGGGGTTGGAGCGATCGTAGCTCGCCTGGAGCGCAGCGGAATGCGGGAAAGGTCCCGATTGCCAGAGCGACGGCGGCGCCGCACGCATCGATCCATCTCGTCACCCTGAGGTGCCGTAGCGCAGCGGAGGCCTCGAAGGGCGACAGCCCGGCTGCAGCTTGGCCGTGCATCCTTCGAGGCTCCCCGCGCGCCGCGTTGCGTCGCGCGGCTCGCACCTCAGGATGACGGGACTACCAGCAGCGTCGATGCAACAGGCGTCATTGCGAGGCGCGCAGCGACGGAGCAATCCAGACTGCTTCCTGGGAGACAGTCTGGATTGCTTCGCTTGCGCTCGCAATGACGGCGGGAACTGATGGACGGCTTACTGCCGCCTCGGCGGCGTCGCAGGCTTCGGCGGTTCTGCAGGCGCCGGTGCCGGCTGCGCGTTGCTGGCGCCGAACAGGACGCGGGTCGGGTTGCGGTCGAAATTGTTCACGGCGCGGCTGATGTCGCCGAGCGTACGGCGGCCATCGGCCATCAGCGCACCCGAACGCTTGTCGAAATCGTCGGCGAGCTCGCGGATCGACTTCACCGCCTGGAACAGCTCGCCGCCATCCTTGCCACCGGCAAGCGTGTTGAGCCCGAGCATCAGGCTGTCGGCCTTCAGCATCACGCCATCGACCTTGGCCATGACGGCGTCGATGCGCTCGGAGTTGCGCGCGAGCGACGAGGTGAAGGTCTCGAGGTTCTTGAGCGACTTGTTCACCGACTCCTGGTTGTCGGCGACGAGCTTGTTGATGTTCTGAAGCGTGCCGCGGATCGCCTCGGTGACGTCCTGCAGCTTGGTGGGATCGGCGTTGAGCGTCGGGATGCCGTCCTCGGCGAGCGGCGGCGCGGGCGCAGCCTCCTCGCCGCCCTTGAGCGAGATCGCGGCAACGCCGGTCAGGCCCTGGAATTCGAGGCCGACCAGCGTGTCCTTGCGGATCGGCGCATTGTTCTCGACCATGGCGAGTGCGACAACCCGCCGCGGGTTGTCGAGCTTCACCGAGACGACTTCACCCACCCGGATACCGTTGAAGTTCACACTGCCGCCATTGCGCAGGCCGGCCGCCGGCCCCTCGAAGACAATGCGGAGCGGACTGCGCTGCTTGGTGGTGTGCAGCGACTGAAACCACAGCACGAAGCCGATCGCAGACGCGATCACCGCCAGCGTGAAGGAGCCAATCAGGATGTAGTTCGCCCGCGTTTCCATCAGATACTCCGGCTAACTCAGCTCATGACCGCGCGGGCGCGCTTGCCATGGAAATATTGCCTCAGCCAGGGATGCTGCGAGGCCTGCATGTCGGCAATCGACCCTGCCGCAATGATCTTACCGTTCCCTAAAACGGCGATGCGGTCGCATGCGGTATAAAGACTGTCGAGATCGTGGGTTACCATGAAAACGGTGAGCCCCAAAGTACGCTGCAGCGTCCGCACCAGCTCGTCGAAGTCGCCAGCGCCGATCGGATCGAGGCCCGAGGTCGGCTCGTCCAGGAAGACGAGGTCCGGATCGAGCGACAGCGCGCGCGCCAGCGCCACGCGCTTGATCATGCCGCCCGAAAGTTCCGACGGAAACCGATCGGCCGCCTCGGGCTTGAGGCCGACCATCGCGAGCTTGGCCATGGTGACCTCGTCCATCAGCTTCTGCGAGACGTTGAGATACTCGCGCATCGGAAACTGGATGTTCTGCCGCACCGTGAGCGAGGAGAACAACGCGCCCTGCTGAAACAGCACGCCCCAGCGCCGCTCGACGCCGCGACGCTCGGAGGTGTTGGAGGAATCCAGATCGACCCCGAAGACCTCGATGCGGCCGGCAACCTTGGGCACGAGCCCAATGATGGTCCGCGTCAGCACGGACTTGCCGGCGCCGGAGGGACCGACGAAGCCGAGGATCTCGCCGCGCTTGACGTCGAGGTCGAGGCTATCGAGCACGCGCGTGGCGCCGAACTGCACGGTGATGCCGCGCACGCGGATGATGGGATCGTGCCCGTTCGGTTGCGGCTTGGTTTGGATGTCGGCCATCGTCACATTCCGATCGCGGCAAAGAAGATGGCGAAAACGCCGTCCATGACGATGACGAAGAAGATTCCCTTCACCACCGACGAGGTCGTGTGCTGGCCGAGCGATTCCGCGCTGCCCTGCACCGCGAGCCCCTCGACGCAGGCGACGATGCCGATCACGGCTGCCATCACCGGCGCCTTGACGATGCCGACGATGAAATGGTCGATCGAGATCGCGTCGCGCAGGCGCAGCAGGAAGGCCTCGGGATCGACGCCACCATAGAGCCAGGCGACGAGACCGCCGCCATAGAGCGCGGCCATTGCGCCGAGGAAGGCGAGAATCGGCAGCGCCAGCACCAGCGCCATCATGCGCGGCAGCACCAGAACCTCGATCGGGTCGAAGCCCATGGTGCGCAGCGCGTCGATCTCCTCGCGCATCTTCATCGAACCGAGTTCGGCCGTGTAGGCGCTGCCGGAGCGGCCGGCGACCATGATGGCGACCAGCAGCACGCCGATCTCGCGCAGCACGAGGACGCCGAGCATGTCGACGACAAAGATGTCGGCGCCGAACCTGCGGAAATGGAAGATGCCCTGCTGGGCGATGATGCAGCCGATCAGGAAGGTGATGAGCACAATGATCGGCACCGCGCGCCAGCAGACCTGCTCGAGATGGTGCACGGTCGAGGTCAGCCGGAACGAGCGCGGCCGGATCAGCACGCGTCCGTAGGCCGCCAGCACCGCGCCGAGCATGTCGACCAGGCTCGCGACCGTCCCACCGACGCCGGCCACGCCGCGGCCGATCTGCTCCAGCATGCCGGAGATGGTCACCGCGCTGCCTTCGATCACGGTGGCAGCCTTCACCCGCCGCACCTCGTCGACCAGGCTCGCATAATTGGTCGAGAGGCCCGCGATCTGGGCCTCGACCGCGCCTTGGGTCAGGCTGCGGCGCAGCCGCTCGATCAGCCAGGCACCGAAGGTATCGAGCTTGGCGACCTCGGAGACGTCGATGAAGACGCTTTGTGAGCTGCCGGCGAGCTTCTCTGCATCGGCCACGATGCGCTCAAGGACCGGCGCAAAGGTCGCGGTCCAGGTCCCGGTGGCGCACAGCGCAAGCGCATTGCCCTTGGCGATCCTTTCCAGCTTCGGATCGCCGCTCAAGATGCCTGCTCCCCAAGCGAGGCAGAAGAAAAGTGATGGTTGCGCACGCGCCCTTACCTAGAGAAGGTAGCCCCGACCGGCCCTTGTTAGTTGGATCAGGTAGTCTACCGGTTCAAAATTGCCAGAGTTTTAAATGACTTCGACCTCGGCCCCATTTTTGATCGCGCGAATCGAGCGCTTTCCGATCGCAGGGACTTTCACCATCAGTCGGGGCGCCAAGACGGAAGCGGTTACCGTCGTGGCCGAGATCAGCCGAAACGGCCTGACGGGCCGCGGCGAATGCGTGCCCTATCCGCGCTATGGCGAGACCCCTGAAGCGACTTTGGCCGCTCTCCAGGCCATGCAGGACGCCATTAGCAGCGGCCTCGACCGGGAAGCCCTCCAGGCCGCCATGCCGACCGGCGCGGCCCGCAACGCCCTGGATTGTGCCCTGATCGATCTGGAGGCCAAGCAGGCCGGGTTGCGTGCGTGGAACCTGCTCGAGCGGCCTACCCCTGGAGAGCGCACCACCGCGTTCACGATCTCGTTGGGTACCCCCGAGGCGATGGCTGCGGCAGCGGGGAACGCCGCGCACCGGCCCCTGCTCAAGATCAAGCTCGGCGGTGACGGCGATGCCGCGCGGATCGCGGCGGTGCGCAAGGCCGTCCCCGAGTCGGAGCTGATCGTCGACGCCAACGAGGCCTGGACGGTTGCCAATCTGGAACAGAACCTCGCCGCCTGCGCCGATGTCGGCGTCACGCTGGTGGAGCAGCCGTTGCCGGCAGGCCAGGACGAGGCGCTGGCGCGCATCAAGCGACCGCTCTCCGTCTGCGCCGACGAGAGCGTCCACGACCGCAACTCGCTCGCGCCGCTCCGCGACCGCTATGACGCCGTCAACATCAAGCTCGACAAGACCGGCGGCCTCACCGAGGCACTGGCCATGGCCGACGCGGCGCAGGCGCTCGGCTTCGAGATCATGATCGGCTGCATGGTCGCGACCTCGCTGTCGATGGCGCCGGCCATGCTGGTGACACCGCAGGCGCGCTTCGTCGATCTCGACGGTCCGCTGTTGCTCGCCCGGGACCGCGACAACGGCTTGCGCTATGACGACAGCCTCGTCTATCCGCCGGACGCCTCGCTCTGGGGATGAGTGATCAGCCGGTGCCGCGCCGACCACATCAAGGCGGCGCCGGCGCCCGCCATCACAGCCATCACGAAGTAGAGCCCCTCGCCATAGCGCGCATAGATCGCGCCTGAGATGATCGACGTCGTCGAAGCGAGCAAGCCATTGGTGGCTGCGTAATAGCCCTGCCCGCGCGCCATCTGGTGCGGCGGGACGTGATGCACCAGGAGGTTCATCACGCCGACTTGCGTCAGCCCATAGGTCGCCCCGTGTCCGAGCTGGATCAGCGCGAGCACCACGACATGCGGTTCGATCGCGGTGATCGACCAGCGCGCCACCGCGCAGACCCCGCCGATCACGACCAGCCACACCGGATGCAGCGACAGCCGCGGCGAGATCGCGAACACGATGATCTCCGCGACCACGCCGAGCGCCCACAGCCCCGCGATCGTCAATCCGCCAAAGCCGTGCGCCTGCCAGTTGATCGAGGCGAAGGTGTAATAGGCGACGTGGCTGCTCTGGATCAGCGCCGCAGACGCGATGATGGCAAGGAAGCTCCGGTCGCGCAGCAGCCGCTTGCCGAGGCCTGCAACCGCAGTCTTGCGCCTGATATCGTCGAGCGGCTGCAGCGACAGGCCGGTGAGCGCCGCCACCACCGCGAGCGCGGCGATGACCCAGATCAGCTCGCGCGCGTCGATCATGTCGACCAAAAGGCCGCATGCGAGCGCGCCGACGATGAAGGCGACCGATCCCCACAGGCGCAGCGGACCGTAGTCGAGGCCGTAGCGAGCGACGCCGCGCAGCGCATAGGCATCAGTGAGCGGCAGCAGCGGAGTCCAGAAGCAGCTCGTCACGATGTAGAGCAGCAGCACCGGTATCGGATGATGCTGTGTCCCGACCAACGCAAATCCGGCCGCTGCCGCAATCGCGGTGAGGATCATCGCGGCGCGCACCGCATGCCGCCGTTCGGCCAATCCAGTCACGATCGGCAGCGTGGTGAAGCGCGTGACGGCAGGCACGGCACAGATGATTCCGATCCACGCGGGATCGATGCCGACGGCCTTCAGCCACACTGGAAAGAACGGCAGATGCGTGCCGATCACGCCGAAGGAGGTGCTGTAGAACAGTGCCAAGCGCACCGCGAATCGGCGGCCTTGCGATGTTGCTGTGGGGATTTGTGATTCGGGCGGCATCAATTCAATTGCGATTCGGTCGATATCGTGATGATCGTTAGCGTAATGCGCTTTGATTTGCGCGACGAGATTGCCGACGAGACTGCTATGGCCAACGAAGCATTTGCCCTCTCGCCGATGTCCGCCCGTGCGGCGCAGCCGAACGAGGCCGACTACGACGCGATCAGCGAAGCGTTCATGGAGACCGCGCGCGGCCGCTGGTTCCTTGGCGAATACGCCAAGCGCAACCGCAATGCCGACACGCGCATGGTGCTCGACGCCGTCGCGAAAATCGAAGAAACCATTGCGGCACAGCGGCAACCTGTCGTCATCGACCGCCTGCCCGAAGCGCTCGCCGCGATCCGCCGCGCGGTCGCCGATGCCGAAACCACCGCCACTGCAGCCTTCGATCCGGCGACACTCGGGACGCGCGTTGCACCGATCGACCGCGGCCTGCGCATCATCCGGGAGATCTCCTGGCGTTGGCGCGAGATCGGCGCCGACGGGCGAATCTGCGATCTCATTGATTCGCAGCTCGCTGCGATCGAGAGCGCCTGCGCCGAGATCACCGCTGTCGACCCGCGCCCCGAGCTCAAGGCGGCCTTCGACCTGCTGCGCGACCGAATCGCGGAAACCGACGGCGGCGAGACCGCGGCGAGCCAGCCGGCGGCCGCGCGTTCCGCAGCCGCCGCTGAGGCGCCGACCGTCGCTGAAGCAGCGCCCGTGGTCGCCGAGGCTGCCACGGTTGCTAGCGAGCCGCCCACTGTCGCTGCCGAGATGCCCGAGCCTGTCGCTGCGGCGCCCGCACCCGAGGCGATGGTCGCTCCGGAAGCCCTCAGCGACACGATGGATGTGGTCGAAGCCAGCGCGCCGACGGTCGAGACCGACATCGCCGAGTTCGCCGAGAGCCATCCCGCGATCGACGAGGCGATGGTCGAGCCGATTGCCGCCAACGAGGTGATGGACGAGTTTCCGCTCGACGCTGCGGCGGATGCTGAAGACGAGGCCGTACTGGCGCGAATCGCGCTGGAGATGGCCGCGCCCGATCCGGACTTTGACGAGGTGTTCGACGCACCGCCCGAGGTCGCGGCCGCGCATCAGGAACCGATGGCACAAGAGCCGGTGATGAATGAGCCGGCCTTGCAGGAGCCGGTCGCTCCGGAGCCGATGGCCATCGAAGAAGCGCCGGTCATGGAAGAGCCGGTGATGGACGAGCCGGTTGCCGCCACACCGCTCCCGGCCGAATCCTTCGCGCAGTTGCGCGAGGCCATCGCGGAAGCCGCGGTTGCCGTGATGGAACGGCCGGCAGCGCAGATCGCGCCGGAGATGATGCAGGCGACCTCGCTGCCCATGCCCTCGCCGGTCGCAGAAACAGCCTTCCAGACGTCCTCGGAACAGTCGCTGGGCGCGACCATCCTGGCCAGCGGCATGCTGCAGAAGCCACGCGCCGCCAACGATCCGCTGGGGCCGATCCGTCGCATGACGCAGGCCGAGAAGATCGCGTTCTTCTCGTGAGCCGCGGGGCGCGATGAAATTGTTCCTCCGGAACTCGAACTTATTCATTGCGATCGAATAACTCACGTTAGCGACCACACAGCTGTCGAGGCGCAGCATGGAAACCAGCACGGAGGTTTCCATGACCAAGAAGCGCAATCGCCGAAAGCAAACGCTCTCTTTCGATGACCGCCTGCAACATGCCGCTGACGCGGCGCGTACGGCAGCCGCAGAGCTTCCGCAGGGAACGGAGCGGGATGGCCTGTTGCAGAAGGCGCGCCAGGCCGAGGTTGCACGACGCATCAACGGATGGCTGTTGGCGCCCCACGAACCGCACGCGGAGTAGACGCCGTGGATCGCAAAGCGGCCTGCCTGTTGCAGGCTTCGGCCTATTTCGCCAAGGCCGAGGCCGATCCGCTCGATTGCCAGCGCTGGACCGAAGAAGCCCGCAAATGGCTGGCGCTGGCAACCGCACCGTCGTGCGCGGTCGTCGTTACGATCGAACGAACGGTCGCCGCGCGCGACCAGCCGACGCAAGCGCGGGCTTCGCTCAGATAGACGACTACAAGACCAGCAGCATCAGGCCGGCGATGAGGAAAACCATCAATCCGGTCATCGCTGCCACGACGCACGCCTGTTGAAATACCGGCATCGCTCTCCCCCATCGGGACCACACGATGGTGGTGATGGCGGGCGCGGTCGCTAACGAATGATAACGCCGCGACAAAATAGGAACGAGCCCATCGGGATCGCGTCGTTCCGCAGCAGCCGGTTTCACACCCTGGAACGCCGACTGCTCCTCCGGCGGCGGCCCCGGCGCAGTCTGCGTCGGCAACGGCCAGGGCCGTCGTCCGAAAGGTTGCGATCCATGCGCCGATATCATTTCGACCTGGTCGACACGACCAGTGTGACCGACGCCAGCGGTGCGATCCTCGACAATGACGAGCAGGCTAGGAACGTGGCGCGTGAACTCGTGCACGAAGTGCGCGAGACGCGTCCCGAGTTGATCGGCCTTGGCTACGAGGTTTTGGTCAGGACCGAGAACGGTCAGGAGATCTGGCGCACCGCGGTCGATCCTCCCGCTGACGGATCGAACGGCGGTCCGGACGGAACCAGGAAAATCTCCTGAATGAGGGCTTTTGGCGGGGGAAGATAATAACATAGGTTATTGAGGGGGGGGGGTCGAACCCGGCCTTAACGCGCGGAGACAACCCCGTGGCCGTGTTGATCCGAAAACTCGAACAATTCGTACGGCTTTCGCCCGACGATCGCGCGATGCTCAACCGCGCCTCGGCCGAACGCGTGCGCAAGTTCGCCGCCCGCGTCGACATCACCCGCGAGGGCGACCGTCCCCGCGACGTGCACCTGATCCTCTCCGGCTGGGCCTGCCGCTACAAGCAGCTCGAGGACGGACGCCGCCAGATCGTGTCGTTCTTCCTGCCCGGCGACATGTGCGATCTCAACGTCTTCATCCTGAAGGAGATGGATCACTCGATCGGCACCATCACGCAGGTGACCATCGCCGACCTCTCCCGCGAATTCTTCGACGAGATCAGCGCTGGCTATCCGCGCATCGCCACCGCGCTGTGGTGGGAGACGCTGGTGAACGCCGCGATCCAGCGCGAATGGACCATGAATCTCGGGCAGCGCACCGCGTTGGAGCGGATGGCGCATCTTCTCTGCGAGATCTTTTTCCGCCTGCGCCTGGCCGGCCTGACAGACGGCCTCAGCTGCGAATTCCCGCTGACCCAATCCGATCTCGCCGACGCGACGGGGCTCTCAAAAGTTCATGTCAACCGCACCTTGCAGGAGCTGCGTGCGGCCGACCTCGTCATCCTCAAGGGCAAGATGCTGACCGTTCCGAGCCTGGAACGGCTGATGGATGCCGGGCTGTTCAATGCCAACTACCTGCACATGGACCGCGAGGGCCGGCAGCTCGATGCCAACGAGTAGCCACTCTAAAAACCGCCCCGGCGAATAGGAACAAGGGTAACATAGGTTACTTTCATCTTCGGGACTCCGCTTTCCAGGAGGTCGCGATGCCCCGGTTCTACTTCAACGTCAGCAGCGGAGCGCGCGTCAGGGATCAGGACGATCTCGGCAAGGAGCTGCCGGACCAGGAAGCCGCCTGGGAAGTCGCCACCCGCTACGCCGGCGAAAGCCTCCGCGACCTCGACGGAGATCTGCGGCCCGGCGACGACTGGATGCTGGACGTCCAGAGCGAGACTGGTGCGCGGGTGTTTCAGATCCTGATACGGGCGAGCATGGGGTGAGTGGAGATTGCATGTGTTCGTCCCGTCATCCTGAGGCGCTCGCGTAGCGAGCCTCGAAGGATGTACGGCCCCGATGCAGC
>JAEWBW010000393.1 GCA_023390955.1 Pseudomonadota bacterium
GCGACGTCGCGATGCTCGCGCAGGAAGCCGGCGAGCGCCTTTGGCAGATGCTCCGACAGACCGGACGTGTTGGCGAGGAAGTGCACGCTGGTGCGAACGCCGCTGGCAAAGCCCGCGAGGTCGCCGCGCATGGCATCGACCTGGTGGATGACAAGACGCGCATGATCGAGCAGGCTTTCGCCGGCCGCCGTCAATTCGACGCCGCGGCGGCCGCGCTTGAGCAGCGCAACGCCGAGTGCGTCCTCGAGACCCTTGATGCGCGCGCTGGCCGAGGCCAGCGCCAGATTGGAGCGCTCCGCGCCTCGCGTGATGCTGCGCTGATCGGCGACCGCGATGAAAAGCTGGAGATCGACGAGGTCGAAACGCATGGCAGGGGCTCCCAGCCTTCGTTCAGGACGAAGGCTATCTCCGTAAGCTTCAGATTGTGCCTTCGCCGCCGATCGGTCAATGTGGCCTGATGATCGACCCGCTGCTCATCCTCATCGCCGCCGTCTTCATGCTCGCCGGATTCGTCAAGGGCGTGATCGGCCTCGGCCTGCCGACCGTGGCGATGGGCCTGCTCGCCGTCAGCATGGCGCCGGGACGGGCGATCGCCATCGTCATCGTGCCGGCGATCGTCACCAACATCTGGCAGACCTTTGCTGGCCCTTATCTGCGCGACATCCTCAAACGATTGTGGCCGCTGATGATCGGCACCGTGGTCGGATGCTGGGCCAATGCCGGCGCGCTCACCGGCCCCTATGCGCAATACGGCACCCTCGTGCTCGGCGTGCTGCTCGTTGTCTATGCGGTGATCGGGCTGAACAAGTTCCAGTTCAAGGTCGCGCCGCAGAACGAGAAATGGGTCGGCGGCGTGGTCGGCGTCGTCACCGGCGCGATCTCGGCCTCCACAGGCGTGCAGGTGATCCCGTCGATGCCCTTCATGCAGGCGATCGGCATGGAGAAGGACGAGCTGGTGCAGGCGCTCGGCGTGTTCTTCACGACAGCGACGCTGGCGCTGGCCTTCAACCTCACCGCGGGCGGATTGCTGACGCCGGCCAACGCCGTGCCCGGCGCGGTCGCCATGGCCTTCGCCTTTGGCGGCATGTATATCGGCCAGTCGGTACGCTCGAAGATGCCCGCGGAGACGTTCCGCCGCTGGTTCCTGATCGCGATGATCCTGCTCGGCGTCTACCTCGTCGGCAGCGTGCTGGTGAAAGACCTGGCTTAACGCGCTTCGAGCAAAGCGACGCGAATTCCCAGATAGACAAACAGCCCACCCAGCGCGCGGTTGATCCAGGCGATGATGCCTTCGGACTGCCGCAGCCGGTGCGCGGCGCGGGATGCGAAGGCCGCCAGCAGCAGGCACCACAGCGTGCCCGTGGTGATGAAGACGAGGCCCAGCACCAGGAAGGCGAGCGGCTTCTGCTGCGAATCCGCGGCGACAAATTGAGGCAGGAAGGCGAGGAAGAAAAGCGCCACCTTGGGGTTCAACGCATTGGTCAGCACGCCTTGCCAGAACACCCGCTTCAGCGGCGTCGGCGCAACCTCGGTCGCTGCGCCCGGAATCACCGGCCGCGACCACAGCATCTGCACGCCCGTAAACAGCAGATAGCCTGCGCCGACGAATTTCAGCACCGCAAAGGCGGTGGACGAGGCCATCAGCAGCGCCGACAGCCCGACGGACGCTGCCGTCACGTGGAATAAGCAGCCGCAGGTGATGCCGATCGCGGCCGCGGCGCCGCCCCGCCATCCCATCTGCAGGCTGCGGCCGATGATGTAGACGGTGTCAGGTCCCGGCGTAATGTTGAGCAGGATGCCCGACAGGGCGAACACCCAGAGTTCATGTATCCCGAGCATGTCCGGCGCCTCCGATCCTGCATCAAATGTTGGCCGGTCTCGCTTAATCGGTTCGCACCCGGCCGTCCACGGCGTCGCATGCGTACATTTGTAACAAATTTGCATCGCCGGTCTGACTTTCGCCCGGCGCCGCGTGCTCTATAAAGAACCCTGTGTGAAGGGCGGGATTCGGGGCAAGTGCCACGCCGTGGCCAGTGCACGATCCCTGGGAGCACTGAGGAAATGGAAAGACGCCTGGCCGCCATCGTCTGCGCCGACGTCGCCGGCTATTCGCGCATGATGGGCACCGACGAGGCCGGCACCCATGCCGCCTTCAAGGCCCACCGCAGCGCGATTTATCCGATCATCCTCAATCATGGCGGCCGTCTCGTCAAAAACACCGGCGACGGGTTCCTGCTGGAATTCCCGAGCATCGTCGGCGCCACTGAAGCTGCGATCGCCATGCAGATGCTCATGGCGGAGCGCAACGACCAGCTGCCCGCGGACCGCGCCATGCAGTTCCGGCTCGGCATCCACATGGGCGACGTGATCGCCGATGAGGACGAAGTGTTCGGTGACGATGTCAACATTGCCGTCCGGCTCGAATCGGTGGCGAGCCCCGGCGGGTTCGCGATCTCGGCGAAGGCCTACGGCGAGGCCAGCCGGCATCTCGACATTCCCCTCGCCGAGGCCGGCACGCACCGCTTCAAGAACATCAAGGACCAGGTCGCCGTCTTCACCTGGACCCCGACGGGAACCTCCGCGCTGGCCCCGAAGGTGCAGGACGTCCCGGCGCTGGCACAGCCCTATCGCACCGCCATCGTCGGCGTGCTGCCCTTTGCCAATCTCAGCGATGCCGCCGACGAGTATTTCTCGGACGGCCTCACCGAGGATCTGATCCACGCGCTGGCGCTGCAGTCCTTCTATCGCGTGCTCAGCCGCAACTCGACCTTCGCCTTCAAGGGCAAGAACACCTCGACGCGCCTGATCGCGCGCGAGATCGACGCCACCTATTTGATCCAGGGCTCGGTGCGGCGCGCCGGCGGCAAGATCCGCGTCACCGCCGAACTGGTCGCGCTGGAGACCGGCGAACAGCTCTGGACCGGCCGCTACGACCGCGACATCGGCGACCTCTTCGCGATGCAGGACGAGATCACGACCAGCCTGTCCGCGGCGATCGCGACCGAGATCTTCCGTGCGGAAGCCTCCGCGCCGGCGCGCCCGACCACCGACGTCACGGCCTGGGATCGCTTCCTCAAGGGACTGTCGCACTACTACCGCCAGACCAAGGAGGATTTCGAGACCGCCATCGCGCTGTTCAGGGAGGCGATCGCGCTCGATCCGAAGCTGGCGATCGCGCACGCCTATCTCGCCACGATCCAGCTGCAGAGCATCCAGTTCGGCTGGATGAAAGGGACGCGCGAATTGTGGTCGACGGCGATGAGCCTCGCCGCGACCAGTGTCCGGCTCGATCCACGTTCCTCCTTTGCGTTCTCGATCCTGTCCTGGGTGCACGCGCTGGATGGTCATTACGATGCCGCGATGGACGCGGCCAAGCGCGCGGTCGCGCTCAATCCCTACGACATGGGCGCGCGCGGCGTGCTCGGTATCTGCCATTTCGTCATCGGCGAGCACCGAGAGGCGATCGAGCTGTTCTCGATGGCGGCGCAGCGCGACAACAGCGATCCGCGCTATCAGTGGTCCGCGCTGAATGCGTTCAGCCATTATCTGTTGGGGCAATATGACGCGACGTTGTCATGGGCGCGCGAGCAGCTCTACGTCGCCCCCAACCACATGCAGGCGCTGGCGATCCGCGCCGCGGCGCTGGCGCAGCTCGGCCGGGTCGGGGAAGCCACGGAAGCCGCCGGCGTGCTCATGAGCAGCTATCCGGGCCTGACCGTCGAGCAGCACCTGCGGAATTTCCACTGGAAGCAGGCGTCCGATGTCGCCCATTACCGCGACGGACTGCTGAAAGCCGGCGTGCCCTTCAGCAAGCTGAGCCTCGTCCAGAGCGACGTCAAACGCGCCTGATTTCACATTCGCGCCGCGGCAGGCCAGCCGGGGCTCACGCGCCTTTATTGACTCCACAGTGAATTCGGCCACACTTTCCGTTTGCACGCTGTAGTAGAATGGGCCGCCGGGCCAGCGCTGTCTTTTTGTTAGGACTTTCTGCGCTTGATCGGCGCGTTGCATTTCACTGATTCGTTGCTTTCAGGATTAGGGCCATGACCGAACCCGCTTCGAAGCCCCCCTTGAATCCCTCCATCCAGGTCTCGACGGACAATCCCTGCCCGTTCCTGCGCGGCCTCGTCGGCGAGGGCTTCGTCGATGGCGGGACCGTCCCGCTGGGCACGCTGTCGCAGACGATCGCGAATGCGAGCGGCGAGACCGGGCTGAAGAAGTCGTTCGCCAAGGTCCAAGTTCGCGGGGTCGCACTGATCGCCAATGGCGCAGGCCATATCCTGAAGAGCATGTTCTCGGGCGCACAGCTCGATGCGCTGCGCGGTGGTCCGCTGGACAAGCTCGGCGCCGGTTCGCGCATCCTCGGCGTCGACGGCAAGGTCAACGAGGACGAGATCGCCCGGTTCGCCGGCTACGGCAGGACATACACGGATCCCGCCGGCGGCACCGAACCCGGCCTCAACGCCTCCGAGATCGACGTCTTCATGCGCGACAATCTCAAGCGCGCCGGCAGCGCCGCGCGCTGGTACTACCCGCTGCTGATGAAATTCGAATGGCCCGTGCTGCTCAAGATCATGGGCAAGGGTGAGGGCGAGGACCGCTACCTCAGCGTGGCCGACGTGCGCACGCTGTTCAACGAGCGCCAGTTTCCCGCGCGCATCAATCAACGGCTGGTCAACCAGCCGGTGCTGTCGGCCTGCCAGCGCACAATGCGCGGCGCGCTGAAGCTTGCCGCCCTGCTGCTCGCGATCGGTCTCGTCGCGCTCGTTGCGGTCGCCGAATTCCCCAACCAGGTTCGTGCAGTGCTGCCAGCGAAGGTCGCAATGCTGCTGCCGCCGCCTTTGCCGACCGTCACCCCGGCGACGGCCGCCTTCTGGCTCGAGCAGAACTGGTCGCTGAAAGACCGACACTGGTTCCACCACGCCAGCCAGGGCACCGCGACCTTCCCGGTGCCCTATGCCTGGTACATCGCGCTGGAGCAGCCGCGCCTTCGCCTGTTCTCCCAGCCGGGCCTGATGAAGGACAGCGCCTATCTCGAGCGCTTCGGCTTCATCCCGAGCCCGCAGTCGATCCAGACCGACGTCGCGACGCTACGCCGTTACGGCTACGCCAATGTCTACGAGACCACGCAGGTGGGCGACTGGTCGACCCGATGGACGCCGGCGGAGAATGTCGACGGCCTGCCGGTCGGCTTCGCGCGGATGACGGGCGTGGTCGATCCCGCAACCGGCCGCCGCGACCCCGACATGATCGGGTTGACTTGCGCGGCCTGCCACAGCGGCCAGATCCACTACAAGGGCGTGGACGTGCGCTTCGACGGCGGCGCCGCCATGACCGACCTGAAGAAGCTCGAGCTCTCGACCGGGCTGTCGATCGCCTACACGCTGTACGTCCCGTTCCGCTTCAAGCGCTTTGCCGATCGCGTGCTCGGCCCCGATGCCAGCAAGGCGGACCGCGACGCGCTCAAGCAGAAGCTGAGCGCGACCGGCAGCTTCCTGATCGGATGGGCCAAGGACTACGAAAAGACGATCGACGGCAAGAAGACATGGGACGACAAGCAGCAGAAAGACACCGAGGAAGGTTTTGGCCGCCTCGACGCCCTCAACCGCATCGGCAACCAGGTCTTCTCGCAGGATTTCGCCCTGAGCGGACTCAAAGGGTTCGAGAAGAACCTGCATGCCCAGGACGCGCCGGTCAGCTTCCCCGCGATCTGGACCGTGCCCTGGTTCAAGTTCGCGCAATATGACGCCTCGATCGAGCAGCCGCTGATCCGCAATGCCGGCGAAGCGCTCGGCGTCACCGCGCTGCTCAACCTGTCCGACGCTTATCCCGAGGACAGGCTCTGGCGGTCCTCAGTCCACATCAACACGCTCGGCTGGATCGAGGACATGCTCAGGGGCCCCGATCCGTTCAAGGTGGCCGATGCCGCCACCCAGCCGAAGTTCGGCGGGCTGCTCGCGCCGAAATGGCCGGCGCAGATTCTCGACGATGCGTGGAAGCTGAAGCCCGACCGCGTCGAACGCGGCCGCGCGATCTACAGCGAGATGTGTGCCGGATGCCACCTGCCCGCGGTGGACACGCCCGCCTTCTGGTCCTCGAAGCATTGGGAGCCGAGCGGCGAGAGCAAGGTGCTGAACGCGGTGACGATCCCGACCAGCGAGATCAAGACGGATCCCGAACAGTCCATGGTGCTCGGCAACAGGACGGTCGACGTGCCCGGCTTCCTGAAAGTGAACACGGGTGACCTCAAGACCTGGTGGCAATGCGACTCTTCGACCGCGAGCTCACCGACCGAGATGTCCTATGCGCTCGGCCTGATGACGGTGGTCGATCTCGTCGCCCGCAAATGGATGGACGACGAGAAGATCCCGGAGAGCGAGCGCGCGCGGATATGGAACATGGCGCGCAAGAACTGCCCCAACACGGCGGCGGGGCCGCGCTACCGCGCGCGGCCGCTCAACGGCATCTGGGCGACGGCGCCGTATCTGCACAATGGCTCGGTGCCCTCGCTGTACTGGCTGCTGAAGCCGCAGGCGGAGCGGCCGAAAAAATTCTGCATGGGCCGCCGCGACTATGACCCCGTGACCGTCGGCTTTGCGGTTGTCGCCGGTGAGACCTGCAAGACCGGTGAAACGCTGTTCTCGGCGGGAACGGAGAGCGACCCGATCAGGGGCAACAGCGTGCTCGGCCATTCCTTCGAGCGCAAGGAAGGCGAAGCAAAGCGTCCCGGCGTGATCGGCCGCGTGTTCAAGGACGACAACGAGCGGTATGATTTGATCGAGTATCTGAAGACGCTGTAGGGCGCTCGCGTCCATCCACATCGTCATTGCGAGCCACCGGGTCCGCGCGAAGCGCGGCCCGATGACAGGCTCCGCGAAGCAATCCAGATTATTTCCACGGAGATAGTCTGGATTGCTTCGTCGCGAGAGCTCCTCGCAATGACGGCGAGGGAGCGCAGCACCTCACCCAAACAGCGGCGTGCCCGGCACGAACGCATCGAACGCGGCCCAGAACTGGGAGCGATAGCGGTCCTGCTCCTGCAGGATCTCGTGCCTGGCGCCGGCGATCACGAGATGCGAACCGGCGCGCAAGTGATAGGCGAACTCCTCGATCGCGGCGGTCGATACGATGGTGTCGTTGGAGGCCGCCAGCATCAGAATCGGCTGGCGTATCTCGGACGGGTAATCGCGGCCCTTGAACGTGGTCATCGTGCGAAACGCGGTGTCGGCCCAGGCCACTGTCGGCGATGCGAGGCCGAGCGTCGGGTCCTCCTCGAGGATCGCGGCGTTGCGCGCATAGCGCACGGGATCGCTGGTCAGGGGATTGTTGATGAACGGCTCGGTGCCCGCGAGACGATCGCTGCCGCCAGGCACGTAGCGGCCACCCTGCCCCATCCAGCGCATCGTCTTCAGCAAGGTGCGCACCGGCAACGACGTCGAGCGGCCCGGCAGGTCGATCATCGGCGCAGAGAGCACCATGCGGTCGAACCAGCGCTTGCCGGAATGGGCGACGCGCAGCATCACCGCGCCGCCCATCGAATGGGCGAGCGCGAAGTAGGGCGGCGGACAATCCGGCAGCACCACCTGCTGCACGAAGGTCTCGACGTCGATCTCGAAGTCGGCGAAGTCGCGGACATAGCCCTTGCGCGGATCGCGCAGGCGGCGCGCCGAATGGCCCTGCCCGCGCCAGTCGATCATCGCCACCGCAAAGCCGCGGTCGCGCAAATCGCGCACGGTCTCGAAGTATTTCTCGATCTGCTCGGTGCGTCCGGTGAAGACGCAAACCGTGCCCTTGCGGTTCGCCGGTGGCGCCCAGCGCGCGAAACGCAACTCGACACCGTCAGGCGTCTTGATGGTGCCGCTGACGACGTTTTCGGGAACGGGATTGGCGGGGATCGAGACCAGCGTCATGACTGAAAATGCGTGGGTGCAAAGTGCTGCGATTCAAGGGGCGGGAGCGCCGAAAGAGCGTTGTTTTCGCCCTCTTGAACGCCGTCTCGCTTCACCCATATCACCCTTGTGCAGGCCGCTACCAGTGTTTCGGAACCGGAACATCAGGCTGCACACAGACTAGGCCCGGCCCGATGGCGGGCGGGTTACATCAACAGTCGCTCAATGGAGGACTTTGACTATGCGTACCTATGACCTCACGCCGTTTTATCGTTCGACCGTCGGCTTCGACCGTCTCTTCAACCTGCTCGACCAGACGAACTCGGACGGCAGCCCCGGCTATCCCCCCTACAACATCGAGCGCACCGGCGAGAACGCCTACCGCATCACCGTTGCGGTCTCCGGCTTCTCCAAGGACGAGCTCTCCATCGTCGCGAAGGAAAACACGCTGACGATCAAGGGCGAGAAGGTCGCCAACGAGAACAGCAAGGCTGAAGTGCTTTACCGCGGCATCGCCGCGCGCGCCTTCGAGCGCGCCTTCCAGCTTGCCGATTTCGTGCAGGTGAAGGACGCCTCGCTCGAGAATGGCCTGCTCCATGTCGACCTCGTACGCGAGATTCCCGAGGCCAAGAAGCCCCGCCAGATCGCGATCAACACCGCAGCCCAAGCTGCTCCGGTGCTCGAAGGCTCGACGGCCAAGGCCGCCGCGTAAACACGCAGCACATCAAACCTCCCAAGAAAAACGCCCCGGTGCCCCGGGGCGTTTTTTATTGCGCTCGCATCTCGCCATCGTCGTCCTGGCGAAGGCCAGGTCCCATAGCCACGGTGAGAGGTTTGGCGAGAGCCAGTCGTTACTCCCTTCCTGCCCATTTCATACATCACGCGGTGTGGGTGCTGGCTTTCGCCAGGACGACACCGGGGATGAAGCTTCAATCCATTCCCTGCGCGGCCGGCATCTCCTGCGTCGGCAGGATCGTCGGCGCTGGCTTGACCTGGCCGATGGTTGCCGCGGCGGCTGCCGGCGGCCCGGCGACCTCGGCCTGTTTGGGCGGTTGCACGGCGGCTGAGTGCTGCGGATGGACCGGCGCCGGCTCGCTTGCGACAGGCTTGGCGGCGGCGACCGGTGTTTCGCCGCGCGGCGGCGCAGCCTTGGGCAGCGGCACGCGGCGGCTGGCGACATGGGGGATTGCGGCCGGCGGGCGCGGCGGGCCGCCGCGGATCGCGGTCGGCGGGACCGTGCCTTGGGCGCCCGAGGGTTCCAGCGCGCCTTCATCGCTCGCGGGGCCGAAGCCATCGGCCGGCGTAAAGCGCAAGATCCGTCCGTTGCGGGCATCGATGACCAGACGGCCGTCATCGCCGCGCGGATGGATCGCCGTGATGGTGTAGAC
>JAEWBW010000404.1 GCA_023390955.1 Pseudomonadota bacterium
CCCTTGGCCTCGGCGTTGAGCACGCCGGTGTCGACCGAGAGATCGCGCTCGCCGCCGCCGGCGGCGACGACCATGTCGATCTTCGACAGGATGTCCTTGTTGCCCTTGATCCCGGCGGAATCCAGCGCCAGCCCGGCGGCATAGGTGCCGATGCGCTGCCAGGCTTCCATCTGGCGCTGGTCACCCTTCTTGGGGATCTGCGCATCCAGGTTGACGGGCGTCAGCGGGTGGACGACGTAAGGCGCAAAGCTCGTCTCGTCGACATTGATGCGGCGCTCGTTCAGCGCGGCCCAGTTTGCGTCGAGGCCCTCGCCGAGCGAGGTGGCAAGTCCAATGCCGGTGATCCAGACTTCCGTCTGGCCGGGCTTCGCAGCGGGATTGGTCATGGCGGCACGGCCTGTTGCGGGAAGCCGATGCGTTGGGCGGCCGCATCCATGAACCCGCGCATATCCGGATGGGGGAAGGGGATCAGCGTAAAGGTGAGCGTCGAGTTCGCGCGCAGCTTGCCGCCGACCTTGATCTTCGCCTCGGTGATCGCGTAGCCCGAGCCCTCATGGGCCAGGCTCGCCTCGAGCGTCATGACGTCGCCCGGGAACACCGAGCCGCGCACCTTGCCCTCCTTGACGGCGGCCAGGATCGGCATGCGCTCGAATTTCAGGGCACCGCGCAGAAGCCAGCCCGAGGCCTGCGCCATCGATTCGATCAGGAGCACGCCTGGCATCAACGGATAGCCCGGGAAGTGTCCCTCGAAGATGGTGCTCTGCTGCGGAACCGTGGCTTCGACAACGATCGTCTTCTCGTCGACGTTGAGGTCGACGATGCGATCGATCATTTGGAAGTATTCGAGTTGCATGGTCGCCCGATTAGGCGCCTGCGCCCTTGGCCGCAACCAATTCGTCGATGCGCGCGCACAGGTTCTTCAGCACGAAATACTGCTCGGTGGTGGCCTTGCCGTCGTTGACCTCCTGGGTCCACTTCTCCAGCGGCAGCTTGATGCCGAACTGCTTGTCGATCGCGAAGGCGATGTCCAGGAAATCGAGGCTGTCGATGCCGAGGTCATCGATGGCGTGGCTATCCGGCGTGATCGTGTCGCGCGGGATGTCGCAGGTTTCAGCGATGATCGTGGCGACCTGATCGAATGTAGAGGACATCACTAAGCCTTTGATATATTGCGGGTATTTGTCAGATGTTCCAGAGTGGCGCAATCGGCGGGCATCGCGTCCCAAAGGATGCCCCAAACTCCCTCTGGCAGGGTTGAGTGCCCGTATATCGGAGCGCCGCCCCGAGTTCAATGGAGCCGGGCGGGCTGAGAGACGGGGCTGGGGATGCCGCGGGGCAGGCCCTCAGCTGCGGCTGGAACGCCTAAATATGCGGCGTGGTGATCTTCACGCAGTCGCGGCGGCCCATCAGCACGCAATCCTGGGTCCGGCGCAGGTCGGCGATGCTCACGGCAAGCCAGATGCCGATTGCGGTCAGTGCGATCGTGAACGCCAGCGCGGCAATGTTGGCGAGCATCCGGTGACGGAAGTCGTCCGGCTGGTCGCGCGGCAGCTCGTAGCGCGACAGGTCGAGCGGCTCCGGGGCGGGCTGGGCGCGCAGGGGCTGAACGATCCCGCTACCGTGCCGGCCTGAGGGGATTGGCGAGGTGCGCGGCCTGAACTGGAGCACCTGGTGCTCGTCGTCCGAAGTGATGGGCCGCTGGGTTTTCATCGCCGGGGATCGTCGCGTGTCAGCTCTCGAAGCAGCATATTTTAGATAGCACAGGGGCTCTGGGCGTTGCAGAAAATCTTCTCAACGCAAACGTGCATTGCGCCCAGCGAATTCACTCCGGAAGATGTGGGGGATGCTGGCATGCTGCACTCCAGTTTCTCTTTCGAGATCATGTCGCCAATTTCACGTGCGCACGGTTGCGCCGCAGCATTTTGCAGCGATCCAGGCAGCCTTCCAGGAAGCTTTCCAAGAGAGAGGATTCGATCATGGCGAACCCCCGCGAGCCCATCCTGCATCCGGTGCCGATCATGTCGCTGAGGCCGACGCAGATGACGGTCGGCATGCGCGAGGTGAAGGAGAAGCGCGCGCGCTGGCGCGAACACGGCAAGAAGAAGCAGGCGGAGATGCTTGGCCGGCACATGATCCCCGTGGTGCACGGGCCGGACGACCGCCACTATGTCATCGACCATCACCATCTTGCCCGCGCCTTGCACGACGAGGGCGTCAAGAACGTGTTCGTCACCATCGTCGGTGACCTCACCATGGTCGATCGCGACGCTTTCTGGGGCGTGATGGACAACAAGCGCTGGGTTTACCCCTACGATCCCAAGGGTGAGCGCAGGCACTTTCGCGACATCCCGAAATCGATCGCCGATCTCAAGGACGATCCGTTCCGAAGCCTTGCCGGCGAGCTCAGGCGTCTCGGCGGCTTTGCCAAGGACACGACGCCATTCTCCGAGTTCTTGTGGGCCGATTTTCTGCGCCGCAAGCTGTCGCGCAAGGCCGTGGAGGCCAATTTCGACAAGGCGATCGAGCGCGGTATGGCGTTCGCCAAGACCAAGGACGCGATCTACCTGCCGGGATGGTGCGGTCCGGCGGACGACGGTTAGCCGGCGCGTCGCAACTTGCCGCTATTGCGCCTCGTGAGGCTTCGCACGCCTCTCGAAATGCGTGCAGAGCTGGGCCCTGTCCTTTGCGGCAATCGTCTCCCGAAAGTATCGGCATTTGAACTGACGATCCTTGCCCGTGCCGGTTTCCGCGAGAAACATGCACTGGCCGCAAACGTCGGTGTGGTGCCAGGGTTGGGCGACCTCGAGCCCGACCAGGATCTTCCGGAGAGCATCGCGCAGCCTCGACTCGTCGTCGGGCTCGAGCTCGGAAATCTGGTCCCGAAGCGCATTGATAGGGTCCCGCTCGAGGAATTTTTCGCCCTGGGCCGTAAGGCACAGCGAAATCGAGCGACCGTCCTCGGCCGATTGCTTGCGGACGATGAGTCCCTTCTTCACGAGCACGGCGGCGATCTGGGTGGCCGTGCTCCGCGTTGCACCGAGAAAGCTGGCGAGCGCAGACGGCGTCCGCGAGAACTTGTTCGCCTGTGCGAGGAAGCGAAAGGCCATCCATTCGCGGTCGCTGAGACCGGACCTATCGCCTTCAAACACCCAGCTCCCGGCAGATTGAACCAGGAGCTTGATCACTTCGTTTGCCAGTCGCATGACCGAGCCTCAGAGCATCTAACAATATGATGTGGTGTCCTCGCACGCGACGCCGCCGCCTTCTGGTGAAGGCGCGTGCCGGCGTCGACGATGACACTGACTGCAAAGCCCGGCTCGAGGCGATCATTCGCACGAGGTCGCGTTGCGACCTCTGCCCGACTTGCCGATTTTCGATAGCTGCATCGTTCCGGTGTTGGAACACCGTACGAATCCGGTAGGTCCGAAAACGAACATTTTGATTCGATGCACCGTAAACACACGCACAATTGCGCGCTTCGTCGCAGCAGCGCTCGCTGCGATCACGACTTCGGGAGTCGTCCCATCAAATAGAACTCGTCGTTCGGACGCATGCCC
The DNA here is from genome assembly GCA_023390955.1 of Pseudomonadota bacterium. Classification (GTDB taxonomy): domain Bacteria; phylum Pseudomonadota; class Alphaproteobacteria; order Rhizobiales; family Xanthobacteraceae; genus Bradyrhizobium. The sequence goes on from JAEWBW010000404.1 coordinate 3,558, forward strand.
GTGACATTGGCCAGCCGGTTCGACAGCGCGAAGAACGCCGAGATCGCTGCGATGTCCCAGATGTCGTCGTCGCTGAAGCCGTGCTGCGCGATCGCGGCGAAGTCAGAATCCGACACCGTCTCGGCCGAGGCCGAAACCTTCATCGCGAAATCCAGCATTGCGGTCTGCCGCGGCGTGATGTCGGCCTTGCGATAGTTGATCGCGATCTGGTCGGCGATCAGCGGGTTCTTGGCGCGAATGCGCAGGATCGCACCATGGGCGATCACGCAATACTGGCACTGGTTGGCCGCCGACGTCGCCACCACGATCATCTCGCGCTCGGCCTTGGTGAGACCGGAGTCCTTCTCCATCAGCGCGTCGTGATAGGCGAAGAAGGCGCGGAACTCGTCGGGACGATAGGCCAGCGTCAAAAACACGATCGGCACGAAGCCGCTCTTCTCCTGCACGGCGAGGATGCGGGTGCGGATGTCCTCCGGCATGTCGGCGAGCGCGGGAGCGGAAAAACGTTTTGAGGGCGGTTTTGTCATGGCATCGCTCCTGGTCGGGAGCGGCGACCATAGTCGATGCCGGAGGTGTGCTCAACTTGCGGCCACGCGCTCAACTGTCGTCGCCCGGCTTGACCGGGCGATCCAGTATTCCAGAGAAAGTCGTGATTTATCGAGGGGCCGCGGCGTACTGGATGCCCCGGTCAAGCCGGGGCATGACAGTGTGTGGCCTTACCGCAGCGGCTTCTTCAGCAGCGAGAAGCGGTCCGGATCGAGGCCCATCGAGGGCTGCAGCATCGGCGCTTCGACGTTGGAGAGCGTTTTGGCCGGCGGCGCCGAGAACACAGGGTCGTTCGGTACGTCGCGCTGCGAGGTGGCCCCGCGCCAGCGTTCGAGCACGGCGCCGACGAAATGCATGT
>JAEWBW010000422.1 GCA_023390955.1 Pseudomonadota bacterium
CGTGCTTGCGGAGACTCCCCCTCACCCCAACCCTCTCCCCGCAAGCGGGGAGAGGGGGCACCCTACGACTCCACCAAAAACTCCACCCTTTCCGCCGCAAACCGCGAGCGCTTCGTCACAAGCGGCCTGCCGTCGGGATCGACATCTGTGGAATCCACCACCAGGATCGGCCGCCCTAGCGCCAAATCGAGCCGGGCGGCGTCGGTGGCGTCGACGATGCCGGCCGTAATTCGCGTGGCGCCGCGGCGATAGTCGCGCACGCCGTAATGGGTGAGCAGCTTTGTCATGGACCGTGTCGCCGCGAACACCGCACCGGCGTCCGGATAGAGTTCGGCCGACAGCCATGACGTCGAGACGCAGATCGGTGTGCGGTCGGCAAGGCGCAGCGCTTCGATCCGCACCAGCGGCGCTCCGGTCTTCAAGCCCAGTTCCCGCGCCAGCTCGCGGCTCGCGGCCTCTTCCGATGCTTCGATCAGCTGCCCGCGCGGCTCGCGTCCGCCGGCACCTACGATCTCGGAGAAGCGCGTGCGCGAGCGCAGGGGATAAGCGAGCTTCTGTGCCTCCACATAAGTGCCGCTACCACGCTCTGCGCGCACCAGGCCGCGTTCGGCCAGGGCCGCGAGCGCGCGCCGCACGGTATGGCGGTTGACGCGATAGGTCTCGGCGATCTCCATTTCGCCGGGCAGCTTTTCTCCGGCCGCAAAGCGGCCGTCGGCGATGCCGCGCTCGATGCCGTCGGCGACCAGGCGCCACAGCGCGACGCCGGAGGAAGCGGTGTCCTGCAGGCTCATGGCGCGGAGCTGCCTCTCTGTAAAATCATACGTCCGTCACGAAACAGTCATGGCGCTTCATTATCAAGTTGTCTAGTATCATAGACAACTTCAATTCGGCAAGTTCGACGGTGCAGACCTGATGGTGACCCCGACCCAGCAAGACAATCAGCAAGCCCGGCGCCAGGCCGCAATGGCCGTGCTGGCGCACGCGGAGGCGGGCGAGATCGCCGCCCGCCTCCGCGACTTCCCCGTGCCCGGTCATCAGGACCTGCGCGAGGCGGAAAATGGCTTGGTGATGTTGCGCGGCCGGGTCGGCGGCGACGGCGCGCCATTCAATCTCGGCGAAGCGACGGTGTCGCGCGCCGCGGTGCGGCTCGACAGCGGCGAGGTCGGCTTCGGCTACACGCTCGGGCGAGACGGCGCGAAGGCAAGGCTGATCGCGCTGTGCGACGCGCTGGTGCAGTCGCGCGACTTTGCCGGCGCCATTGAACGCGACGTGATCGCGCCGCTGCGCGTGCAGCTCGAAGGCCGCCGCAAGCAGGCCGCCGAGCGGACCGCGGCGACGAAGGTTGATTTCTACACCATGGTGCGCGGTGAGGGGTGAGGCCATGACGACGATTGCTGAGCTGCCGCCCGGGTTCGCCGACAAGGTGTTGTCGGCGCAGTCGACCTTCCGCTCCGTGATGGACGCGATGGCCCGGCCCGGCACGGTCCAACGCATCGCGCCTGTCGCGGGCACGCCCGGCGCGATGATGCGCGGCACCGCCGCGATCGCGCTGACGCTGTTCGATCACGACACGCCGGTCTGGCTCGACGCTGCGATGTCCGATGGGTCCGGCGTCGTGAAATGGCTGAAATTCCACACCGGCGCGCCGGTGGTGTCGGACACTTCGATTGCGGCTTTCGCATTGATTGCCGACAGCGCGGCGCTGCCCGCGCTGGAGCGCTTTGCGCTCGGCACATCCGAATATCCCGACCGATCGACCACGATCATTCTTCAGGTCGACAGCCTCTCCGCCGGCCGCACCTATGAGCTGAGCGGCCCCGGCATCGACGGTTCGGCGATCCTCAAGGCCACGATCAAGCCGTCTGATCTGTTCGAGCGCCTGCGCGTCAACGAGGCACTGTTCCCGCGGGGCATCGACCTCGTGCTGGTGGCGGACGATGCCGTGGTTGCGATCCCGCGCACCACGCGCGTCGTGAGCAAGGGAAGCTAACCATGTATGTCGCAGTCAAGGGTGGCGAGCGCGCCATCGAGAACGCCCATCGCCTGCTGGCGCATGAGCGCCGTGGCGACCAGAACGTTGCGGAAGTCACGCTGGACCAGATCTCCGAGCAACTCGGCCTTGCCGTCGATCGCGTCATGAGCGAAGGCTCGCTCTATGACCGCGAGCTCGCAGCGCTCGCGATCAAGCAGGCGCGCGGCGATCTGATCGAGGCGATCTTCCTGGTTCGCGCCTTCCGCGCAACCCTGCCGCGCTTCGGCGCCAGCGAGCCGGTCGATACCGGCATGATGCGGGTGCAGCGGCGGGTGTCGTCGACCTTCAAGGACATTCCGGGTGGCCAGATCCTCGGGCCGACCTTTGACTACACCCATCGCCTGCTCGATCCCTCGCTCAGCGAGGGTTTTGTGCCGGAGGCGCCGACCACGTCTGAAGCGTCGCCCGCGGCCACGCCGCGCGTGACGGACATTCTGGGCCGCGACGGCCTGATCGAATCCTCGCCGCAGGCGGAGGCTGATGCTCCTGTCGGTGATCTCACCCGCGAGCCGCTGAACTTTCCGGCGGATCGCGATTTGCGCCTGCAGAACCTCGCGCGAGGCGACGAGGGCTTTCTGCTGGCGATGGGCTATTCCACCCAGCGCGGTTATGGCCGCAACCATCCCTTCGCTGGTGAGATTCGGTTCGGCGAGGTCGATGTCGAATTCGTCGCCGAAGACGTCGGCTTCGCCGTGCCGCTCGGCTCGATCGAGCTGACCGAATGCCAGATGGTCAACCAGTTCAAGGGGTCTGCGACGGAAGCGCCGTGCTTCACCCGCGGCTATGGCCTCGCCTTCGGCCAGAGCGAGCGCAAGACCATGTCGATGGCGCTGGTCGATCGCGCGCTGCGTGCCCGCGAACTCGGCGAGGACGTCCGCGCCCCGGCACAGGACGAAGAGTTCGTGATGTCGCATTCCGACAATGTGCAGGCGACCGGATTCGTCGAGCATCTGAAGCTGCCGCATTACGTCGACTTTCAGTCCGAACTCGGCCTGCTGCGCAAGCTCCGCAAGGAGTTCGCCGAGGCCAATGCGCCTGAAGCGATGAAGGAGGCCGCGGAATGAACGCGCCCACCTACAATTTTGCCTATCTCGACGAACAGACCAAGCGGATGATCCGCCGCGCGATCCTGAAAGCGATCGCGATCCCCGGTTATCAGGTGCCGTTCGCCAGCCGCGAAATGCCGATGCCTTATGGCTGGGGCACCGGCGGCGTGCAGGTGACGGCCGCGGTGCTCGGGCCCGACGACGTGCTCAAGGTGATCGACCAGGGTTCTGACGACACCACCAACGCGATCTCGATCCGGAAATTCTTTGCCAAGACCGCTGGCGTCGCCACCACGACGGCGACGGACGAGGCGACGGTGATCCAGACCCGGCACCGCATTCCCGAGGCCATGCTGAAGCCGACCCAGGTGCTGGTCTATCAGGTGCCGATCCCGGAGCCGCTGCGCTTCCTCGAGCCGCGCGAGACCGAGACGCGGCGCATGCATGCGCTCGCCGAATACGGCCTGATGCACGTCAAGCTCTACGAGGACATCGCGCGCTTCGGCCACATCGCCACCGCCTATGCATATCCGGTCAAGGTGAACGCGCGCTACGTGATGGATCCGTCGCCGACGCCGAAATTCGACAACCCGAAGATGGACAATTGCCCGGCGCTGCAGTTGTTCGGCGCCGGCCGCGAGAAGCGCATCTATGCGATCCCGCCCTACACCAAGGTGGTGTCACTCGATTTCGAGGATCACCCGTTCGAGCCCTACCGCTTCAACGCACCCTGCGCACTGTGCGGCGCCGACAATTCATACCTCGATGAAATCGTCACCGACGACAAGGGCAGCCGCATGTTCGTCTGCTCGGACACCGATTTCTGCGAGGGCCGCCAGGCCGACGGCCATCACGGCAGCATGAGCGCTGCGCCGTACAAGGACAAGGCGCAGGAGAGCGCAAATGGCTGAGATGCAGGATAATGATCCGCCGCTGCTGGTCGCGGACGGCCTGAGCAAATCCTTCGGCCGTATCGCGGCCTGCCGCGATGTTTCCTTCTCGCTCTACCCGGGCGAAGTGCTGGCGATCGTCGGCGAATCCGGCTCGGGCAAGTCGACCTTGCTGCAACTTCTGTCGGGCCAGCTCGCCGCGAGCAGCGGGCAGGTGTCCTACCGGATGCGCGACGGCATCAGCCGCGATCTCGCCACCCTCGGCGAAGCCGAGCGGCGCTTTCTGTTCCGCACCGATTGGGGCTTTGTGCACCAGGATCCCGCGCAGGGCTTGCGCATGGCGGTGTCGGCCGGCGCCAATGTCGGCGAGCGCCTGATGGCGGTGGGCTGGAATCATTATGGCCGCATCCGCGACACCGCCTCCGACTGGCTGACGCGTGTCGAGATCGACGTCGCCCGCATCGACGATGCGCCGCGCACCTATTCGGGCGGCATGCGCCAGCGTCTGCAGATCGCTCGCAATCTCGTCACCGAGCCGAGGCTGGTGTTCATGGACGAGCCGACCGGCGGCCTCGACGTCTCCGTGCAGGCGCGCCTGCTTGATCTCCTCCGTAGCCTCGTCGCCGAGCTCAACCTCGCCGTCATCATCGTCACGCATGATCTTGCCGTCGCGCGGCTGCTGTCGCATCGCGTGATGGTGATGAAGGGCGGTCGCGTCATCGAGACCGGCCTCACCGACCAGGTGCTCGACGATCCCCGTGAGCCCTACACCCAGCTTCTCGTCTCCTCGATTCTGCCGCCATGAGTACCTCGATGACCGCCATGATCGACGTCGCCAACGCGCAAAAGACCTTTACGATGCACCTGCAGGGCGGCATCTCGCTGCCGGTCGTCCGCGGCGTGACCTTTTACGTCAATGCCGGCGAATGCGTCGTGCTGTCCGGCCCGTCAGGCGCCGGCAAGTCATCGATCCTCAAAATGATCTTCGGCAATTATCGCTGCGATTCCGGTCGTATCGATATCCGCCATCGCGGCGCGGTGATCGATCTCGCCACCAGCGAGCCGCGCCAGGTGCTCAACATCCGCCGCGACACCATCGGCTATGTCAGCCAGTTCCTGCGCGCGGTGCCGCGCGTCGCCACCATCGACGTCGTCGCTGAACCGCTGATCGCGGTCGGCGTGGTGCGCGACGAGGCACGGATTCGCGCCGGACAGCTGCTGCATCGCCTAAATATCCCCGAGCGGCTCTGGCAGCTTCCGCCCGCAACCTTCTCGGGTGGCGAGCAGCAGCGCGTCAACATCGCGCGCGGCTTCATCTCGGATCTGCCGATCCTGCTGCTCGACGAGCCGACCGCCTCGCTCGACGCCGCCAACCGCGCCGTCGTGGTCGAGCTGGTCGCCGAAAAGAAACGCGCCGGCGTCGCCATGCTGGCGATCGTCCATGACGACGAGATCCGTCATCTGATTGCCGACCGTATCGTCGACGTCACAAGTTTTGCCGCCGCGGCCTGAGGAACAAGGGAAATGAACGCCAAGTCGAATGAAACCGTGCTCGCCAACGCCAGGCTCGTGCTGGCCGACCGCGTGATCGAGCAGGGCTGGATCGCCATCGCCGGCGGCCGCATCGCCGAGATCGGCGAGGGCAGGGCGCCCGCGGGCGCCGAGGATGCCGGCGGCGACCTGATCACACCGGGCCTGATCGAGCTTCACACCGATCATCTCGAAGCCCACTACGTGCCGCGCCCAAAAGTGTTCTGGGATCCCGTCGCCGCCGTGATCTCCTATGACGGCCAGCTCACGACGTCAGGCATCACCACGGTGTTCGACTCGCTGCGCGTCTGGCGCGAGGATGGCGCGGAAGAGGTCGACGGCCGCGCCGGCGTGCTGGCACTTGCGATCTCGGCTGCACGCGACGGCAATCTGCTGCGCGCCGATCACTTCCTGCACCTTCGCTGCGAAATCCCGATGCCGAGCGTCGTCGAGGAGGCCAAGGAGCTGGTCGGCCGCCCCGACGTCAAGCTGATGTCGCTGATGGACCACACGCCCGGCCAGCGCCAGTTTCGCGACGAGGTCAAGCTGCGCGACTATTATCGCGGCAAGGGCGGCGGCAAGACCGACGCCGAGCTCGACGAGCTGTTTGCGCGGCGCTTCGAGTATCAGAAGAAATATGCCGCGACCAATATGCGCGAGATCGTGTCGCTGGCGAAGGACTACAGGATTCCGCTGGCGAGCCACGACGACACCACCGACGAGAACGTTGCGGACGCGATCCGTGACGGCGTCTCGGGCGCGTAATTCCCGACCACGGTGGAGGCCGCGCGCGGCCTGCACGAGGCCGGCATCGACATCCTGATGGGTGCGCCCAACGTGGTGCGCGGCGGCTCGCAC
>JAEWBW010000451.1 GCA_023390955.1 Pseudomonadota bacterium
GAAGTAAGGACTAAACAGATGCGTCACGGCAAGGTTCATCGGAAGCTCAACCGCACGGCCGAGCACCGCCGCGCGATGTTCGCCAACATGGCGGCTTCGCTGATCAAGCACGAGCAGATCGTCACCACGCTGCCCAAGGCCAAGGAGCTTCGTCCGATCGTCGAGAAGCTCGTGACCCTCGGCAAGAAGGGCGGGCTGGCCATGCGTCGCCAGGCGATCTCCGAGATGCGCGACAAGGACCAGGTCAAGAAGCTGTTCGACACGCTGGCGCCCCGCTACAAGGACCGCCAGGGCGGCTACACCCGCATCATCAAGGCGGGCTTCCGCTACGGTGACAATGCGGCGATGGCGGTGATCGAGTTCGTCGATCGCGACGTCGACGCCAAGGGTCAGGACTCCGGTCCGGTCCAGGCGAAGGCCGACGAAGCAGCGTAAGCTTCCATCAAAATGGAATTCAAAAGCGGCGCCATCGAGCGCCGCTTTTTTGTATGTCGTGACCATATCTCAAGCCGCGCACGATCATCACCAGGATGCGCGGTCAGGCCGGGGGGCTTCGATGAGGATCGTCTGGGGTGTCGTGCTCGCGATGCTGACGTCGCCGGCTCTGGGTGAGACGCTGGCCGAGCGTGGCGCCTACCTCGTCAACAGCGTGATGGTCTGCCACAACTGCCACACGCCGCGCGGACCGCAGGGCCTCGATCTCTCGCGCGCGCTCTCGGGCGGCAGCCAGGTCTTTGACGAGCCGGCGTTCAAGGTGTCGGGCTCCAACATCACGCCGGACAAGGAGACCGGAATCGGCAACTGGACCGACGCCCAGCTCAAGCATTTCCTCGTCAGCGGCATCAGGCCGAACGGAACGGCGGTCGCGCCGATCATGCCGACGGCGTTCTACACCGTGCTCACCAACCGCGATCTCGACGCTCTCACCGCTTACCTGCGTTCCGTGCCGCCGGTGCACCACGAGACGCCGGCGCCGGAATACCGGATCGCGCGGAAGCCGGAGATGCCGACCTATGCCGGCAAGCAGGCGAGCGAGACCGAACTCGCCGACAAGCTCGCGCGCGGACGCTATCTCCTCACCATCGCCCATTGCCTGGAATGTCACACGCCCGAAGGCCCGTCCTCCGTGCACGATTTTGCTGCGGCGAGCGGCAAGGGCGGCCGGACCTTCAGGGGCCCGTGGGGTGAATCCGTCTCGCCCAACATCACCTCCGATGCCGCGAGCGGCCTCGGTCAGTGGAGCGACGACGAGATCAAGCGCGCCATCACCCAGGGCGTTGCGCGCGATGGCCGCAAGCTCAAGCCGCCGATGGCCTACGCCGCCTATGCGACCATGACGCCGCAGGACCTCGACGCCATTGTCGCCTTCGTGCGGACGCTGCCGGCGCGGTAGCTGCCGCCATTGTCACGCCTCGCATGGAACTCTATCCTCCCGCGATCAACCTCCGGGGGACGCTGATGTTCAGGCTGCGACACGCGATTTCCATAGTTGCTCTTGCTGTCTCGATGATCCTGCCGCTCGGCATCGCCCAGGCCGACCAGCCGTTTCAACGCATCCTGCCGCTTCTGGTTGACCTGAGCGGATGGCAGGGCGGCAAGGCCGACGGGATGTCGATGCAGATGTCCGATACCAGCATGACGACGGCGACCCGCGACTATGAGCGCGGCGAGTCGAAGCTGCACGCTGCCGTGGTCGTTGGCCAGGCGGCCGAGGGCGCGTTGGCGCCGCTCCAGGCCGGCATGAATGTGCAGACGCCCGAGGGCCATATGACGACGGCGAATGTGCGCGGCATGGCGGTGTTGAAGGCGTTCAACAGCAAGGACAAGTCCGGCACGCTGATGGTCGCGCTCGACAAGAACGCCATGTTCAGCATCTCCTATGAAGGGATGGCCGAGGCGGAGGCGCTGGCGCTCGCGGACAAGTTCGACTGGAAAGCAATCCAGGCCGCCACGCAGAAGAAGTGACGGCTCCTCACGGCTCGGTGAGGGGTGATTGAAGCTGCTTGTGCGGCGCACATATCTCCACCGACATCAGTGGAGATGATTTATGAAGATCGACCTTTCCGGAAAGACCGCCCTCGTAACCGGCTCGACCGCCGGTATCGGCTACGCCATCGCGAGAGGCCTTGCCGGCTCGGGCGCGAGCGTCGTGATCAACGGCCGCGGCCAGGACAAGGTCGGTGCGGCCGTGAAGAAGCTCGAAGCGAGCGGCGCCAAGGCGCGCGGCATCGCGGCGGACGTCTCGACCGCTGCCGGCTGCAAGGCGCTGGTCGCGGCGCTGCCGGAGGTCGACATCCTCATCAACAATGCCGGCATCTTCGAGCCGAAGGACTTCTTCGACATTCCCGACGAAGACTGGAGCCGCTTCTTCGAGGTCAACGTGATGAGCGGCGTGCGGCTGTCGCGCGCCTACATGAAGGGCATGCTCAAGCGCAACTGGGGTCGCATCGTCTTCATCTCCTCCGAGTCCGGTCTCAACATTCCCGTCGAGATGGTCCATTACGGCATGTCCAAGACGGCCCAGCTCTCGGTCGCACGCGGCCTGGCACAGCTCACCGGTGGCACCGGCGTCACCGTGAACTCGGTGCTGCCGGGCCCAACCATGTCGGAAGGCGTCGAGACCTTTGTGAAGGATCTTGCGAGGCAGAACGGGCAGTCCGTGGACGAGGCCGCCGCGAACTTCGTCAAGCAGCATCGCCCGAGCTCACTGCTGCAGCGCTTCGCCAGCGTCGACGAGATCGCCAACATGGTGGTCTATGTCGCTTCGAAGGAAGCCTCGGCCACGAATGGCGCGGCACTGCGCGCCGAAGGCGGCATCGTCAATACGATCGCGTAGAGGCACCCGTCGTCATGCCCGGGCTTGTCCCGGGCATCCACGTTTTTGGAGCGGCAGCTACGGTCGTGTTTGGCCGGGAAAAGCCCGGCCATGACGGAATGTGAAACTACGACCAGCCCTCCAGCACGATCTTGCCGCGCGACTTTCCGCTCTCGAGCAGCGCATGCGCGCGCTTGAGGTTGGTCGCATTGATCGTGCCGAAGGTCTGGTCGAGCGTGGTGCGCAGCACGCCCTTGTCGATGAGGTCGGCGACGTCGTTGAGCAGATGATGCTGCGCGATCATGTCGGGCGTCTGGAACGAGGAGCGGGTGAACATCGATTCCCAGTGCACCGAGACCGCCTTGCCCTTGAACACGCTCATGGTGAACTCCGGCGGATCGTCGATCAGGCCGAACTTGCCCTGCGGCGCCATGAGGTCGGCGATCGCCTTGTAGTGCTGGTCGGTATAGGTAAGGCTCGCCACCAGCGCGACCGGCGGCAGCTTGAGCTTGTCGATCTGCTCCTTCATCGGCTTGCCGTGGTCGATCACCGCATGCGCGCCGAGATCGAGGCACCACTTCTGCGACTCCGGCCGCGTCGCGGTCGCAACGACCGTGAGGCCGGTGAGGCGGCGCGCGAGCTGAATCAGGATCGAGCCGACGCCGCCGGCGCCGCCCGTGATCAGCAACGTGCGCGGATCGACGCTCTTGCCGGGGACGGCGCCGAGGCGGTCGAACAGCAACTCCCAGGCCGTGATCGAGGTGAGGGGAAGGGCGGCTGCCTGCGTGAATGACAGGCTCTTCGGCTTGAGGCCTGTGATGCGTTCGTCGACCAGGTGGAATTCCGAGTTCGTGCCCTGGCGCAGGATCGATCCGGCGTAGAACACCTCATCGCCCGGCTTGAACAGCGTGACGTCGGGGCCGACTGCGTCGACCACGCCGGCGGCGTCAAATCCCAGAATCTTGAATTCGCCTTCGGGCGGGGCGGCGCGCTTGCGCACCTTGTAATCGACCGGATTGGCCGAGATCGCCTTCACGGCGACGCGGATGTCGCGGCCCTTTGGCTCCGGCTTTGCGGTTTCGAAATCGATCAGCGCGTCCTGATCCTCGATCGGAAGCGACTTCTTGTAGCCGACGGCCTTCATGCCTTGCTCTCCATTAGACGTGATCGCCCTGCCGCTCTAACTGGCGGGATCGCGCCGGGTTTGCAAGTGAATAGGCCGCGAGGTGTCCGGCAGCGGTGGGGCCGCTGCCGGGACGTCCCGTGCCGTCAGAACGCGAATTGCGTGCGCATCGCGATCGCGTCGAACTTCGAGCCGACATCGGCGGTCGAGACCGACGAGGCCTGCCTGGACACCGTGCCATGGAGGTAGTCGAGCATGAAGCGGACGTTGCCGTTGACGTACCAGTTGAGCGCGAGCGTGTAGACGTTCTGCCGTCCGCCTGCGATGCCGGTCGCCGTGCCCAGCTGGCTGTTCAGGTCGATCGTCGAGAAGCGTCCCGCGATCTCCCAGGCGCCCCAGCCGCCGCCGTCGAGCGAGAACGGATGCGCCGGCTTCACACCGTTATAGGCTGCGTTTGCGGCGTTGTAGGTGCGATGCTCGCCGGTCAGCACCCAGCCGGCCTGCGCATAGCCGCCCTGGAATTTGGCGCTGGGTGCGCCGATCGGCGGCAAGCCGGTGTTGGCGTTGCGATCGACGTTGAACCAGAAATACTCGCCCTGGAGGATGAGCGGCCCGTATGTCGCCGCGGCCTCCACGCTGTAGACCTGCGCGCCGGAGGCATTGGCGATCGCACCGGTCGAGGCCAGCACGGTCGGATCGAGCCGCAGCTCCGGCCGGTCGCTGAGCGTCACCGTCTGCGTGTTCGCGATCAGATTGCGAGGCGGCTGGATCAGCCATTGCGCATCGCCACCGAGATGGATCGAGTAATCCTTGCCGCTGACGATTTGACCGGCAACACGCGCGACCGCGCCATATTGCTCGCTGGTGCCCGCCGGCGCCGCGCTCGAGGCGGAATGGATCGCGCCGGTCGTTGGTCCCGTGACATAGGCGCCAGCCCAGAACACGTCGTTGTACCAGCGCGTGCCGACCGCCGAGCGGAAGTCGCCGGCCGCGATGTTGGTTGCGACGATGCCGGCGGAGGCGCGCTCCATGAACAGGATGTCGTTGGAGCTCGTGGCTTCATCCAGCGTGTAGGGCAGATCCATGACGCCGATGTCCACCGCCATGCGCCCGCCAAAGGGCTTGAGCCCGGTATAGCTGATGTAGGCGTTCTCGACGCCGGATGTGCCGCCACCCGGCAGCGAACCGGGGGCTGCACCGCCAAATCCATCGGAGCTGCCACCGAAGTCGTAGATGAGTGCGAAATTCCAGTCGTTGAGGAATTTTCCGGTGAGGCCGATGCGCGCGCGGCGGACGTTCTGACCGCTGTCGAGCTTTTGCGGCACGGTGGCGGCGGTGTTGGGATTGAAGTCGTAACCGCCGACATCGTAGTGCAGCCGGCTCGTGATCGCGACGCAGTTGGCCTGATCGGCTGTGCAGATCGTCGGCCGGTTGTTCGGCATTGTCACGATGGCGCCGGACACGGGCACGGCGCCCTTGACCGGAATGGCCGCGTTGGCGTTGGCGACCACGGCCTTCGCCTCCGATCGCGCTTCCGCCTTGGCTTCGGCCTTCGCCTCGACCTTGGCTCTGGCCGTTGCCGCGGTGTTGGCCGTCGTCTGACTCTGCAGCTTGTCGAGCTTCTGCTCGAGCAGCTTCAGCTGCGCCTTCAGCAGCGCGATCTCCTGCGCACTGCTGTCTGCCGATTGAGCCTGCGCCTGCGTTGCCACGAGCGCGGCCATGCCGAGCGCCGTCGCTGTGATTGTTTTCCTGACCATGGTCATCCACTCCGTTGCTGGTCAACTTCCCCACTCATCACGGAGAGTCGTACGGTCGTGTCATGACTGCTCCGCGACGAAAGTCGCGCTCCGGATACGGTTCCGACTGATGCAAATTCGTCGCAACCGAATACCTGCGTTCGGCACCATGACGTACGATCGCTGGCGTGCCAATGCGGGAGGGGGTCCGATAGCCCGATCCGTTGTCAGAAAGCACGATGGAATTGGGGCGCAATATGCGGTTTGGCGGCCTTCTATTGGCGGTCGAACATGCCTATATTCCGGCGTCTTTTCCGAGAGGTACGAATGCTTCGATCGACCTGGACCGCCATCGTCACGGCACTGTGCATTGCCTTCGCCGTCAGCCTTGATTCCGCTTCCGCGCAGGATCGCCGCGTGCCGTCCTCGCCGGCCGAGTTGCGGCTGTCCTATGCCCCGATCGTGCAGCGGGTGCAGCCGGCGGTGGTCAACGTCTATGCCGCCAAGGTGGTACAGAATCGCAATCCGCTGCTGGACGATCCGATCTTCCGCCGCTTCTTCGGCGTTCCGGGTCAGCAGCCCGAGCAGATGCAGCGCTCGCTCGGTTCGGGCGTGATCGTCGATGCCTCCGGCCTCGTCGTGACCAACGTCCACGTCATCGAAGGCGCCGATCAGGTGAAAGTGTCGCTCGCGGACAAGCGCGAGTTCGAGGCCGAGATCTTGCTCAAGGACAGCCGCACTGATCTTGCCGTGCTGCGTCTGAAGGACACCAAGGAGAAATTCCCGACGCTCGATTTCACCAACTCCGACGAGCTGCTGGTCGGTGACGTCGTGCTGGCGATCGGCAATCCCTTCGGCGTCGGCCAGACCGTGACCCACGGCATCATCTCGGCGCTCGCGCGCACGCAGGTCGGCATCACGGACTACCAGTTCTTCATCCAGACCGACGCCGCGATCAACCCGGGCAATTCCGGCGGTGCGCTGGTCGACATGCAGGGCAGGCTCGCCGGCATCAACACCGCGATCTATTCGCGCTCCGGCGGCTCGCAGGGCATCGGCTTTGCTATTCCGGCCAACATGGTGCGCGTGGTCGTGGCTTCCGCAAAGAGCGGCGGCAAGGCTGTGAAGCGCCCCTGGCTCGGCGCGAAATTGCAGGCGGTGACGCCCGAGATCGCAGAGAGCCTTGGCCTGCGCTCGCCGAGCGGCGCGCTCGTTGCCAGCGTGGTGCCGAACGGTCCCGCGGCGAAGGCTGGCCTCAAATCCTCCGACCTGATCACGGGGATTGACGGCCAGAGCGTGGATGATCCCAACGCTTTCGACTACCGCTTCGCCACACGTCCGCTCGGTGGCTCCGCGCAGATCGACGTGCAGCGCGGCGGCAAGCCGGTCAAGCTCACGATTGCGCTCGAGGTCGCACCCGACAGCGGCCGCAACGAGCTCGTCATCACCACGCGCTCGCCGTTCCAGGGCGCAAAAATCTCCACCATCACCCCGGCGGTGGCGGACGAGCTGCATCTCGATGCCGACACCGAGGGCGTCGTCGTCACCGACGTCGGCAGCGGCACGGCGGCGCAGAATGTCGGCTTCCAGAAGGGCGACATCGTCCTCGCCGTCAACAGCCAGAAGATCACCAAGACCAGCGACCTCGAGAAGGCCGCCAAGGAGCAGCCGCGGATCTGGCGCATCACGGTGGTGCGTGGTGGTCAGCAGATCAACGTTACGCTGGGCGGATGAGTCCAAAGCGACCACAGGAGTCGCAGTCGCTCTTCGCCGCCGCGGGGCTGGAGCACGAGGCTCCGCATCCGCTGCCCGATCGGCTGCGTCCGCGCAGCCTGTCGGAGGTCGTCGGCCAGGATCACATCCTGGGCCCGGACGGCGCGCTGACACGGATGCTGGAGACGCGCACGCTGGGTTCGCTGGTGTTCTGGGGACCGCCCGGCACCGGTAAGACCACGGTGGCGCGGCTGCTCGCCGACGCCACGGATCTGCATTTCGAGCAGATCTCCGCGGTGTTCTCCGGCGTCGCCGATTTGAAGAAGGCATTCGACGCCGCGCGCGCCCGCCGCGAGATGGGCAAGGGCACGCTGCTGTTCGTCGACGAGGTGCATCGCTTCAACCGCGCGCAGCAGGATTCCTTCCTGCCAGTGATGGAAGACGGCACCGTGGTGATGGTCGGCGCCACCACCGAAAATCCGTCCTTCGAGCTCAACGCGGCGCTTCTGTCGCGCGCCCGCGTGCTGGTGTTTCATTCGCTCGATGCAGCCGCGATCGAAAAGCTGTTCGCGCATGCCGAGGCGGTCGAGGGCAAGAAGCTGCCGCTCGATGCCGAGGCGCGCGCGGTGCTCGTGCGCATGGCCGATGGCGACGGTCGCGCCTCGCTGACGCTCGCCGAAGAGGTCTGGCGCTCCGCTCGCAGCAACGAGATTTTCGACGCCGCAAAGTTGCAGGACATCCTGCAGCGGCGCGCGCCGATCTACGACAAGTCGGCGGATGGCCATTACAACCTGATCTCGGCGTTGCATAAGTCAGTGCGCGGCTCCGATCCCGACGCTGCGCTGTATTATCTCGCACGGATGCTCGATGCCGGCGAGGACCCGCTGTTCCTGGCGCGCCGCGTGGTGCGGATGGCGGTGGAGGATATCGGGCTCGCCGATCCGCAGGCGCTCGTCATCGCCAACGCGGCAAAAGACGCCTTCGATTTCCTCGGTCACCCCGAAGGCGAACTCGCCATCGCGCAGGCCGTGGTCTATCTCGCCACCGCGCCGAAATCGAACGCGGTCTACACCGCCTTCGGTGCTGCCATGCAGACCGCGAAGCAGGCCGGCTCGCTGCTGCCGCCAAAGCACATCCTCAACGCGCCGACCGGCCTGATGAAGTCGGAAGGGTACGGCGCGTCCTACGAATACGACCACGATGCGCCGGACGCATTTTCCGGGCAGGACTACTTTCCGGAAGCCCTGGGCCGCCAGACCTTCTATGACCCGCCCGAGCGCGGTTTCGAGCGCGAAATCCGCAAGCGCCTGGACTACTGGGCCAAGCTGCGGCGGGAGCGGGGCGGGCAGTAGAGCTCGCCGCCGGGTACATTTACGGTTTACGTAACGCGTAATTGTTGCTACTCGGCCATGGAATTCCCATGCCCCATGTACCCACACATCCCGGCGAGCACCTCGCCGAAGAACTCCGCGAACTCGGCATCACCGCTGCCGAACTTGCGCGTCAGATCGACGTGCCCGTGAATCGCGTGACTGGAATCATTAATGGTCAGCGCGGGATCACCGCCGATACGGCGCTGCGGCTCGGTCACTGGTTTGGCACGAGCCCGCAATTCTGGATGAACCTGCAACAGCAATATGAGTTGCGGCTGGCTGAGAATGAGGTGGGCGCGCAGGTCGCGTCGCTGCCGCGGCGTGCCAGTGCGCAGTCGACACGAAAGCTTGGAAAAACCGCATGAGCCGCCGCATCAAGAGAATGAACCCGAAGCCCCGTGAGCGCGATGAGCGCAAGGAGGCGCGTCCGTTTAAGGCGCGTGGGGCGAAGGCCGGGCCGCGGCCGGGCGGCAAGCCGGGTCCGAAATCACAACGCTTTGAGTTCGAGCGCGCCGAACGGCGTCCGCCCAGGGCGGCGCTCGGAAAGGCTGCGCCGGAACGGCCGGCGGCTGAAAAGCCCGTCGAGGCGCTGCTGCCGACCAAGGTGCAGACCGTCAAGGTGACGGCCGACGAAAACAACATGCGCGTCGATCGCTTCCTCGAGGCGCGCTTTCCCGGACTGTCGTTTTCCCACATCCAGCGCGTCGTTCGCAAAGGCGAGCTGCGCGTTGACGGCAAGCGCGTCGACAGCAAGGACCGGCTGGAGGAGGGGCAGAGCGTCCGCATTCCGCCCCTGAAGATCGACGCGCCGAAGACGGCCAGCCCGCTGTCGGAAGCAGCGCAAAAGACGCTCGCCGCGCTGAAGGAGATGACGCTGTACGAGGACGACGATGTCCTCGTGCTGAACAAGCCGTTCGGGCTTGCGGTGCAGGGCGGCTCCGGCACGACGCGGCACATCGACCAGATGCTGGAGGTGATGCGCGACTCCAAGGGCCAGAAGCCGCGGCTCGTGCACCGCATCGACAAGGACACGTCCGGCTGCCTGCTGATCGCGAAGACGCGGTTTGCGGCGAGCCATCTCACCGGCGCCTTCCGCTCGCGCTCGGCGCGAAAGACCTATTGGGCGCTGGTGCCGGGCCTGCCGAAGCCGAAGCAGGGCCGCATCTCGACCTTCCTCGCCAAGGAGGAGAACGAGGACGACACCATCATGCGCATCGCTGCCCATGGCGACGAGGGCGCGAGCCACGCTGTGACGTACTATGCCGTGGTCGAGACGGCCGGCAACAAGCTGACCTGGGTGTCGCTGAAGCCGGTGACCGGGCGCACGCATCAGCTTCGCGCCCATATGGAGCATATCGGCCACCCCATCGTCGGCGATCCCAAATATTTCAACATCGAGAACTGGCAGCTGCCGGGCGGCCTGCAAAACCGGTTGCACCTTCTGGCCCGCCGCATCGTGATCCCGCATCCGCGCGGCGGCGTGATCGACGCCAGCGCGCCGCTGCCGCCGCACATGCAGCAGTCCTGGAACCTGCTTGGCCTCGACGCAACGAGATTTGATCCGATCGAGAACGCGCCGGAGGAGTAACCCGCTTGCGCTCGCGCGGGAGGCGCCCGACATGTCCTCCATGAGGTACATCCCGGTTTTCGCCCTGGTCGTTCTGACCGCGCTCTCGGCAGCGCCGGGCGCGTTCGCGCAATCGCTGGTGCCGGGCGCATCGCCGCTCAGCCCGCCGCCGCCCGCGCCACCGCCGCCGCCGAAGATCGAGGTGCCGAAGCTGCCGCAGCTCGATGCGCGGCCGACCCACAATTACAGGGCTCCGCCGCAGACCTCGTTCGGCAACCGCGTCAGCAAATGCCTAGACGATGCCGCCGCGGTCGGCCTGGGCCCGAACGAGCGGGCGGCCTATTCGCGGAGCTGCGCGAATAGGTAGGGGCGCTCATCCCCACGGCTCGCTTTATCGGCTGCCCGACTTATCTTAGAAGCCGGGCATTGAGCCAACGGGACCGAAAAACGACGATGCGGGAACTATTTGACGAGATGGCCGGGCGCTCGCCGCTGGATCCGCAGGAGGCCGTGCGGGCGGCTGCCCGGGCGCCCCGGCGCAAGCGGTTTTATGCGGAGGCCGGGGTCGCCGAGACCGAGGGCGGCTTTGCCGTGACGCTCGACGGCAAGCCGATCCGCACACCTTCCGGCCGCCAGGTCGTGATCCCGTCGAAGCCGCTGGCCGAGGCCGTGGCCGCGGAATGGGGGGCTCAGGCTGAGTACCTCGAGCCCATGACCATGCCGCTGACGCGGCTTGCCAACAGCGTCGTCGAGGGCGTGGTCGATCGGGTTGAACTGGTCGCCGACGACCTCGCAAAATACTTCCAGTCCGATCTGGTGTTCTACCGCGCCGGCCACCCCGATGGCCTGGTGGCGCGGGAAGCGGCGCATTGGGATCCTGTGCTGTTCTGGGCGGCCGAGACGCTCGGCGCGCATTTCATCCTGTCCGAGGGCATCATGCCGGTGCGCCAGCCCGACGAGGCCATCCAGGCTGCGCGTGGCGCGCTGCCTGATGATGCCTGGTCGGTCGCAGCCCTGCACGTGGTGACGACGCTGACCGGCTCGGCGCTGCTGGCGGTGGCCTTGGCGCATCAGGTGCGGGACGCCGAGCAGGTCTGGGCGGCGGCCCATGTCGACGAGGACTGGAACGCCGAGAAATGGGGCGTGGACGAGGAGGCGGCCAGCCGCCGTGCCGCGCGGCTGAAGGATTTTACCGCCGCCGTGACCGTGCTGGAGGCGGTCAGGGCGGCTTAAGCCTTAACGAGAGGTTTACGCCGGACGGCTAGGGTCGAGCCCCATTCTGGGCCCCCAAATGCCGACGTCGATCAATTCGATCATTCCGGTCAGTACCGTCAGCCCCACGGCTGACGCGGCGACGGCTGGCCTGGCGCTCAAGGCCGGCAGTGTCGTCAGCGCCAAGGTCGTCAGTGTCCTCGCCGACAATCTGGTGCGGATCGCGATCGCCAACCTCACCATGGACGTGATGTCGGAAGTGGCGCTGTCGCCGGGCCAGGGCCTGCAGCTCGCAGTGTCGCAGAACCAGGCCGGCGTGCGGCTCGCCATCGTCAACGGGGCGGGCGGGGCAGCAACCGATAGCGTGACGCTGACGCCGCAGGCGGCCGTGCTCACCGAATCTCCGTCGCTCGCGCCATCGGCTACGCCCGCGCGCAATCTGCTGACGCCGCTGGAGCAGATCGCCGTCTCCGTGGCTGCGGCTGATGCGGCGAGCGAGCAGGGCAGCCAGGCGCCGCTGTTCGCCAATCTGGCCTCCGTCGTGACCGGCAGCAATCTGCCGGCTGGATTGAAGCAGGCCGTGCTCGACGTGCTGGCGCAGCAGACGCCGCTCGATCCGCAGCTCGGCGGCGGCGACATCGAGAACGCGTTCCAGAAGTCCGGACTGTTTTTGGAAGCTTCGCTCGCCTCGGGCACCGCGTCTGCAAGCGGCAATGTCCCCGATCTCAAGGCGGCGCTTCTGGTGCTGCGCCAGACGTTGGCGACGCTTGAGGGCGGCGCGTCGCAAACGACGACAACACCGGCTTCGCAGAACGAGACTGCGGGCAAGGGCATGCAGTCGCCACCGCTCGCACCGGACGCAGACAACGCGACGCAGTTGCAAGCGCCGCGCATGGCCAACGCAACCGCCATGCTGGCCACGGAGACGTCGCGCAACGTTGCGACCGGTGTCGCACTGAGCCTCTTGCAGGAGGCGACGCAGGACCAGCCGCAATCGGGCACGCCATTCGCGGCCAAGCCGTCACAGGACGCGCACGCTTTCGAGACGGCGGCGCGTGCCGCCAACGCCCCACCGCCGTTCCGCGGCGCGCTGCCATCGGCGCAGGCGATCGCGTTGCCCGCGCTTCCGCCCGAGGCGACGTTGTCGGAGACGGTGCACCGCCTGCTCGACGACACCGATGCAGCGATCGCGCGGCAGACCCTGCTGCAGGTCGCATCGCTGCCGGATCGCGTCGACGCCCGCGGCCAGCGCATCGATCCGACCGTGCCGCAGTGGAATTTCGAGATTCCCTTCGCAACGCCGCAGGGCACCGCGATGGCGCAGTTCGAGATCTCGCGCGACGGCGAGGGCACCGAGGCCGATTCCGCCAAAAAGGCCTGGCGCGCGCGCTTCTCGCTCAATGTCGAACCGGCCGGCCCGGTGCATGCGCTGGTGACGCTGGTCGGCGAGAAGACCTTCGTGCGCATGTGGGCGGAGCGGCCGGCGACCGCGCAGCAATTGCGCGCAGGCACCGCAGAGCTCAGCCAGGCGCTGACCAGGGCCGAGCTCAAGCCCGGCGACATCACCGTGCGCGACGGCACGCCGCCGCAGCCGGCACCCGCGCGCGCCGGTCACTTCCTGGATCGCGCCACATGAGCGAGGGTTCAAAACTCGCGATCGCCCTGCATTACGAGAAGGGCGGCAACGCGCCCGTCGTCGTCGCCAAGGGCAAGGGCACGATCGGTGCCAAGATCGTCGAGATCGCGAAAGCCAACGACATCCCGATCGAGGAGAACGAGGTGCTGGCGGGCGCGCTGTCGAAGGTCGAGATCGGCGAGGAGATTCCGCCGGACCTCTACAAGGCCGTCGCCGAGGTGCTGGTGTTCGTGCTGCGGCTGTCGGGCCGCATTCGCTGATCCCGTCATCGTTTCACCACGATGCGGTTCGCACTGTCGGTCTCCTCCAACACTGGATGCCGCACTTGCTGACCCGCCGTTCCGCGCTTGCCTGTCTCACCGCCGCTGCCACACTTCCGTCGCGCGCATTCGCGCACGTCGCTCCGCCGCGCACAGAGATCCGCGACAGCCTCGCCAAACGATTCACTGATGCCGGCACGAGCGGAACCTTCGTCGGCTACAAGATCGACGATTACGTGGTCGTTGCGAGCGACCAGAAGCGCTCCGGCGAAGCCATGCTGCCGGCCTCGACCTTCAAGGTCCCGAACTCGCTGATCGCGCTTGAGACCGGCGTGGGGCAGGACCCCGACAAGGACGTCTTTCCCTGGGATGGCGTGAAGCGCGCGATCGAGCCCTGGAACAAGGACCACACCATGCGCAGCGCGATCGCTGTCAGCGCGGTGCCGGTCTATCAGGAGATCGCGCGGCGGATCGGGCAGGAGCGGATGCAGAAATATGTCGACCTGTTCGACTACGGCAATCGCGACATCGGCGGCGGCATCGACCAGTTCTGGCTGACCGGAGCACTGCGCATCGACCCGGTCGAGCAGGTCGACTTCATGGACCGCCTGCGCCGCCGCGCGCTGCCGGTCTCAAAGCGCAGCCAGAACCTCGTCGCCGACATCCTGCCGGTGACCAAGGTCGGCGACAGCATCATCCGGATCAAGTCCGGATTGCTCGGTGCCGAGGTGGGCAAGCCGACGCTCGGCTGGATGGTCGGATGGGCCGAGAAGGGGAGCGCGCAAACGGTGTTCGCGCTGAACATGGACTGCCGCGAACAGCGACACATCGCAGATCGCATGACGCTGACGCAGGCGTGCCTCACCGAAATCGGCGCGATCTGACGGCCGCCTGCACCAAACTTCGAAAACAACCCCATGCACAGTAGGACGGGGTTTTGGGCGATCCTGCGCCTGCAGCCGAAAAAGCGCTGCAGCGATCGGCAGATAGTTGCGGTGACCTATCCCAGCTTCAGCAGGGCCTGCAGGAAGTCGACGACGGCCTTGCGGGCCTCGTTGGCGGTCGTGGGGTTGCCGCCGACATGCGGATTGAGCTCGATGCAGGCGTCCTTGTAGGTGAAGGGCGCGTTGGTATCGCCGTTCATCAGCACGCCGCCTTCCCCCTCCCGAAGCTTGCAGTTGCGTGCCGTCTGGGCGTTGGCGGAGACCGCGACGGTGTTGAGGCCCAGCAGGCCGGCGTCGAAGCCATGCGCGCTGTCGGGATATTCGGTCAGCACCACGTCGCGCCCGGCCTGCTTGAGCCGATCGACATAGGCCTTGCAGGTCCTCACCGGATTATAGTCGTCGGGCGTGCCGTGGTAGATGCGGATCGGACGCGCGGCGACGTCTGCGTCGCTCAGATACGTGGTCGAACAATCCGGATAGAACGGGACGTAGGCGGCGAACTGGACGCCGGACTTGTTCCAGAGCTTGTGGAAGCGCTCCATGCTGGCATAGAGGGCGGCCTGTCCGCCGCGCGAAAAGCCCATCAGCACGATGCGATCGGGATCGACGCGCGGATGTTTTGCGAGAATGTCGAGCGACCGATAGATGTCGATGATGAGGTTGAGCCGGCCGAGCAGGGCCTGGTTCGGTCCCACCACCGTCAGACCTCGGCCGGTAAAGCCGTCGATCACCATAGTCGAGATGCCCATGGCGTTGAACTGCTTCACCCAGGCTTCGGTGGTGGCGCCGACGCCGCTGGAGCCGTGCATCAGCACGACGACGGGAAGTTTGCCGGATCCCTGCGCGATGCGGAATTCCCCGGCCACCGTCACCGGCTTGCCCGCGGCGGCATCGCCGCTGAGGAATTGCTGGTCGGAGAGGGTGAGGGAGGGGATCGGGTAAATCTCAACCCGTGTCGCGACCTCTTTGGCCATCTGCGCGTGGGTCTCGACGCAGAACAAGGTCGCAGCGCACAACGAAAGCGCGGCCAATACGGCGCGTGCCGAGGTTCGCATCGTCATCCTCCCTGATCTTTTGCGAGGACTAGAACAACGCCCGTGCGCGCTGTCAATTCGTGTGAGGCCCTCAGGCGGCGCCTTTGGCGGGCTTCTTTGCCGCCAGCGCCTGCTCCAGTGCAAAGCCGCCGATCTCGCTCATCGCCTGCGAGATCACGTCGCCCTTCCTGGCAAAGCCTGCGGAGAGGTGCTCAAACTGCAGCTGCGCCAGCTTCAGCACCTCGACCGGCACGGTGATCGCGGTCTCGCTGAAACTGTCGACCGAGGCCTTCAGCGCGTCGTGCTCGGCGGTGATGGCGGCGATGTGGCTTTCGGCGTGCTGCATCAGGCCGAGCAGCTTGCCACGCTCCGCTTCGTACCGCTCGCGCTCGGCTGTGAAGGCGGCGCGCTCAGCGTCGAAGGCCTCACGCTCGCTTGCCGCCTGCGCGGTGACCCCGGCAAGCTGGCCGCGCAGCGCATCGAGCTGCTGCATCAGTGCGTCGGAGGCGAGTTCGGCAACGTCGCGCTGTTCGGCGTTGCGGATGCTTTCTTCCTGCTGCTGATGGTAGAGACGCTCGGCCGACATCGCGCGTTGCGTCAGCGACTCGATCATCGCTGCGGCGCGGAGCAGCATCTCGCCGTTCCGTCCCGCGACCATGCTGGCCATGCGGCGCAGGAAGTCGACGGTTTCGGACGCGCTGTTCGGCGGCAGGGGGACGACCGTCGCGGACATGGTGTGGCGGCTTGGCTAAGGACAAATCAAACGAATTGACCGCCGCCGTACCGACTGAGCTCACGCGAACCATCGGCGCTGATCGTGAATGGAACCAAGCCAGAGTCAGGTGAATCGGTCAACCGCCGCGGTCAGCCAAAGTGCGGGACATCCGGACGCGGTGCACGCGAGCCACACTTGAACGTCAGGCTTTGCCGATCCGCCCGAGATGGGTGAAGCCAAAGCCGGCGGAGTATTTCAGGCCGTAGCCCAGCGCACGGTCGATGCCGATATGGGCGAGCCAGATCAAGGCGATGGACAGGACGAGGGGCGAGGCGAAGCCGAAGCCGAGGGTGAGCAGCGTCACCGGCGCCATGTAGCTGTGGGCGGCGTTGTAGACGATGGCGCCAGAGCGGGCATCGGACAGGTAGGCCAGGAAGCTCAGGTCGGGGACGAAGAACAAGAGCGCAAAGACCAGCCAGGAGCCGCCCCAGGCGGCGTAGAGCATGACCATGCCCACGAACAGCGTGAGCCCCTCCAGGCGGAGCAGGAGCTTGACGCCGCCGATTACCGCGCCGGTCTCGGGACCCGTCTCTGCACCGGACTCTTTGCCTGTCTTGGCTGCTGTCTCGTCCATCGTTCCGTGCTCCGGCAAATCTTTGTAGGAGTTGCGTTTTCTGGCCGCATCCGGGCAGCCCTGCGCTGCCGAAAGCCGCTTCCCGGGCCGCAAAATGCCGTGTTAGAACCCCCGGCAAACGTGGTTTAGTTGAAGAACTGGCGGGAGCAAATGAAGCACATCCTCGACACCCTGGAAGATCGTCGTGCCGGAGCCAAGCTCGGCGGCGGGGAGAAGCGCATCGATGCGCAGCACGCCCGCGGCAAGCTGACGGCGCGCGAGCGTATCGAGCTCTTGCTCGACAAGGGGTCGTTCGAGGAGTTCGACATGTTCGTCGAGCATCGCTCCACCGAGTTCGGCATGGAGAAGAACAAGATTCCGGGCGACGGCGTCGTCACCGGCTGGGGCACCGTCAACGGCCGCAAGACCTTCGTGTTCGCCAAGGACTTTACCGTGTTCGGCGGCTCGCTGTCCGAGACCCACGCGCTGAAGATCACGAAGCTGCAGGACATGGCGATGAAGGCGCGGGCGCCCATCATCGGCCTCTATGACGCGGGCGGCGCCCGCATCCAGGAGGGCGTCGCCGCGCTCGCCGGCTACTCCTACGTGTTCCGCCGCAACGTGCTCGCTTCGGGCGTGATCCCGCAGATCTCCGTCATCATGGGCCCCTGCGCCGGCGGCGACGTCTATTCGCCCGCGATGACCGACTTCATCTTCATGGTGAAGAACACCAGCTACATGTTTGTCACCGGCCCCGACGTCGTGAAGACCGTGACCAACGAGGTCGTCACGGCCGAAGAGCTCGGCGGCGCCTCGGTGCACGCCACGCGCTCCTCGATCGCGGACGGCGCCTTCGAGAACGACGTCGAGACGCTGCTGCAGATGCGGCGCCTGATCGACTTCCTGCCGTCCAACAACAGCGACGGCGTGCCGGAATGGCCGAGCTTCGATGACATCGGCCGGATCGACATGTCGCTCGACACGCTGATCCCCGACAATCCGAACAAGCCCTACGACATGAAGGAGCTGATCCTGAAGGTCGTGGACGAGGGCGACTTCTTCGAGATCGCCGACATGTTCGCCAAGAACATCGTCACCGGCTTTGGCCGTATCGCGGGCCGCACCGTCGGCTTCGTCGCCAACCAGCCGATGGTGCTGGCCGGCGTGCTCGACAGCGACGCCTCGCGCAAGGCCGCGCGCTTCGTCCGCTTCTGCGACGCGTTCAACATTCCGATCGTCACCTTCGTCGACGTGCCCGGCTTCCTGCCCGGCACCGCGCAGGAATATGGCGGCCTGATCAAGCACGGCGCAAAGCTGCTGTTCGCCTATTCGCAGTGCACGGTGCCGCTGGTGACCATCATCACCCGCAAGGCCTATGGCGGCGCCTTCGACGTCATGGCGTCCAAGGAAATCGGCGCCGACATGAACTATGCCTGGCCGACCGCCCAGATCGCGGTGATGGGCGCCAAGGGCGCGGTCGAGATCATCTTCCGCAGCGACATCGGCGACCCCGACAAGATCGC
>JAEWBW010000511.1 GCA_023390955.1 Pseudomonadota bacterium
GCATATAGCCGATGCCACCCTTGGCCTCGCTGACGAGGCCGTTGCCGACGAGCAGCAGCGCGCCCCAGTCGAGCATGGCGCCTTCGACCAGGAAGGTGATGGCGGCGAGCATCGCGAGCAGCAGCACGATGCCGTGCGGCAGCACGAACATCGGGCCCTCCTGCGCCTGCGCATTCCTGAGCAGCAGCGGCCAGGCGATCCCCATCGCGATCAGCATCAGCACGGCCGCGATGAGTGTGCCCGTGAGTGCGCCGACGCCGATCGACAATAGGAAAGTCATCAGGCTGGCGCCGGCAAAACCACCCACGCTGAACAGCGCGTGGAAGCCGGACATCAGCGGTTTTGGCGCGGCGCGCTCGACGTCGACGGCGTGGATGTTCATGGCGACGTCGATCGAGCCGAGCGCGGCGCCGAAAGCAAGCAGCGCAAGGCCGAGCCCAATCGGCGTATCCACGATTGCAAGCGCCGGCAGGATGATTGCAAGGCCCACGCCGCCAGCGAGGATGATCGGGCGGCTGCCATAGCGCGCGCTCAGCGCCCCCGTCAGCAGCATCGCGACGACCGAGCCGATGCCGAGGCAGAGCAGCAGCAAGCCCAAGATGCCGTCGTCCACGGCGAGGCGTTGCTTGGCGAACGGCACCAGCGGCGCCCAGCAGGCCATGCCGAATCCGGCGACGAGGAACGACAGGCGCGTCGCGAGCCGGGTGGCCGGCCGATCGGCAGACAGCATGTTTGGGGAACTCCGGAAGGAAGGGTATTTGGACTCGCAGGTAAGGCGCAGCTCAGGCAAAACTGTGGACGGCCCCGGAAGTTTCGCCCCCTCATGACCCCAAAACGTTTCGAAGCCCATTGTCTGCGCCTTCCCGCCGCAACCAAGGTCGTGCAGTGGGAGGGCACGTCGGTGTTCAAGGTCGGCGGCAGGATGTTCGCGCTGGCGCGCGGTTTTGTCGCGCAGTCTGGCGGCTTCATGTTCAAGACCTCGAACATGGCTTACGCCCTCCTGATCGAGCAGGGCCTGGCGCGCCCAGCGCCTTACCTCGCCCGGGCCAAATGGGTGCAGCTCACCGGCAATGATGCCCTGCCCGATGCCGAACTTGCGGCCTACCTCGACCAGGCCCATGCGCTGATCGTCGCAAGGCTGACGCGCAAGGCGCGGAAGGAATTGCGGCTGGATTGAGCCGGCCCATTCGTGCGCATCACGAAACAGTGTCTGCCGGGCGACGGATATTCGGTCGAGTCTGAAAGCCAGCCATAAGCGTCGGTGAGATTGGTTCGCCGTTTGCCACAGGAGGGCTCCATGACCATGGTCGAAGACAGACCCGCCACGACGGCCGCAACGCCAGCGCGCGGCGTCGACTTCAAGCTCGAGATCGTCGTTGTTCCCGTGTCCGACGTCGATCGCGCGAAAGCGTTCTACAGCCGGCTCGGCTGGCGGCTCGACGCCGACTTTGCCGCAGGCAATGCCTGGCGCGTGATCCAGTTCACCCCGCCCGGCTCGAACGCCTCGGTGATCTTCGGCAAGAACGTCACGCCGGCGGCGCCCGGTTCGGCGCAGGGACTTTATCTCATCGTCTCCGACATCAAGGCCGCGCGCGACGAACTGCTCTCGCGCGGCATCGAGGTCAGCGACATCTTTCACGGCGCCGGCGACGAGCATACCGGCCGCGACGAGCCTTATCTGTTCGGCTCACGCCGCGTCAGTGGCCCCGATCCCGCGCGTGGCAGCTATCAGTCGCTCGCTTCATTCAGCGATCCCGACGGCAATGGCTGGCTGATGCAAGAGATCACGACCCGCCTGCCCGGCCGCGTCGAGGGTCCAACAACGTTCACCTCGTCCGTGGAACTCGCAGCAGCCTTGCGCCGCGCCGGTGAAGCCCATGGCGAGCACGAGAAGCGCACCGGCGGCGATCACTCAAAAACCTGGCCGGACTGGTACGCCGATTACATCGTCAAGGAACAGGCCGGCGCACCGCTGCCGACCTGAGCGGTTGACGCGGATTGATATCTGACTAAAGTCAGATATATGTTCGATGCCGTCTCCCGCGTCCGCCGCTTCAACCGTGCCGTCACCTCCGAGGTCGGCGCGCTCGACACATCATTTCTCGGGCGCGGCCGGCCGCTTGGCGCGGCGCGGGTGCTCAATGCGATCGGCCACGGCCGCTCCGATGTCGCCGACATCCGCGACTATCTCGGCCTCGATTCCGGCCTGATGAGCCGCCTGCTTCGCTCCCTCGAGGACGAAGGCGTGATCGAGACGTCAGCGCATGAGGACGACGCCCGCCGCCGCGTCGCTAGCCTGACGCGGGCCGGCCGGCGCGAGTTCAGCGCCTATGAGGCGCTGTCCAACGCGCAGGCTGAATCCATCCTCGCCCGCCATCCGCACCGCGAGGCGCTGTTGGAAGCGATGGACCTGATCGCCTCCGCGCTCGGCAGCGCGCGCACTGCACTCACCGAAATGAGCCCGCGCACACCGGAGGCGCTCTATTGCCTCGGCGAGTACTACGCCGAGCTCGGACGCCGCTTCAAACAGGGCTTTGACGTCACGCTGTCGCGCGATCCCGACGCCAAGGATATGGTCCGCACGCGCGGCACGTTTGTCGTGGCGATGTCGGATGGCCTGCCGATCGGCTGCGTCGGGCTGAAGGGCACCGACTACGGCTATGCCGAGATCAAGCGGCTGTGGGTGGCGCCGTCAGCGCGCGGTCAAAAGCTGGGGCGACGCCTGATGGACGCGGCGGAAGCCGCCGCGCGCGAGCTTGGTATCGAGCTTCTGCGGCTCGACACCAACAGTGCTCTGCCGGAAGCCGGGCAGCTCTATCGCACCAGCGGCTGGACCGAGATCCCGCGCTTCAACGACGACCCCTACCCGGACCTGTTCTTCGAGAAGCGGCTCTAACCTCCGATCACGCCGGCGCCGGAGCCGGCGTGGCTTCGGCCTGCGGCTTTGCGAACGGCTTGAACATCGAGATCATCAATACGGCGCCGAGGCCCATCGCGCAGGAGCCGATATAGAGCCAGGCGTAGCTGGAGAACGCGTCGTAGATCAGGCCGCCGGCGAGCGGCCCGGTGGCCATGCCGAGGCTGCCGGCCATCGCGGTGCCGCCGATCACCGTGCCCAGCATCTTCAGCGGGAAGTTTTCGCGCACCAGCACGGCATAGAGCGGCATGGTGCCGGCATAGATGAAGCCGAACACGGCGCCGACCGCGTAGAAGGTCGCGAGCTGGTTGGCGAAGACATAGGCGAGCGCGCCGAACGACTGCAGCAGCAGGCCCGCGACCAGCACGCGCTTGGCGCCGAGACGGTCGCCGAGCAGGCCGAAGCCGATGCGGCCGAACAGGCCGGCAAAGCCCTCGACGCTGTAGATCGTCACCGCCGCGATCAGCGGGATGCCGCAGCTCACGGCATAGCTGACGGTGTGGATGATCGGCCCGGAATGGGTGGCGCAGCAGAAGAAATTGGTCGCGAGCAGGATGATGAATTGCGGCGAGCGCAGCGCCTCGCCCATCGACATCTCCGCCTGCGGCGCACCACCGGCTGGCGGCGCTGCAAGCGCCGGCGCGCGGCGCACCAGCAGCGACACCGGGATCATGATGGCACCGACCACCAGCGCGACGATCTGCATCGAGGTGCGCCAGTCGTGGTGCGAGATGAGCCAGGCGGCCAGCGGCGCCATCGTCATCGGCGCCATGCCCATGCCGGCGGAGACCAGCGACACCGCGAGGCTGCGATGGGTGTCGAACCAGCCGGTCACCGTCGCCATCATCGGCGCGAAGATCGCCGCGCAGGAGGCGCCGACCAGGAGGCCGAAGATGAATTGAAAGGCGATCAGCGAGGTCGCGTGGCTTGCAAGGAAGAGGCTCAGCGTCAGCACGACCGATCCGGTCAGCACCACCGGCAGCGGTCCGAACCTGTCAGTCAGCGTGCCCCACGCCATACTGGTAAAAGCCATGGCCAGGAAGCCGATGGTCATCGCGCTGGAGATGCCGGTCACCGACCAGCCGGTTTCCTTGGCGATCGGCTGCAGGAACACCGGCAGCGAGAACATGCCGCCGATGGCGACACAGCCGAGCAAGCCGCCGGCGGCGACGATCACCCAGCGATAATTGGAAGAGGTCATGTTGGTCTCCCGTCAGATCTGTCTGGGTGGAAGACGAGTGGGAACAGGCGCGGCCGACATGTCATGGACCATTCTTTGAAAACAACCCCATGCACAGTAGCCGGCCGCCGCCGGCGCTTTTGCCGCCAAATGCCGCTAACGTTTTGACGGCGTGGACGAAATCCTGCCAACCCGCCTCGCCGGCCCTCAGGCCTTGTTCCCGGCCTTTCGCAGCCATTCCTCAAGCCCGATGCGGCCGAGACGGGCTTCGCCGAGCGGCACCAGGGAGTCTTCCTTCACGCGGCCGCCGAAATAGAGCGCGTCGGGATCGGGCACGACCTTGCGGGAGTCACCGGTCGCCCTGAGAAAGCGCGCGATGATCTCGTCGAAAGGCGCGCGGTCGGGGCCGGCGATATCGACGATGCCGTTGCGGGGATCAGCAAGCGCGGCGTCGGCAACAAGGGCCGCGACGTCATCGGCGGCGATCGGCTGGAACGGACCGGGCGACATC
>JAEWBW010000565.1 GCA_023390955.1 Pseudomonadota bacterium
ACCAGAGCGGCCAGCAAAGGGGCCATAGCTCAGCTGGGAGAGCGCGTCGTTCGCAATGACGAGGTCGGCGGTTCGATCCCGCCTGGCTCCACCACGCTTCGCCCTTCGGGCTACGCGTGGCGCAGCCGCGCAGAGCCCGACGGGTGAAGCGTGGTGTCCGGCGAAGCCCGCAGGGCGAAGACGGACCAAATCCCCGCCCCCTGTCACCCTACTTCCCTGTAAACCGTGGCGGTCGCTTCTCCATGAAGCTCGCCACGCCTTCCCGGAAATCGCTGCCGCCGAGCGCCACCAGCATTTCGCGGTTGGCGTCGATCGTGGCCTCGCCGAGGGTCTGGAACGGCACCTCGTAGAGCTGCTGCTTGATCACGGCCATCGCGCTCGGAGAGACCATGTCGGCGAGGTCGCGCGCATAGGCGTAGGTTTCCTCGCGCAGCTTGTCAGGCGCAGAGAGCCGGTTCACCAATCCCATCCGCAGCGCCTCCTCGCTCGAAAGCCGACGCGCCGAGAGCAGCAGGTCCATCGCATTGGCGTGGCCGACAATGCGCGGCAGCATCCAGCTCATGCCGTGCTCGGCGATCAGGCCGCGCCGCGAGAACGCCGTCGTGAAGACGGCGCTGTCGGAAGCAAAGCGCAGATCGCAATAGAGCGCGTGAACGAGCCCGATGCCGGCGGTGGCGCCGTTGAGCATCGCGATGATGGGTTTTTTGATCGACGGATAATAGCCGTAGCGGGTCTGCCAATCGGGCCGGCGATTCATGTCGAAGGCCGGCAGTTGCGCGGCACGCTTGATGTCCTCGGGGTTGAGCCCCTTCAGCGCATCCATGTCGGCGCCGGCGCAGAAGCCCCGGCCCGCGCCCGTCAGCACGATGACGCGCACGCCGTCGTCAGCGGCTGAGGCCTCCATGGCGTGACGCACATCGCGCTCCATGATCGGCGTCCACGCATTCAGGCGATCGGGCCGGTTCAGCGTGATGGTCGCGATCTTCTCGCTGACGTCATAGAGGATGTGTTCATAGCCCACGGCGCGCGCTCCCTTGCTTTGCTCGCACGCCTTCAGTCGCGCGCGTTGGACGCGAGCCTAGCACATTTGCTGATCAGGCAAGACGATTGGGAGAAATCACTCGGCGGCTTGCGCGAGCACCGGCCGGCGGGCGAGCCAGCCGTCGATAAAATTCTTCAGCCAGGCGCGCTCTGTCGCGTCATGGACTGCGCGGTCCGCGAAATGATGATGACGGGCCCGTGCTCCCGGCGCGCTCATCCCGTCGGATTCGCGCGTGGTCCAGCAATGCATCATCGCGTAGGTCACGTCAGGATGAAACTGGACGCCGAAGGCATTGCCTGCGCGGAAGGCCTGCACCGGAAAATCGTCGCCTTCAGCGAGCAGCTCGGTACCTTTGGGCAGCTCGAATCCTTCGCGGTGCCAGTGATAGACCTGCTCCGGCCAGTGCGGAAACAGCGCCTGACCCGCCGCGGTGGGGCGGATCGGATAATAGCCGATCTGGGTGAGCGCATCGGCATGCGGCGCGACGCGCGCACCGAGCTGCTTTGCCAGCATCTGCGCGCCGAGGCAGATGCCAAGGAACGGGCGTTGTTCACGGAGCGGAATTTCGATCCAGTCGATCTCGCGACGAATGTAGTCGTCGCTGTCGTTGGCGCTCATGGGACCGCCGAACACGACTGCGCCGGCATGCTGCTCGAGCGTTTCCGGCAGGACGTCACCAAAGCGCGGGCGGCGAATGTCGAGGCGATGTCCGAGCGCACGAAGGGCGTTGCCGATCCGGCCCGGCGTCGATGATTCCTGATGCAGGACGATCAGAACCGGCAGAGGCTCGGAAACGGTCGTGCGCAAAACCCTTCCCGGGAAGGGGATTACATCTGCACCACCAAACCTGTTCATCCGGAACGACATGGCCCTTTGCCACTGCTATCGGTTCAGACCGCCAGCATAGCTAAGCGACCGTTAATTTCGTGTGAGTTCGCGCACACAACGATGCCTAAGCAAGCCCCGGGCCATTACGGGCATCTCGGGCTCTTGCTACTGCCTGCGCCGCTGGAACCGGCTGGTGGCGGCCAGGATGAAGCCGCGTGGAAAGAACCGCAGCGCGAAGGGCACGATCTTGATGGCGAGGCCAGGCAGAACTGCCCGTTTGTTGGCCACTAGGCCCTGATAGGCCTCCTGTGCGACCTGGGCGGCCGAGACATTGAGAAGCGCAGTGTCATGTCCGGACCCGACGCCGGCGCGGTCCTGGAATTCGGTCGGCACCGGACCCGGGCAAAGCACGGTGACCCGGACACCGCGCGGGGCGAGCTCCGCACGCAAGGCCTCCGTGAACGAGATCACATAAGCCTTGGAGGCGTAGTAGACGGCCATGCCCGGACCGGGCAGGAAGCCGGCAACCGAGCCGACATTGAGCAGGCCGCCCTTGTTCTTGATGAGCTGTTCGGCAAAGCGCAGCGACAGATCGGTCAGCGCCCGGACATTGACGTCGACGATGCCGACCTGCTCGGCGCGATCGCGCTCGGTCGCGTCACCGAAGACACCGAAGCCGGCATTGTTGACGAGATTGTCGAGCTCGACGCCTTCGGCCGCAAGAGCGGCCGCGAGCCGATCACCGGCGTCGGGCGCCTGGAGATCGCAGGCGATCACGATCGGCTTCTTGCCGCCTTTGGCAGCGATCTCGCCGGCGAGAGCTTCCAGGCGATCGGCGCGTCGTGCCGTCAATGCGAGGCGATGCCCGTTAGCGGCGAACACCCGCGCCAGCTCCGTGCCGATGCCCGCCGAAGCACCGGTAATCAGCGTCACACGCTCAGTCACGATCGAAGTCTCTTGTTCTTAAATTTTTCGCCAGCAACGACATGACGAGAGCATGAGCCGCGCGCAACAGGCAAGCCGCTCGCCCGGCATGGCGACATGCGCGCGGCGGCGACGGCATAGGAAAATGCTTTGATTGCAGGGAACTATCGCAGCGGCAGATTTGGCCGCTACATTAAAGTTTCGTCATGTGGACGGCGCACGCAGGACGCGAGCCCGTTGCCGAAATCAGCTGCCGGCAACGCTGTCCTTGACCGGGCCCGCCCGCCGCGCGGCGACGGCATGCTTCAGCTCGACCCGGTCGCGCTGGGAGATGCCGAGCAGATCGGACGCGCGCCAGACCACATTGTCCTCGAACTCGGAGACCTGGCCGTCGGCATAGACCAGCTCCCACATCATCTCGACGATCCGCTTGCGGCCGTCCTCGTCGAGGGAGCGCATGATGACGCTGGTAAAGTGATAGAGATCGACAGCCTCGCCCTCGACCTGCGTGGCCGACGCGATCAGGCGGTCGGCGGTGCCACGATCCAGACCGAAATGGCTTTCGATCAGGTTGTGCAGCTTACGCTGCTCGGCCTGGCTCGGCTCACCGTCGAGCGAGATCACGTGAACGAGCAGCGCGGTCGCCGCCAGGCGGTAGTCGCTGTCGCCGAAGGCGCGGTCCTGCGCCTGGGGCGCGACGATGTCTGCGATGAATTGGCGAAGTCCGTCGAGCATGAAATCCTACCGAAACCGATGATGCACGCGCACCGCGTGGGCCCGCCACAAACCATTATATGAGAGGGAAACTCAACCACCGCAACGTGCGTCAGTTCCGCACGCGCATTACGTTTCGGCAATCTCGCTTCCTGTCGTCCTGGCGAAAGCCAGGACCCATTACCCCAGGGAGGTGCTTTGCGAAGATCGATCGTTCGGGACAAGCACTTTTCGCAATCGAAAGACCTCGCGGTATGGGTCCTGGCTTTCGCCAGGACGACGATGAAGCAACACCGTCATCCGACCGTTCAAGGTATCTCGTACACCACCATCTTGTCGGCGATCCCGCGCAGCGCGGCCTGCTTCTGGATCGGCTTGATCGCGCGCTGCTCCAGCAGCTCGGCAACCGCAGGCGCATCCAGCACGGGGCTGGTGATGTGGATCTCGCGGGCTGTCGACAGGCTCTGAACCCGTGCGGCGACGTTGACGGTCTGGCCGAAATAATCCTGCCGCTCGTTGAGCATCACCGCAAGGCACGGGCCTTCATGGATGCCGATCTTGACGATGAGATCCTCGGTGCCGCGGGTCTTGTTGAGCTCGTCCATCGCCGCGCGCATGCGCAGGCCGGCGACGATGGCGTGCTCGGGGCGGATGAAGGTCGCCATCACGGCATCGCCGATCGTCTTCACCACCGCGCCCTTCTCCGAGGCGATGATCTCCAGCAATGCATGGAAATGCGCGCGCACGAGATCGAAGGCGGCGAGATCACCGACGCGCTCATAGAGCGCGGTCGAACCCTTGAGGTCGGTGAACAGGAAGGTCAGCGAAGTGATCTGCAGCCGCTGGTCAAGGCTGAGATTGTCCGCCTTGAAGACATCGCGAAAGGTCTGGTTCGACAGCATCCGCTTGGCGGTGAGGAACGGCTTGCGCTTGCCGATCAGGTGATGCAGGCCCTCGGCGGCGATGAACACCGACGGCAGCACGCGCACGCCCGCCTGGTTGTCGAGCGACAGCCGCAACGGACCGGGCCGCATCGTCGTCGTTCCGGTCGGCGCCTGCACCTTGTTGTACATGATGGAAAGTTGCTGGCGCTCCTTGGTCGGCTCGCCCTGGACGTCAATGAACTGGGCCGCGTGGGTCACGGGCTCGAAGATGATGATGAACTCGCTCGGCAAGGTGAGCGACATGGTCGCCTTCTCGCCGGCCGCAACCTCGAGCGTGTCGAGCGTGACCTCGTTGGCGAGCGTCGCGAACGACTCCTTGTTGAAGTCGACGCCCGAGCTCCAGAACACCTGCTTGAAATATTCCCACACCGGCAGCGTGTCCGGATCATGCGCCGCGATGCGACGGACCCGCGGGCTGACCGTGAAGGACACCTCGACCGCCTCGTCGACCGACGCCTTGTAGCCGCACGCGCAAAGCGCGCAGTGGTAGTCGTCGGGCTTGAGCGACTTCAGCGTCGTATGCGCGCCGAGCACGCCGCCGCAGCCGGGGCAGAGCACGTTCCAGCTCAGGTCGAAAAGCCCGAGCCGGGCCGAGTGCAGGAACGCCGAGATCGCCCGCTCCTCGTCAAAGCCATGCTTGGTGGAGAAATCGATGACGTTGATACGGTTGAGCTCGTGGTCCTCGCCCTTGTCGATCAGCTGCTCGATCGCGTCGACCACCTGGGGATCCGTGGTCTGCCTGAGAACAGAAAACTGGGCCTGAATGTCGCTCATATGGCTTGATCCGGTGTGACGGCGCGGCTGTCCAAAGCGGGGTCAGCGCGCCGTGATACGAAACGCGGGTGAGTGATCCGGCTGGGTCGTGACGACACCGACCGGAATGACGGGCGTGGTGTCGGCCAATTCCACCCGGAACGCGGCGATGAGCCGTGCCAGGGCCAGCACCGATTCTGCGATGGCGAATGGCGCGCCGATGCAGACGCGCGGGCCGGCACCGAATGGCAGATAGGAGAAACGATCGGGCGCCTCGGCCGACAGGAAGCGCTTCGGAATGAAGGCGTTCGGCTGATCCCAGATCTTTTCGTGCCGGTGCAGCAGCCACGGCGCAATCATGATGATGTCGCCCTTGTCGATCTCGATACCCGCCGCATTGTCCTTCTCGATCGCGGCACGCGCGATCAGGAAGGCGGGCGGATAGAGCCGCATGGTCTCGTCGATCACGGCGCGGGTGAATTTCATCCGGTCGATGTCGGCAATGCTGTCGAGATGCTGGCCCTGCGTCTCGGCGGCGACCTCTTCCTGGGTCTCGGGATCGAGCGCGAGCAGATACAGCGCCCAGGACAACGCGGTTGCCGTCGTCTCATGACCTGCGAGGATCATGGTTGCGACCTCATCGACGAGCTGCTCGTCCGAAAAGCCCTTGCCCGAGACGGGGTCGCGCGCTTCGTCCATGAGATCGAAGAGGTCGCGCGGCGGCGCGCCCTCCTTCTTGCCCGCCTCGCGGCGCTCCTTGATCAGCTGCGCCACGAACGCGGTCCAGCGCTTACGGAAACGTGCCCGCGCGAAATCCATCGGGCTCGGCCACGACACCGGCAGCAGCATGTCGAGGAAGTAAGGCCGGCCCAGCCGCGCTCCGTACTCGACGATGAAATTGCGCAGCGTCGCGGCGTGATGGTCCATGCCGAACGAGAACATGGTGCGACCGGCGATCTCCAGCGTCATCCGCTGCATGGCCTCGCGCAGATCGATATTGCCATCGTTGCGCGCCCTGAGCTTGCTGATGGTCTCATCCAGCACGGCCGTCATGTGCGGCACCAGGTTTGCCGTCGCGCGCGGCGTGAACGCCGGCGCCAGCGTGCGGCGCTGATGCGTCCAGGCCTGGCCTTCGGCGATCAGGAGGCCCTGGCCGAGCACAGGCCGCAGCATGCGGATGCCGGCCGGTGTGCGCGTGTAGTTCTGGTAATTGGTGAGCAGGATGTGCCGGATCGAATCCGGCTTGTTCAGGATGAAGCTGTTCTTGCGGAAGAAGCGGCCCTTGATGACATCGTCCTCATAGGCGCGCTGCCCCCAGCTCGCGATCATGTTGTGCCGGATGACCGCAACCCGGCCGAGGAACGACATGTCGTCCGGCGCACGCGGCGGGGTCGGAGGAACGATGGGCCGACGCACGCTGGCGAAGTTCATGACGCTCTCCTGCAGGTGTTGGGCACACAACAGCTAGTAAGTCAGCTCGGCAATCGCAATCCTGTTCTCGGCGGCGGGCCAGGCCCTTGCCACAATTCGTTCTTCGTTGAACTGGGCCACGACGTTACGTCCCGCCTCAGTGGCGGGAAGCCTTAAGGTGGCTGCCGAATCCGTGGGCACGCCCGACTTGACGTCCGCCGGCTGCTTGCCGTCGAACAATACGACGTCCCGCGGCAGGCCGAAATAACCGCGGGGCCGCGACATGATGATGACCGCACCCGCGCCGGCATCGGCCTGGCCGAGCGGACGTGCAGCGCGAAGATGCACCACGTCCGAGGAACGCGGGAAGGGCGAACGATAGATATGCGTGATCGGCGCGTTCGGCGAGGTCAGGACGAATTCGAGCGACCATGAAGAATCGACCTGCGCCGGCCCCCAGCGGCCGTCTGCGGCGGTCTTCGAGCTGTGTACGGCGCCGCCGATGCGCGCTCCGGTTTCGGGATCAACACGGAAGACCTCGACGGTTGCGCCGTCCACCGGACGATTGGTCGACGCGCCGGCCGGCGTTCCCGTCACCAGGCCGCTCAGCTTGACGCTCGCCTCCGGCACGATTGCGATGCGCGTCGGCTCGCGACCGGCGATGAACTTGTAGATCTCGCGGAAGGCGCGCGGATGAAACGCCGTCTCGCGATGATCGAGCGTGCCGAGCACGAGATTGGTCGCACCCTTCAGCTCCGGCCCTTCGAACGTGACGTTGGTAGGCACGCCGGGCTTGCCGATGAAGCGGCCGTC
This sequence comes from Pseudomonadota bacterium, assembly GCA_023390955.1. GTDB lineage: Bacteria > Pseudomonadota > Alphaproteobacteria > Rhizobiales > Xanthobacteraceae > Bradyrhizobium. The sequence goes on from JAEWBW010000565.1 coordinate 7,429, forward strand.
GGGCTGCGCGTATTTGTCCATGCCGTCGCTGCGCAGTGTGAGGAAGGCCACGCCCGGCGTCACCTCGCTCTCGCCTGCGTTCAATCCGCTCAGGAACGCGCCACGGCCGTTGAATTCGCTGCCGGGCTGGTCGTCGGACGCCCAGACACCGTGATTGGGGGTGCCGCACAGCACGGCGTGGCTGACGTCGCCAGCGCCGCCGTTCTTGATGACGTTGCGGATGGCGTAACCGCCGCGCGAATTACCGACCAGAGCCACGCGCGCCGCGCCCGTGCGGCGCTTCAACTCGGCGATGGCAGCGGCGAGCTCGCGGCGCTGGTCTTCGGTCGAGGACCGGCCCGCCTGCTCGACCTTGTCGTCGCTGCGCGCATTGGGATCGGTGAAATTGATCGCGAACATGCGATCGCGCGCAATGCCGTTGGACTCCATCCGCCACAACGTCGTCATCCACAGCGCATCGTAATCGCCATTGCCGTGGACGAACAGGATCGGCGGCACGTCGGACGCAGGCGTTGCCGCCGGGGATTGCGCGAACGCGGAGGTGCGCAGGCCCGCAACCGCGAAGGGCAGCGCGCTGACGCCTTGCAGGATGGTGCGTCGCGATATCTTCATGTTGTTCCTCCCCGGCAAAAATAAGCTCGTTGCACCGCTTATAGCGGTCTAACCACTGGACAGCGAAGGACTTTCGCAGGCATCACTGATGCATCCGGAATCATCGCACGCAGTTCTGCCAGTCGAGATGGAAGGGGATATGACCGAGCAGCCGAAACGCCCGAAGTTGGCCGCCGACGGCATCACCGCGCCGCTGCGGTACACGATATTCCGGCGCATCTGGCTCGCCAGCCTGCTCTCCAATCTCGGCCTTTTGATCCAGGGCGTCGGCGCAGCTTGGGCAATGACGCAGATGTCGGCGTCCGCCGATCAGGTCGCGCTGGTGCAGACCGCATTGATGCTGCCGATCATGCTGATCTCGATGCCGGCCGGCGCCATCGCCGACATGTATGACCGCCGCATCGTCACCCTGATCTCGCTGGGGATCGCGCTGGCCGGCGCCACCGCGCTCACGGTGCTGGCCGGATTCAATCTCATCACGCCGGAGGCGCTGCTCGCCTTCTGCTTCATCGTCGGCAGCGGCAACGCCTTGTTCGGTCCAGCCTGGCAATCTT
>JAEWBW010000636.1 GCA_023390955.1 Pseudomonadota bacterium
CCAACCCTCTCCCCGCAAGCGGGGAGAGGGAGAAGAATCACCCCACCACTTTACTGCTTCCCTGCGTGATCAGCCGCGCCGCGCGCTGGTCGCGGACGTAGATCCAGAGCCAGCTCAGCGCCACTGCCATCCGATGGCGCAGGCCGATCAGGAAGTAGATGTGGGCGAGGCCCCAGATCCACCACGCGATCGTGCCGCGCAACTTGATGCGGCCGAAATCGATCACCGCCAGCTTCTTTCCGATCTGCGCCAGGCTCCCGGCGTGCTTGTAGCGGAACGGTCCGGCCGTCTTGCCTTCGATCCGCGCCTTGATCATGTCGGCGACATGGCGACCCTGTTGCTTCGCTGCCGGTGCGATGCCGGGCACCGGCTTGCCCTCCCAGGCATCGATCGTCACGGTGTCGCCGATGGCAAAAATGTCGGGATGACCGGGCACGCTGAGATCGTCGTTGATCTGCACGCGGCCGGCGCGATCGCTAGGGGCGCCCAGCCATTCGGCGGCGGGCGAGGCGCGCACGCCAGCGGCCCAGATCTTCGTCTTCGCGTTCAGCCGCTGCCCGCCATAGACGACGCCCTCGCGGTCGATCTCGGTCACAGGCTGGCCCAGCACGACTTCGACGCCGATCTTTTCCAGCGAGGCTTGCGCGTAGGCGGAGAGATCGTCGGCAAAGCCGGCGAGCACGCGCGGGCCGGCCTCGATCAGCACGACGCGGGCCTTGCGGGTGTCGATGTTGCGGAAATCGCCGGGCAGCGTGTGATGCGCCATCTCCGCGATGGTGCCTGCGAGCTCGACGCCGGTCGGGCCCGCGCCGATGATGACGAAGGTCAGCCGCGCCGCACGCCGCGCCGGATCGGTCTCGCGCTCGGCCCGCTCGAACGCCACAAGGATGTGCCGGCGCAGCGTGGTTGCGTCCTCCAGCGTCTTCAGGCCCGGCGCCCAGGTCTCCCACTCGTCATGGCCGAAATAGGCGTGGCGCGCGCCGGTCGCGAGCACCAGCGAATCGTAGGGCACTTCGCTGCCGTCTTCGAGCAACACAGCGCGCCTGTTTGCGTCGACACCGCTGACGGTGGCGAACAGTGTCGTCACCTCGGGGCGCGTGCGCATGAGGTAGCGGACCGGCCAGGCAATGTCGCTGGTCGCAAGCGAGGCGGTCGCGACCTGGTAGAGCAGCGGCTGAAAGAGGTGATGGTTGCGGCGATCGATCAGCGTAATCTCGACCGGGCTGCCGGCCAGCCGGTAGGTCGTCTCCAACCCGCCAAAGCCGGCTCCGACGATGACGACACGATGCTTTGCAGCCATGGGTAGGGCCTCGATTCGAAATTTGCTCAGGTCCCATTTAAGTGCGGATCGGGGCCTCCGGTCCAATAGCCGTCATCAATCGGCGAATAAGCCTGCGATATCGAAAAGCCGCGAAAAAGCGCCGCAGCCCTCGCCTAAGTGAGTAGAACTATAATTCTTGCCATTAACGTTCGGGGCGAATTATGGTGCAGGGATGGGCGCTGAGCCATTGACGGCTCTCGCGATTTCGCGCCCTAAACGATGTACCCGGACGTCGGCGGCCGCCTGCGTTCCGCATAAAGAAGATTGAGGAGGGAGTGGTTATGAAAACGGCATTCTGGCTGGCAGGCGCGGCTGCGCTCGCGCTGGCAAGCCCGGCATTCGCCGGCGACACCATCAAGATCGGTTTCGTCTCGACCTTCAGCGGCCCGACCGCCGTGATCGGCAACGACATGCGCAACTCGTTCGAGCTGGCGCTCGACCATATGGGCCGCAAGATGGACGGCAAGCCGGTCGAGGTGATCTACGAGGACGATCAGCAGAAGCCCGACGTCGGCAAGCAGAAGACCGAGAAGCTGATCCAGTCCGACAAGGTCGACTTCATCGCCGGCTATATCTGGTCGAACGTGCTGCTGGCCTCGCTGAAGACTGCGGTCGACTCGCAGACCTTCCTGATCTCGGCCAATGCCGGTCCGTCGCAGCTCGCCGGTGAGCTGTGCTCGCCTTATGTGTTCTCGACCTCCTGGCAGAACGACCAGACGCCGCAGGCGATGGGCCTCTACATGAACCAGAAGGGCGTCAAGAGCGTCTTCCTGATCGGCCCGAACTACGCTGCCGGCAAGGACATGCTCGCGGGCCTGAAGAGCACCTTCAAGGGTGAGATCATGGGCGAGGAATACACGGTGTGGCCGAGCCAGCTCGACTTCTCCGCCGAGCTCTCAAAGGCCCGCGCCTCCGGCGCCGCGTCGATCTTCGTGTTCTATCCGGGCGCTGCCGGCGTGCAGTTCCTCAACCAGTATGCCCAGGCCGGCCTGAAGAGCACGATGCCGCTCTACACCGCCTTCACCGTCGACGAGCTCTCGCTGCCGCTGCAGAAGGAGAACGCGCTCGGCGTGCCCGGCGCGCAGGAGTGGGTCAACGACCTGCCCAACGAGCAGAACAAGCGCTTCGTCGCCGACTACCGCAAGAAGTACACCGGTCTCCGCCCGACCTATTACGGTGCCCAGGCCTATGACGCCGCCCAGCTCATCAACAGCGCCGTCGTCGCAGTGAAGGGCGACACCAGCAAGAAGGACGCGATGAAGGCCGAGATGGAGAAGGCCAACTTCAAGTCGCTGCGCGGCGCGTTCAAGTTCGGCAAGAACCACATCCCGATCCAGAGCTTCTATCTGCAGGACGTGGTGAAGGACGCCGAAGGCCAGCTCGCGCTGAAGACCGTCGCCACCATCGTCGAGAACGACCAGGATCGTTTCCACGACAAGTGCCCGATGAAGTGAGCTGAACGTAGCTAGCCTCGTATGAAGGTGCCCCTTCTCCCCTTGTGGGAGAAGGTGGCGTAGGCGGCCTTCGGCCGCCGTTCTTGAGAACGCCGAAGCGAAGCTTCGGCTATGGCGCCGGATGAGGGGTTGTCTCCGCGTAGTCTCTGCGAGCTGTACGCGCGGAGGCGACCCCTCACCCGTCTCGCCGCTACGCGGCGAGCCACCCTCTCCCACAAGGGGAGAGGGGAAGAGGCGCGCTTTGCGATAACTTCTGACGTCATTCGTCCGACGTGAGCCTGCCCAAGAACCTCGCGCCGGTCCGATTTCAGACTCAAATCCGCCCGCAACGCATTCGAAGCTGCCGGCATAGGTTGGGGGCATGTCCGTGGGGGACTTGCCAATGAGTGACGAATATTCGCCGCACAACAAGACGCGGAAAATTGATTCAACTGCTGATGCTGTCTCGTCCGACGATGCGGTCGAGCACCTGTCTCCACATCTGCTGGAAGAGTTCGACGAGGATGAATCACCGTCGAACGAGGTGATGCGACTGCTCGAGGAGAATGCACGGCTCCGGGCGCTTGCGGTCGAGCTCTCGAACCTGCTCGGCAACCTGCCCAACGGCGAGTGGGGCGCCGCGTTGACGTCCGCAGACGCCATCAGATCCATCCGCCGACGGATTGGAACGTAATTGCTACCGCGGGATGCGGCGCGACGGGCGCCGTATCCGCTCTAGACCCGCGGCATGCTCGCCGGCCGGACCTCGCGCGCTTGCGCCGCGAGCCTGATGCCGGCATTGGCCGCGCCAAAGCCCTGATAGTCGCGGCGCTCGACGATCTCGAAGAAGAACCGCTCGTCGAAAATGTGGGTGTAGACCTGGAAGAATTCGCCGTCGCCCTCGCGATCATAAAGAATGTGGTTGGCGCGCAGTTGCGCCATCAACTCGGGCGCGAGGTCGTACTTGGCTTCGATATCGTCGTAATAGTTGTCGGGGATATCCAGGAAATCGGCACCGCGCGCCCGCATCGCGGCCACCGTGGCAAAGATGTCCTGGCAGGAAAACGCGACGTGCTGCACGCCTGAGCCGAAGAACTCCGAGATGAAGCGGGCCGGCAGCGTGCGGTTGGCGGAAGAGCCGTTGAGCACGAAGCGCAGGCTCCGGTCGCCATTGACGATGGCCTGGCTCTGCACCAGCCCACGCGGGTCGGCGATCTCCATCTGCGGCAAGCGCGTCAGGTCAAGAATGCCGGTGTAGAACAACAGCCAGGACAGCATCTCGTCATAGGGCATCGACTGCGCGATGTGATCGACCGCGAGCAGCTGATCGGCACCCGCATCGCTCGCGATGTGCTCGAAATCGGTGTCCCAGTTCTTGCCGGCCTGATCCAGGAAATAGAGCAGGCTGCCGCCGACGCCGTGGATCGCCGGGATCTCCAGCTCGCCCGGTCCGACCGGCTGATAGAAAGTACGCGCCTTCAGCGTCTCGGCGCGCTGCATGGCAAGGCCGGCATTGTCGACGTCGAGCGCAATCGCGCAGACGCCCGGTCCGTGGGTGACGTAGTGGGAATGCGCAAAGCCGTCGGTCTCGGAATTGATGACGAGCTCGACCTTGCCCTGCGACCAGCGCTCGACCGCCTTGCTGCGGTGCTTGCCGGTCTTGCGGAAGCCGAGCTGCGAAAACAGCTGGCCGAGTTCGCCCGCCTTGGTCTCGTTGACGGCGAACTCGACGAAGCCCGTGCCTGTGCTCTTCGCTCGCGGCGCCAGCGGCTCGCCGACGAGCTTTGGCCAGTCCGGCGCGAGCTGGTCCTGCAGCAGGATCAGCGAGCGCAGGCCATCGACCGCGGTCTGCGCGGCCGAGCCGGCGCGGAACTGGTCGTTGAAGATTTCGAGCGACCACGGGCCCGCATAACCGGTCGCGGCGATCGCCTGCATGAACTCGCCGACCGGCAGATCACCTTGCCCCGGGAAGGAGCGGAAGTGGCGGCTCCACGACAATATGTCGAGCTCGAGCTTTGGTGCGTCCGCAAGCTGCACCAGAAAAATCTTGTCGCCGGGAATGGCGCGGATGGCGCGGGTCGGAAAGCCCGGCGCCAGTGAATGGAAGCTGTCGAGGATGACGCCGATGGCGGGATGATCGGCGCGGCGAACGATCTCCCAGGCGTCGCGATAGTCGTTGACGTGACGCCCCCAGGCCAGCGCCTCATAGCCGACACGCAGGGAGCGTTTTGCGGCGCGCTCGCCCAGCTCGCGAAAATCGTCCGCGGCGCGGTCGATGCCGCCGAGCGAGACCGGCGACACGTTGCTGCAGATCAGCAGCAGATCGGTGCCGAGCTCCTGCATCAGATCGAATTTGCGCTCGGCGCGGGCAAAGTTGCGCGCGCGCTGCGGTTCCGGCATGCCCTCGAAATCGCGGAACGGCTGGAATGCGCAAATCTCGAGGTTGAGGTCGGCGCACAAGCGCGCCACCTCGCGCGGGCTCGCGCCGAACGACAACAGATCATTCTCGAAGATCTCGACCGATTCGAAGCCGGCCGCGGCAATGGCGCGAAGCTTCTCGTCCAGCGTGCCGGAGAGGGAGACGGTAGCGATCGAACGCTTGTTCATGCTGCGTTATCCTCCATGGCGCCGCCCAGGAAGAGCTGGCCGATGCGGGGGTCGTTCAGGATCCGCGTCGCGCTGTCGACCATGCGGGTCTGGCCGAGTTCCAGCACGATGCCGAAATCGGAGATCTCCAGCGCCGAGCGCGCGTTCTGCTCGATCATCAAAATCGTGACGCCGCGGCTGCGCAGGGATTTGAGAATGTCAAAGGTCTGCTGCACCATCAGCGGTGACAGGCCGATCGAGGGTTCGTCGACCAGCATCAGCTTCGGCTCCAGCAGCAGCGAGCGCGCGATCTCGAGCTGCTTCTGCTCGCCGCCCGAGAGCGTCGAGGCCTGTTGGGTCGACTTGCGCCGCAGTGCCGGGAACAGGTCGAGCGCGGCTTCGATCCGGCTGGGAAGGTCGATGCCCTTCGCCGCGACGCCGCCGAGCTCGATATTGTGTCGCACGGAGAGTTCCGGAAAGATGTTGCGTCCCTGCGGCACGTAGCTGATGCCGGCGTTGAGCAGCGCGCGCTGGCTCAGATTGGTGACGTCCTGATTTGCAAAAGCGATCTTGCCTTCGCGCAGCTTGAGGAGGCCGAAGATCGCCTTGAACACGGTCGACTTGCCGGCGCCGTTGGGGCCGATGATGGTCGTGATCGTGGCCTGCGGCACCGCGAAGGTGGTGCCGTTGAGGATCGTCATCTTGCCGTAGCCGCCGACGAGATTCTGGACCGAGAGGATCGTTTCGCTCATGGCTTAATGTCCGAGGTAAGCTTCGATCACGGCGGGATTCTTCCGCACTTCGTCAGGGCGTCCCATCGCCAGCACCTTGCCTTCCGCCATCACCATCACGCGCGAGCACAACGACATCACGAATTCCATGTTGTGCTCGATCACGACGAAGGTGGCGTTCTTCTCGCGGTTGATGGCGACCAGCCGTTCCTTGAGGTCGGTCAGCATCGACGGATTGACGCCGCCGGCGGGCTCGTCGAGCAGCACCAGGCGTGGTCCGCCCATGAAGGCCATGGCGGCGTCGAGCAGCTTTTGCTGGCCGTAGGAGAGACCGCCGGCCGGCTCGGCGGCGAGGTGATCGAGCTTGAAGAAGCCGATCATCTGGTTGGCGATGTCGGTCAATCCGGCATCGGAGCGGCCGACCAGGCGCGAGGCCATGCTGCCCTGGTGCTCCTGGCCCGCAAGGATCAGGTTCTCGCGCACGGAGAGCTTCGGAAACACCTGCAGCAGCTGGAAGGTGCGGCTGACGCCGAGCCTGTTGAGCTCGGCGGGGCGCAAGCCGGTGACGACCTTGCCGTCGAGTTTCACCTCGCCGGCCGATGGCGTGAGCTGGCCGAGGACGCAGTTGAACAGGGTGGACTTGCCGCAGCCGTTCGGTCCGATCAAGCCGAGGATCTCGCCCTCGCGGACGTCGAAGGAAACGCCGTCGACCGCAGTGATGCCGCCGAAGCTCTTCTTGATGTCTGTAACTTCGAGCACCGCACTCATTGCGCCGTCTCCAGCCGGGATTTCGCGACGGCGCGCAGCGCGGACGCAGCCTTGGTGCGGCGTGCGGCGAGATAACGGTCGAGGATTCCCAGAATGCCGGTCGGCGACCAGATCAGCAGGAGCATCACCGCGACCGCGTAGAGCATCAAATAATAGCCTTGCGTGAAGCGCAGCCATTCCGGCAGCAGCACCGCGATCATGGCGCCGAGGAACGGCCCGAAGAAGAAGCCGGAACCGCCGACGATCACCATCATCAGGAGGTCGAGCGAGAGCGACAGGTTGAAGGGGACAGGGTCGATATATTGCGTCAGCGGCGCGTAACGCGCGCCGGCGACGCCGCCGAGCGCGGAACCGATCGCGAAGGCCATCAGCGTGTAGCGGCGCGTGTCGACGCCGAGCGACTGCGCGCGCAGCGGATTTTCGCGCAGCGCCATGAAGGCGCGGCCCCAGGGCGAGCGGATCAGCCACCACACCGCCAGTGATACGATCGCGAGCGAGCCGAGGCAGACATAATAGAACGGCAGCGGCTTGTTGGTCGCGATTCCGAAGATGTGCGGCCGCGGGATGTTGGAGATGCCGTAGATGCCGCCGGTCAGCCAGCTCTCGTTGCGGAACACCAGGAAGGCGAGGGTGGAGAAGGCCAATGTGACGAAGGCGAGGTAGTGGTGCTGCACGCGCAGCGCCGGATAGCCGAGCACCCAGCCGACCGCGAACGCCAGCACGATGGCGACGAGGATGGCCGCCGGCAGCGGCCAGCCATGCGTGGTCATGATCGCCGACGCATAGGCGCCGATGCCGACGAACGCGCCCTGCGCCAGCGAGACCTGTCCGGCATAGCCGAGCGTTAGATTGAGACCCATCGCGGCGATCGTCATCACCGCCCATTGGCTCAGGATGAACAGGCCGTAGCGGTTGAGATTCATCGGCACCAGGATCAGCGCGGCGACGACGGCGAGGCCAAGCGCGATCTTCAACCCTTTGCCAAAGCCGGTCATACCGTGCGCTCCTCGGCGCGACCGAGCAGTCCTTGGGGCCGGAACAGGATCACGACGATCAGGAAGATCATCGGCACCGCGGCGCGATATTGCGTCGAGACATAGGCGGCCGCGAGATTGTCGAGCACGCCGATCAAAAGGCCGCCGGCGATGGCGCCGCGCACCTGGTTGAAGCCGCCGACGATCGCCGCGATGAAGGCGGCCTGGCCCAATACCTCGCCGCTGGAGAACTTTGCGAGATAGATCGGGGTAATCAGCATCGAGGCCAGCGCGACCAGGAAGGCGTTGATCAGGAAGGTCAGCAGGATCATGCGCTCGACGGGGACGCCGATGATGCGCGCGACCGTCGGGTTCTGGGCTGCTGCCTGCATCTGGTGGCCAAGCGAGGTCCGGTTCAGGAGCGTGGTCAGGCCGAGGACGGCGAGGATGGCGACCGCGAGGACGCCGAGGCTCTGGAGCGACACGGCGTGACCGAGGATCGAGACATCGCCGGTCGGCACGATCGAGGGGAAGGGCGAGGCCTCGGCGCTGAAGAACTGCTTGACGGCTTCCTTGATGCCGATGGCCAGCGCCATGGTCGCGATCGCGAGCGGCAGCACGCCGTGGCGCATCATCGGATCGACCAGCAGCAGCTTGAAGCCGAGCCCGAGCAGGATCATCGACAGCAGGATGCCGAGGATGATGGCGAGCCAGAACGGCGCGCCGGCATGCATCACCGCGAGCATCAGGAACGCCGGCAGCATCACGAACTCGCCTTGCGCGAAATTGATGGTCTGCGAGGTCTGCCACAAGAGCGTGAAGCCGACCGCGACCAGCGCGTAGATCGC
>JAEWBW010000640.1 GCA_023390955.1 Pseudomonadota bacterium
TTTCGTCGATCTCCTTGTTGTAGAGGTCGCGCAGCGAGCGCTTGATCAGCGAGCCTTCCTCGTAGACGAGGGTCGGGGCCTGCGACTTCAGCGTCAGGTCGCGCACCGTCTCCCACATCCGGATCAGATACTCGAAGTCGCGCTTGATCTCGGGCTTGGTGCGGGCAGCGCCGGCGGTGCGCAGGATGATCCCCATGCCCTCGGGCACGTCGAGATCCTGCACCACTTCCTTCAGCCGCGAACGGTCCTGCGCGCTGGTGATCTTGCGGCTGATGCCGCCGCCGCGCGCGGTGTTCGGCATCAGGACGGCGTAGCGGCCGGCGAGCGACAGGTACGTGGTCAGCGCCGCGCCCTTGTTGCCGCGCTCTTCCTTGACGACCTGCACCAGCATGACCTGGCGGCGCTTGATGACTTCCTGGATCTTGTACTGGCGGCGCGGACGGAAGGTGCGCTCCGGCACTTCTTCCAGCACGTCGTCGCCGCCGACGGACTCGACGACTTCCTCTTCGGCTTCCTCGCCGTCCTCGTCATCCTCACCATCATCGTCGGCGGACACGTCGCCGGCGTCGTGATGCGGGGCTTCGGCATGTTCGCCTTCGCCGGCCGCATAGACTGCTTCCGCGGGTTCGACGGCGGCCGTGACGGCTTCCGCGAGTGCTTCGGCGTGCGGCTCGTAGGCCGGCAGTTCCGGGGGAACGACGGCTTCGGGCGCCGCGGCTACCTCAGCCGCGACGGCCGGCTCGGCGCCGACAGCGGGAACCGGAGGCGGCTGGACCGCAGGCTGCTCGTCGTGATGGGCATGGGCGTGATGATCGTGCTCATGCGCATGGTCATGGTGGTCGTGATCATGCGGGTGGTCGTGCGAGTGGTCATGATCGTGTCCGTGCTCGTCATGACCGTGATGGTCGTGGTCGTGATGCTCATGGTCTTGTGTCGCGTACGCGTCGGGCTGGCTGCCCTCGGCTGTCGCGGGCAGGGCCTCGCCGTCGATCGGCTGGGCCGCGGGATCGGCGCCGGCGTCGAGACCCTCGACGATGTCGCTGCGGACGCGCTCGCCGTGACCGCGGCGGCGGGAGTTGCGATGGCGCGAGCGGCGGCGGCCGTGGGAGCGGTTCTCGTGCTCCTCCTCAGCCTCGCGATGGGCCTGCTCGTCGGCCTCGATCAGGGCCTGCCGGTCGGCGACCGGGATTTGATAATAGTCGGGATGGATTTCGCTGAAGGCGAGGAAACCGTGACGGTTGCCGCCATATTCGACAAAGGCGGCCTGGAGCGACGGTTCGACCCGGGTGACCTTGGCGAGGTAGATATTCCCGCGCAGTTGCTTGCGTTGCGCGGTCTCGAAATCAAACTCTTCGACGCGATTGCCGCGGACCACGACAACCCGGGTCTCCTCCGGGTGGGTAGCGTCGATCAACATCTTGTTGGGCATATTTTGACTCTTGGCGGCGGCGGGCGCGACTCACCGTGGGCGCCATGAGCGCTGCCGGGTGACGCGACGGTCCACCTGATTCGGGGGTGAGGGGAAGGCCAAAACGCCGCTGGTGGCGCCGCTCCGAACCGGGAGCCGAGAGGGCAACGCGGCGCGCGGAAATTTCATTCCGCCGTGTCGCGAATTGTCCGTCAGCTTTGGTCGGCACAGTCTGGCGCATCAAGCGTCGGCCCGTATGAAACGTTGGGCGGCAGACAAGCCGCCCCTTGTTAGTCGCTGCTGGCCAAGTGCGGCGCCAAAGCATTGGCGCCAAGCGCTCGTCTCTGGGATCACTACCGGTTCCCAAGACGCGGGAGACCGGGTAACGGGCTACGTCGCCTGTCAAAGCCCGTCCCTGGAACTTGGTGGTAACCCGGGACCGGCGCCACCGGTGCTTTGAACCGCCCAACTCTCGCTGCCGCGCGCCGCGCTGGCTGGGAGGGGTAAGGCGGAAAACGCTGGAATTCTCAAAACTTGAGAGTTCCGGCGCGGCACCGGGAGGCTGAAGCGATGTGGCCGGAAATATTGGCCGTCAGCAGTTCGTACATACGAGGATTGCGCCTTTGGTGCAAGGACCGCCAAGCGAGCGTCGCACGCAGGTCACACTCGTCCGGATTTGCAATCGCGTCATCAAGAGTTCGTTAACCCTGGAGTCCTATTGCGGTATGAGGGCTGCTCGGAGGCACGAGAATCGGTGGCGAGCCGCGCAATTCAATCTGTTTTGCTGGGATGCGCGTTCTTGTGCGCCGCAGCATTGCCATGTGCCGAATCCGGCCGCGTGATCGCCGCTGAGGGGCCGCCGACGGCTGCGCCGGCCGCTCCCGCCACGGCCTCTCATTTTCCGGTGGCGACCGCTGCGCGTCTTGCCGGCGACGCCAAACAGACCCGTTTGATCCTCGACCTCGACCGCACCGTGACGTTCCGGGCGTTCACGCTGGCGGATCCGTACCGGGTGGTGGTCGACGTTCCCCAGATCAATTTCCAGCTTCCCGCCGGCACGGGTGCGGCCGGACGCGGGCTGGTCAAGGCGTTTCGTTACGGGCTGGTGATGCCGGGCGGATCGCGAATCGTGATCGATCTCGCCGGTCCCGCGAAGATCGCGAGCTCGTACGTCCTCGAAGCCGCCAACGGCCAGCCGGCGCGGCTGGTGATGGAGCTGGAGGAGGTGGATCGCACCGCCTTCGTGCAGTCGGTGGCGCCTGAAAGCCGCGCCGCGCTGCGACCGGCAGTTCCCGAGACGCCGCCTGCGACCGTCAATGTCGCCACCGCGACGCCCGAGCCTGTTCCGCAGAAGCCCGTCGCCGCCTTGGATGGACGCCCCGTCGTGGTCATCGATCCCGGCCATGGCGGCATCGACAACGGCACGCAGTCGGGCGGCGAAGCCGAGAAGCACCTGGTGTTGGCGTTTGGCCTGGCGTTGCGTGACAGGCTGGAGAAGTCCGGCAAGTACAAGGTGGTGCTGACCCGGGACGACGACACCTTCATTCCGCTCGGCGACCGCACCAAGATCGCCCGTAACCTGAAGGCTGCGCTGTTCGTGTCGATCCACGCCGACGCGCTGCCCCGGGCCGAGGGTGATGCCCAGGGCGCCACGATCTACACGCTCTCCGACAAGGCCTCCGACGCCGAGGCCGAGCGGCTGGCGGAATCGGAAAACCGCGCGGACGCGATTGCCGGCTTCAACCTCGCGGAGGAGCCGACCGATGTTGCCGACATCCTGATCGACCTCACCCAGCGGGAAACCCGCACCTTTTCAAACCGTTTCGCCCGCATGCTGATGGGCGAGATGAAGACCACGGTGCGGATGCACAAGCATCCCCTGAAGTCGGCCGGCTTCCGGGTCCTGAAGGCGCCCGACGTCCCGTCGGTGCTGGTCGAGATCGGTTATGTCTCCAACAAGGGGGACCTCGAGCACCTCATGTCCGAGGGCTGGCGGTCGAAGGCCGTGGGCTCGATGGCCACGGCGATTGACCAGTTTTTGGCCAAGCGGCTGGCGACGACGGCCGGCTCGGCCAACTGAAAAGGCGGTTGGCCCGGCCCGCAAAGCCCTAGTTTGGCCACAGCGGGCGCTTTATAGAAGTGTTACAGGGGCTTCTGGAATCGAGGGAGATTCCTGGCAAGCGTGTTCGGGCGGGGTCGTGAGGCTCATCCCGTTGGCTCATCTAAGAGATTATCGTCTGGTTGGCCGGTGAATTCACGACTTGAGGAAGGCGCTTATTGTCGGCGCCAAGGAATAATCCAGGTTAGTTCCAGGGTTGAACGGATAAACAGATAATGCGCTTGCTGGTACGGTTCATGGGTTTCCTGTTCGCCGCGGGAACCGTGGTGTTCCTCGTCGGCGTCGGCGCCGTGGCGGGCTTGATCTGGCATTTCTCCAAGGACTTGCCGGATTACTCTCAGCTTCAGGATTACGAGCCGCCCGTGATGACCCGCGTTCACGCGGTCGACGGCTCGCTGCTCGGCGAATACGCCAAGGAGCGCCGGCTCTATCTGCCGATCCAGGCCGTGCCGAAGATGGTGATCAACGCCTTCCTCGCCGCCGAAGACAAGAACTTCTACGAGCACGGCGGCATCGACTACACCGGCATGGCGCGCGCCGGCGTCGCCTATATCCAGAATTACGGTTCCAACCGCCGTCCGCAGGGTGCCTCGACGATCACCCAGCAGGTCGCCAAGAACTTCCTGCTGACGAACGAAGTGTCGTTCGCCCGCAAGATCAAGGAAGCCTTGCTGGCGATGCGGATCGAGCGGACCTACTCGAAGGACAAGATCCTCGAGCTCTATCTGAACGAAATCTATCTCGGCCTCGGCGCCTACGGCATTGCCGCCGCGTCCCTGGTCTATTTCGACAAGTCGGTGAACGAGCTGACGGTGGCGGAGGCGTCCTATCTCGCCTCGCTGCCGAAGATGCCCGCAACGCTGCATCCGGTCCGCAACCGCGACCGCGCCATCGAGCGCCGCAACTACGTGGTCGACCGTCTGCTGGAGAACGGCTGGATCAAGCAGGCCGACGCCGACAAGGCGCGCAAGGACCAGCTCATCGTCGCCGGCCGCTCCAACAACGCGCACACCTTCGCCGGCGAATATTTCGCCGAGGAAGTTCGTCGCGACATCTTCGAGCGCTACGGCGAGAAGAAGCTCTACGAGGGCGGCCTGTCGGTCCGCACCACGCTCGATCCGAAGATCCAGGTCATGGCGCGCAAATCCATGGTGACCGGGCTCGTGAATTTCGACGAGCAGCAGGGCTACCGGGGCGCCGTGAGCAAGCTCGATATTTCCGGCGATTGGGGCGTGAAGCTCGCCGAGATCAAGGCGCTGTCCGACATCTCGCCGTGGCGCATGGCCGTGGTGCTGGAGACCAGCGACCAGTCGGCGCGGATCGGCTTCCAGCCCGGTCGCGAGCTCGGCGGTGCCGTCAGCAAGCAGCGCGAGACCGGGCTCGTCGCGATCGACGGCGTGAAATGGGCGAGAGCGGCCCAGGGCAATGCCAAGGGCAAGACGCCGACATCGGTGGCGCAGGTCCTGCAGCCCGGCGACGTCATCTATGCCGACCCGCTCTACACCAAGGAAGGGCAGAAGGTCGAAGGCCAGTACCGGCTCCGCCAGATCCCCGAAGTGTCGGGCGCGATGGTTGTGATGGATCCCTGGACCGGCCGCGTGCTCGCGATGGTCGGCGGCTTCTCGTTCGACCAGAGCCAGTTCAACCGCGCCACGCAGGCCTATCGCCAGCCGGGCTCCTCGTTCAAGCCGATCGTCTATTCGGCAGCGCTGGACAATGGCTATACGCCGTCGACCGTTGTGGTCGACGCGCCCATCGAAATCGGCCAGGGGCAGGGCGTCGGCGTCTGGCGTCCGGAAAACTTCTCCAGCGGCAAGTATCAGGGACCGGTGACGCTGCGCAACGCGCTCCGCCAGTCGCTCAACACCGTGACGGTGCGCCTCGCGCAGGACATCGGCATGCCCCTGATCGGCGAATATGCGCGCCGCTTCGGCGTCTATGACGAACTGCCGAACTATCTCTCCTTCGCGCTCGGCGCGGGCGAGACGACGGCGATGCGCATGGTCACGGCCTATTCGATGATCGCCAATGGCGGCCGTCGCGTGAAGCCGACGTTGATCGATCGCATCCAGGATCGCTACGGCCACACCATCTTCAAGCACGACCAGCGCGAATGCCGCGGCTGCGACGCACCCGGCGGCTGGAAGAACCAGCCCGAGCCGCAGCTCGTCGACCGTCGCGAGCAGGTGCTGGACTCCATGACCGCGTATCAGATCACCGAGCTGATGGAGGGCGTGGTCCAGGCTGGTACCGCGACCGTCATCAAGGAAGTCGGCAAGCCCGTCGCCGGCAAGACCGGTACGACTAACGAGGCCAAGGACGCCTGGTTCGTCGGCTTCTCGCCCGACATCGCGGTCGGCATCTACATGGGCTACGACAAGCCGCGGCCGCTCGGTAAGGGCAATGCCGCGACCGGCGGTCATCTGGCAGCGCCGATCGCACGCGACTTCCTCAAGCTGGCGCTGGCCGACAAGCCCGCCGTTCCGTTCAAGGTTCCGGCCGGCATCAAGCTGATCCGCGTCGTGTCCAAGACCGGCATGCGCGCAGGTCCGGGCGAGACGGGTGGCACGATCCTCGAAGCGTTCAAGCCGGGCACCGCGCCGCCGGACAATTACTCGGTCATCGGTGTTGCCGATGCCGATGGACGTCTGCCGCCGCAGGCTCCGCCCGATTCCGGCTTCTTCATGCGTCCGGGCACCGGCGGGCTGTACTAGCCCGGCGTAACGGCAGGGATCACGGCCGCGGGCGGTTGCGCTTTGCGGCCGCCGCCGCTACATCCGCATTTCAAATGCACGCGGGATTCCGCGAGACCAGAGAACATCATGCGCGCCGAAATCGAACGGTTGGTAGAAGAGATCAAGCAGTCAGTCGGGCTGCTGAGGAGGCATCTTTGACGTCGAGAAATCGACGGCGCGCCTCGCTGAGCTGAACAAGCTCGCAGAAGATCC
>JAEWBW010000672.1 GCA_023390955.1 Pseudomonadota bacterium
AACCGGCGGCCGATCGCGCCGCCCGGCAGCGCCAGCACCACGCCCGGTGTGAAGAAGAGCCCGATCAGGATGCCGATATCGGCAAGGCTCGCGCCAAAACTCCTTTCGAGCAGCGGCGCGACGGCGGCCACGCTCTGAAACTGGAATGCGATGGTGAGGCGAACGAAAAACAGGATCGCCAGAATGCCCCACCGATTGCGCAACGCTTCGCCTCCCCAACAGCCGACGTGAACCTGCGGTGGGGAGCCGCCGCTGTCAACGGACGGCTCCGTGATGCGCTCACACTGGTCGCGTCGCGCGCTGGTACAGCACGAGCAGCAGCGCCAGCAGCACCGCGGCCGAGACGCCGAGCGACCAGTGGATGCCAATCGCCGCGCCGACCAGCCCGACCGTGATGCCGCTGAAGGCGCGCATGCCGAGGCCGGCCATGTTGAAGAGGCCGACGACGCGGCCGCGGATGTCGGCCGGGGCGTTGAGCTGCACCAGCGCCTGCGCTATGGTGTTGAACGACAATTCGAAGAAGCCGGCGGCGAACAGCAGCACGATCGCGAGCGGATAGATCCGCACCGAAGCGAAGGCGAGCAGCGCGATGCTCCAGAGGATCGCGAGCGTGATCGCGGTGCGCGGCGTCGGCTTCAGCCGACCCCATGCCTCCAGCGCGAGGCCCGCGAGCAGCGCGCCGGCGGCATCCGCCGCCAGCAGCACGCTGTAGGACACGCCGGGATCGCCATGGCCGAGATCGCCGGCATAGCCCGGCATCTGCGCATGATAGGCATTGCCGATCATGAAAGAGGTGAGGCCGGCGAGCCACGTCATCGCGGCGAGGACCGGCTGTGTGCCGATGGCGCGGATGGTCAGCACGATGTCGGCAAGGCCGCGGACGGCGTAGCGATGCACCGCGACGCTGGTGTCGCGCACCGGTGCCCAGAACAGCCAGAGCAGCATCGGCAGGTAGAACAGGGTGTTGAAGATGATGCCGTGCGAGGTGCCGAGCGTCAGCATGATGACGCCGCCTACGGCCGGTCCGACCAGAATGCCGAGATAGCGCGCCGTCGCGTTCAGCCGCACCGCGCTCGGCAGCGCGGACTGGGGCACGAGGTCGTAGAGCAGCAGCTGGTTCGGCGTCTGCCACAGCACGCCGGCGCAGCCATGGATCACGAGCAGCAGCATCGCGTGCCACATCTCGATCGTATCGGTGAGGAAGAAGAAGCCCCATCCGGCCGACGCCACGATGAACAGCAACATGCCGCACTGGATGATGCGTCGCGGGTCGACGCGGTCGGCGAGGCCGCCGACCGCGACCGAGAACAGCAGGAACGGCAGCCAGTGCGACAGCACCGCAAAACCGGCGAGCGCCGGCGAATGGAATTTCTGGAACACCACCCAATAGCTGATCACGTGCTCGATATTGTCGGCCATCATCGCCAGCACATAGGCAATGAACTGGACGCGATAGGGCGCCGACTTCATGGCCGCGAACGAGCCGGACGCCGCCGCGGGATTTTGGGGAGAGGGGTTCAAACGATCACCTGGGCAGGATTTTTTCCGGCTCTACACGGTCGCAGGTGGGCGCTCAAGACGCTTGGGAAGCTTGGCTGTATTGCGCCCGTAGGATTGCGCCCGTAGCCCGGATGGAGCGTTAGCGAAATCCGGGACCACCGTTCCCGCATTCCGCGGAGCCTGTCATCGGGCGGCGCTTCGCGCCGACCCGTTGGCTCCATGCGGGCTACGAGACCGGCTTGGCATCATCGCGCGTCTCACATACGCTTTGCCGGAAGCCCGCACCATCAATCATAACAAGCGGGCCGCGAGGAAGCGCCATGGATCAGATTCGTGTCTGCACCCACGCAGGACCGGGCAGCGAGCCAGTCATCCGCACCGTTCCGTGGCCGAAGGTCGGCAAGAAGGGCGCACTGATCAAGATCGGTGCCTGCGGTGTCTGCGGCACCGATCTGCACATCCTCAAGGGTCACTGGCCAAAGCCGCTGCCCTGGCCGTTTACGCTCGGCCACGAGATCGGCGGCGTCATCGTCGAATGCGGCGAGGAGTTCACCGAGGACTTCATGAGCAAGCCGCTCAGGGTGGGATCGAAGGTGATGATCCCGCCGCTGATGCCGTGCGGCAAATGCTATTACTGCATCCACTATCCGCAGACCGCCAACAAATGCCTGACGCCGGTCTATTACGGCCGCTATCTCGGCTTCGACAAGGCGCCGCACATGTGGGGCGGCTGGGCTGAATATGTCTATGTCGATCTCGACATGCTGCCGGGTACCAAGATCTACAAGCTGCCGGACGACATGTCGCTGCGCCTCGGCGCGCTGTCTGAGCCGCTGACGTCGTGCATCCGCGCCTTCAACCGCGCCACCCGCGCCGGTGGTTTCACCTGGGCCGATACGGTAGTGATCCAGGGCTCCGGTCCGATCGGCATCCTGGCGGTCGCGGCCGCACTCGAGATGGGAGCAGGGCGCGTGATCTGCGTCGGCGCGCCGGAGGAGCCGCGCCTGAAACTCGCGCGCGAGTTCGGCGCCGAGGCGACCGTGAACATCGAGGAGCTGAAGTCGCCGCAGGAGCGCATCGCCCGCGTGCGCGACATCGTCGGCGGCTTTGGCGCCGACCTCGTGATGGATTGCTCGGGCCATCCGACCGCCGGCCCCGAAGGCATCGAGATGCTGCGCGATGGCGGCACCTATGTCGAGATGGGCCAGTTCACCGATGCCGGCTCGATCGAGACCTCCTGGCATCGCATCTGCACCAAGGATCTTAATGTTCTGGGGTCCTGGGGATTCACCGGCAACGATTTGCCGCTTGGCGTCGACATGCTCTACCGCACCCGCGACAAATATCCCTGGCTGAAGATGCAGACGATCTATCCGTTCACGGAAGCAGGCGTCTCGCAGGCGGTGAAGGATGCGATGGCGATGAAGACGGTGAAGTCGACCATCGTGCCGTGGCCGGAGCTGGTAGAATGAGAAGGGCCGCCAAGGGCTCCGATCCCCGAATGGGAGAAGTTTGTGTCTGAACGCCAGATCGTTGCATCTATTGATGATATCCGCGCCGTCGAGAAGCGAGGGCTTGCGGAATTTCTCTCGCACCCTTCTCCGTTTGATATTCTGGAGGCCAGCGCGCGGCGCACTCCCGATCGGCTCGCCGTTCGCTATCTCCGCAGCGTCGGCGCCATAAATGATGAGGTCGCGCTCACCTATGCCGAATTCGTCGGCAGGGTGCGGCAGGCCGCAAATCTGTTTCGCCGCCTCGGTGTGACGGCCGAGGATTCCATTGCGATCCTGGCGCCGCACTTGCTGTCGACGCAGATCGCATTGTGGGGCGCGGAGGTCGCGGGCCGCGCCTGTCCAATCAATCCGATGCTCGCGCCGGATCATGTCGTCAGTCTCCTGCGCGCGTCGGGCGCAAGAATCGCTATCGTCCTCGGCAGCAATCCCGACGTCGATATCTGGTCGCGGCTGGTGCCGGCGCTTCGTGAGGCCAATTGCCTGACGCATATCTTCGACTGCGATGCAGAGGGGCCGACGCCGGGCTCCGACGGCAATTTCGATGCGCTCATCACGAAGGAGAACGCCGATAGGCTCGACTTCGAGAACGCGGGCGGACCGGACAGCGTCGCCGCCTATTTCCATACGGGCGGTACGACCGGCGCGCCAAAGCTAGCGGTCCACACCAGGCGCAACCAGGCGTTTGTCGGCCGCTCGGCGGCGCTGATGTACGATCTCGGACCTGACGACGTGATGGTCAACGGCTTTCCGCTGTTCCATGTCGCCGGCGCGTTCGTCTACGGCCTATCGGTGTTTGCGGCCGGCGGCTCCATCCTGATCCCGACGCGGCTCGGCATGCGCAACCGCGCCTTCGTCGACACGGTCTGGCAGCAGGTCGCGCGCTGTGGCGTCACCGTGATCGGCGGTGTGCCAACGGTAATGACGTCGTTGATGGCGGTGCCTGTGAATGCCGACATCGCCTGCATGCGCATGATGCTGACCGGCGGCTCGCCGCTGCCGACGGAACTGGCCGATGCGTTCGAGCGTACCGTCAAGAAGCCCGTGCGCAATATTCTCGGCATGACTGAATGCGCAGGGGTCATCACCATCGAGCCCGCGCATGGCGCGCGCATTCCCGGCTCGACCGGCCTGCCGCTGCCGTTCACTGAAGTGGCCGCGTTTCGCATGGCCTCGCAAGCGTTCGATCCTGCGGACCGCTGCGCGCCTGACGAGACCGGTGTGATCGCCCTGCGCGGTCCGAATGTCGGGCCGGGCTATTCGGATGCGACGCGCAACGCAGGTGTCTTCGAGCAGGGCTGGCTCATCACTGGCGACCTCGGCCACGTCGACGCGCAGGGCCGCGTGTTCGTGACGGGGAGGGCCAAGGACGTCATCATCCGAGGCGCGCACAACATCGATCCCGCGATCATCGAGGACGCCTTGCTGCAGCACCCCGATGTGGCGATCGCGGCCGCAGTCGGGCAGCCGGATGCTTACGCCGGCGAGTTGCCCGTTGCCTTCGTCACCTTGAAGCCGGGCACGCGTACCGATGCGGCCGCGATCCTCGCTTTCGTCAGTCCGCGCGTCTCCGAGCCGGCCGCCATTCCGAAGGCGGTCACCATCCTGCAGGAGATGCCGGTCACGCCGATCGGCAAGATCTACAAGCCGGCACTGCGCGTGCTGGCGACGCGAACGGCTCTCGCGCGTGAGCTTGCCAGGGTCATCCCGGAGGGCGGCGCGGCCGAACCGGACTGTTCGGAAGCCGGCACCGTCATCCGCCTGAAAAACCCGGCGGACGAGCCGCAGGTGCGCGATGCGCTCCGGGGCATGCCGATCCAGTACCGGATCGAACCGATGTAGGCCTTGCCGCGAAACATCGTGTCGTATTCGGAGCTTTCAGCGCACCTTTCACCATGTTCATCCACGCCATGCAGGATTGGCATGGTGATTTGGCCGCAACTGGCGTAAAGCAGCCGCAAATCGCCATCCGAGCGGCCATGCCGCCGGCCGGGCGCGCAGCTTCGGAGCCCTTTGCCCGAATTGTCTGCGCCTGTTCCAACCAAGGTTTCTTCTCGTGTCATTTCCGACCACAAGTGCGCCGCTCGCCAGAGCGTTGGCCGAGCGCAGCTACGAACAACCGACTCCCGTCCAGTCCGCCGTGCTCACGGACGACGCCATCTATCGCGACCTCCTCGTTTCAGCCCAGACCGGCTCGGGCAAAACCGTCGCCTATGGCCTGGCCATGGCCAAGGACATCCTGGGCGAGGCCGAGCACTTCGAGCGCGCCGGCGCGCCGCTGGCCTTGATCGTAGCGCCGACCCGTGAGCTCGC
The DNA here is from genome assembly GCA_023390955.1 of Pseudomonadota bacterium. Lineage (GTDB taxonomy): Bacteria > Pseudomonadota > Alphaproteobacteria > Rhizobiales > Xanthobacteraceae > Bradyrhizobium. Next base: position 5,325 of record JAEWBW010000672.1, read on the forward strand.
TCAGCAGGTCCAGCGCGAGCTCGCCTGGCTCTACGAAAAGGCTGATGGCCGCGTCGTCTCCTGCGTCGGCGGCATGGATCCGCGCCGCGAGCAGCGCGAGCTTGCCGCAGGCGCGCACATCGTGGTGGGAACGCCCGGTCGCCTCTGCGATCATTTGCGGCGCGGCCGCCTCGACATCTCGGAGCTGAAGGTTGTCGTCCTCGACGAGGCCGACGAGATGCTCAATCTCGGCTTTCGCGAGGATATGGAATTCATCCTCGAGACCACGCCGGAGACGCGCCGTACCCTGCTGTTTTCGGCAACATTTCCGCGCGGCATCGTCGCGCTGGCCAAACAGTATCAGCAGGACGCGTTCCGGATCGAGGTTGCGGGCGACGAAGGCGGCCATTCAGACATCGAGTACCGCGCCATCCGCATCGCGGCCGGCGATGTTGAGCACGCCGTCGTCAACGTGCTGCGCTTTTATGAGTCGCCGAGCGCGCTGGTGTTCTGCAACACGCGCGAGGCCGTCAAGCATCTGCAGGCCGCACTGCTGGAGCGCGGCTTCTCCGTGGTCGCGCTGTCGGGTGAGCTGACCCAGAACGAGCGCACCAATGCGCTGCAGTCCCTGCGTGATGGCCGCTCACGGGTTTGCGTCGCGACCGACGTCGCCGCGCGCGGCATCGACCTGCCGAGCCTCGACCTGGTCATCCACGCTGATCTGCCCAACGATCCTGAGGTGATGCAGCATCGCTCGGGCCGCACCGGCCGCGCCGGCCGGAAGGGAACGAGCATCCTGCTGGTGCCGCCGGCTCGGCGGCGGCGCGCAGAGCTGCTGCTCAATCTCTCCGGCACCGACGCCGCCTGGGGCACCGCGCCGCAGCCGGACGACATCCGCAAGCTCGACCATGAGCGCATGCTGGGCGCTGTCTTCACCGAGGAGACGACGCCCGACGATCACGCGCTGGCGAAGGCACTGCTTGCTGAGCGCTCGGTCGAGGATATCGCAGCCGCGTTGGCGCGGCTCTATCGCGCCCGGCTTCCGGCGCCCGAAGACATTCTCGATCCCGGTGAGTTCAAGAGCCGTCCCCGCGACGATCGCGCCCCGCGCGGTGACGACCGCAACAGGGAACCGCGCAAGCCCGGCAAGGGGGCATCACGTCACGGCATGGAAGGGGCCACCGTCTGGTTCCGCGCCGCCATCGGGCGGCGGAAGAATGCCGAAGCGCGCTGGTTGCTGCCGATGATCTGCCGCCGCGGCGGCATCGACAAGCGCGACATCGGCGCCATCAAGATCATGGACACCACTACCGAGTTCGAGATCTCCGAGCGGGTGGCGGAGTCCTTTGGCGCCAAGGTCAGGCGTCCGGACAAGGAAGACAGCATCCGCATCGAGCTGGTGACGGGCGCTCCGCAAGAGCAGGCGCCCGCCGAGAAGCGCCCGCGCGCGCCGAAGCACGACGAGGGCGATAGCGATCGCGTCGTCCGCCGCAGCGACGATCCGTGGAACGCGGACAGGCCGAAGCACGTCAAATTTGAGGGCAAGCCCAAAAGAAAGTTCGAAGGAAACTTCGAGGGCAAATCTTTTGAAGGCAAATCCTTTGAAGGCAAGTCTTTCGAAGGCAAGTCCTTTGAAGGGAAGTCTTTCGAGGGCAAGCCCAGAGACAAGTTCAAAGACAAGTCTCAGGGCAAGTCCCAAACCAAACCCCACGAGGGCCGGAAATTCGACAAGCCGGCGTTTGGGAAGAAGGACAAGAAGTTCGGCAACAAATCCGGCGGCGACAAATATGCGCCGTCGGTCACTGAGTGGCCGGGCGCCGGAAAGAAAAAGGGCAAGAAGAAGCATCGCGGCTGACGAGGGGGGCGCGCGATGGGACCTCATTTTGCACGAGCTGCGCTATAGTGGCGGCCTTCTGAGATAAGGTGCGCCGCCAATGACATCACCCTTCCGCGCCATCCGCGCGATCGACTACACCGTGATCTTCGTGCGCGACATGGTCGCGATGCGGCACTTCTACGAGAATGTTCTGGCTTTTGCGCTGACGCGCGAGCTCTCGCAAAACTGGATCGAATACCAGATCGGCAGCAACACGCTCGCCCTGGCGCGCCCGAGCCGGACGTCTGCCGACACCCCGACGCCGCAGGGCAGCGCCTCGCTGCAACTGGCCTTCAGGGTGTCCGCGCCGGAGGTCGATCAATGCGCCGATGAGTTGCTGCGGCACGGCGTAGCATTGGTCTCGCCGCCGACCGACCAGAGCTTTGGTCACCGCACGCTGTTCTTCCGCGATCCCGACGGCAATCTGCTCGAGGTCTACGCCGAGATCTGAATGCGCAGGATGGGTAGAGCGAAGCGAAACCCATCGCCTGTCAGGCATCAGGACTAACGGACTTTCACAAGCACTCTACCCATTTGACGAAAACGCCGCCGGACGTGCCGGCGGCGTGAATTCTTCGCAGTGGCTCAGGTGAGCTTAGCGGCCGCCGCCACCGCCACCACCACCTCCGCCGCCGCCACCACCACCGCCAGCATCGGTCATCGCGGAATTGTAGCGGGGATCGGTCTGCTTCATGTAGATCGGCGAGGTGTCGCGCGTGCTCTGGCGACGGCCGACCTGCACCGGCTCGAACACGGTGCCGCAACCCTGCATCCAGATCGCGTCACAGAATGACGTGCGATATTGGGCAGCATTGGCGCCGGTCGAGGTCAGCGCGCTCGCGGCTGCGGCCGCGAGGAACGCAATCGCAGACAGTTTGGATATCCTGGTCATGTGATCTCTCCAGTCTCTGTTCGGGCGAGACCGGAACGGTCCGCACAGCCGTTGGACGGGGGCTCCTGGAGACCGGTTCGAGGGCGTACACGGCAACGTGAGCTAGATCACACAGCTCAAATTCGGCGATTGTAGAGATCGGCAATCATGTAGGCCGCGCCTTCGCCGTAGGATGCGAGCTTCATCCGCAGCGCTGCATCCGGCGTGACCGCGCGAAAGCCGAAGCGCGCCCAGAATGATGTCGTGTCGTAGACCGAGACCAGTGCGAGATGGCCGACACGCAGCGATCGCGCCAGCTCCATGGTGACATCGACATAGGCGTCCGCCGCGCGTGCGCCGCGACAGGCGGGCAATACGGCGACGTCGTGAATGTAGAGACAGTCGGGTGCCGCCGGCAGCGTCTGCAGGAAATCGTCGAGCGGCGGGATTTGGTGCAGGATCCAGGCATGCGCGAGTCCGTAGCCGACAATCCTGCCGTCGCTCATCAGCACCCGGCAGCCATCGGAACTGAGGCGCATCTTTTCCGCGATCACGTCACGGCGTTCCGGCAGATCCGGATGAATCGCGGTCGCGATCGTCATGATGTCTGGCAGATCGGACAGCTCACCCTTGCGCCACTGTGCTTGCACGTTGTTCACTCTCGTCTCGTCCATCCGAGTTTATTCCCTCGCGCCGACACGCCCAATGAAAAATATCGCGCGGGAATACGTCGTCGTCTGCGGCGTCCTATCTGTGCAACCCTTGCATCAGAAGGAAACGACATGAAGAAACTTTCACTCCGTCTCGCACTCGCTGCGGCTGCGTCCCTGGCGATGATCGGCGCTGCCGCCGCCGCGCCGGCCAAGTCCGGCACCACGAGCAAGGGCGCTGTCCTCACCGACGCAAAGGGCATGACGCTCTACACGTTCGACAAGGACGCCGATGGCAAGTCGGCCTGCAACGGCCCCTGCGCGACGAACTGGCCGGTGCTCAAGGCCGAGGCGAGCGATGCTGCTGCCGACGGCTACACCATCATCACGCGCGACGATGGCTCCAAGCAGTGGGCCTACAAGGGCAAGCCGCTCTA
>JAEWBW010000082.1 GCA_023390955.1 Pseudomonadota bacterium
TGGGGCCATTCCAGCCCTTCGTGCCAGACTGCCCAGCGCCAGATCGTGCTTCTCGACCGGCAACGGCTCGCCGGCCTCGATCTCCAGCCCTGAACGCAATCGGCGGCCGTCAGGTCACCGCGCGCGATGCCTCTTCGATGATGGATCGCGCGACCGCCGACACGCCGGTGATCATGATCTGCACGCCGATGCAGAGCAGGAGGAACGCCGACAGCTTCGTGACCACGCTGGTGCCCTCCTCCCCGACGACCCGCGCCATCGCGCTCGATTTCCGGTAGGCGTGGTAGATCGCCAGGCTCACGGCGAACGCGACAACCAGCGACACGATCGAGGTCTCGAACATCACATCCAGATTGTCGGAGCGATTGATGCCGATCGCGATCGCAGTGGCGATCGTGCCGGGCCCGGTCGTCAGCGGGATCGTCAGGGGAAAGAAGGCCATCTGCTTCATCGTGGCAAGATCGGCAGATGACGCCGGGTGAGCGCCCGGCGCGCTCGGCGGGGCGTGCAACATGGACCAGCCGGTCGCGGCGACCACGAGCCCGCCCGCTATCCGCAGCGCCGGGATGGTCACGCCGAAGAAGTTCAGGATCTGGCTGCCTACGAACTGAGATACCAGCAGGACCACGAAGGCATAGGCGGCGACCCGTAGCGCGATTGTCGCCCGCTCGCTTTCGGAGAGGCTGATCGTGCGGTCCAGGAAGATGAAGGCGAGCCCGTAGGGATTGATGATCGCAAACAGCGCGCCGAACCCGAACAGGAACTCGGCGCCCCACCGCGACAGCGTCAGATCAGACATTTCGCTTCAGCTCATTTCCCTGTGGCGCATCCATCAACCCCAGATGTTCAAGAGTCTTGCGCAAGACCTCGAACAAAATCGCGGCCGACCAACCAAAGAGCAGCACGCCGTTCATGGCAGTCAATGGGCCGAGCAGCCTCCATTCCGGCACCGGCGTGATATCGCCGTAGCCGAGCGTCGTGTAGTTGACGAATGCAAAGTAAAGCACGGGGCTGTCAGGCGGGACCGCGTGAACGATATCGTAGCACCAGGCCCAAACCAGCATTTCCAGGATATGCGCGACCTTCAGCACCGCTGCGGTCACAACCATGACACCCATCAGGTGCCATCTCGTCCGGTTGGTGTGCCGCAAGCCCGCTTCACGCGCAATCGAGATCGCGACGACAGTCACCAGCGCGTGGATGCCGATGTTGATCGTGCTGACGAGCGCACCGACGATGAATTGAATCACATGCCCACCCGTGAAGACTTACCCGCGCTCAAGGGAGTGCGGCCTGGGTCGCACTCCCGCGCTTATCAATATCTATAGTACGGGTCGTCCTGCGGGCACACCCAATTGCCATAGGTGTCCTGGAAGCAACCGTTGTTGTAGCCGTTGTTATAATAATAGGCACCCGCCGCTGCAGCACCGACCGCTGCGCCATAGGCGAGGCCTCGGCGCGGATAATAGGGATAGCGGCCACCGCCGGGATAACCGGGATAGCCCGCGATCGGACGACCGGGACGGCCGGCGATCGGATGGGACGGACGAACGGGACGACCGGCGATGGGGCGCCCCCCCGGACGACCAGCGATGGGATGGCTCGGATGTGGACGACCGGCATAGCGGCCGCCGCCGGCGTGAATGCGTCCGGCACTGACACGCCCGCCCGAAACATGGGCGCGCCCGCCGCCGTGGAATCCGCCGCCACCGTGGAATCCGCCGCCGCCACGACCGCCGCCTCCGCCCCTGCCGCCGCGGGCGAAAGCGTCATCCGGCACAAGGCAGGCGCCGAACAGGACAAGGATGGCGAGAGCTGCGAGTACGTGCTTGATCATGTTGGTTCCTCCTTCGAACGTCTCTCTCCACCCCGTTCGCCGTCGCCTCAGATCTTCGGGCTGAACATCCCGCCGGCGGCCTTCATCGCCGACTCGCCCATGGTCCTCGCTTGATCGGTGAGCGAGCGCATCTGGTCCTGGAAGAAATCGGACTGCAGCTTGAGCGCGTCTTGCATGTCCTTGGCCTGGATCAGCTTGTCGCCGAGATCGAACGTCGCGGTGACGTTCTTCTGCATGACGTTGCAGAATTCCTTGGCCTGGCCGGCGATCGGCAGCGGCGAGGAGCCGAGCCCCTTTTCAAGCAGCGCGAAATAGTCGGCATTGGCCTTGCGCAGCCGGCCGAGCGCTTCGGCCAGCATCGCGCGGACGTTTTCAGCGGACGGGTTGATCTCAGCCATGACGTCTCTCCTTTAAAGAACTGATGGTTACGCGGGAAGTCCCCCGAACCAGGCGCCGAAATAGCCGGCGTAGAGGGCCGGCCGCTCAAGGTTCATCGAATGCCCGATGCCGGGTACGACGATGAGGCGGCAATCCGGCATCGCCGCGGCCATTGTGCGCAGATCGGCTGGAGGAATCCACCCGTCCCATTCACCCCATAGAACCAGATGCGGATGCCGTAGTTCCGGCATGCGACGCTCCAGCTCTCGGCTTTCCTTCTCCCGCGTCAGATTCACCGGCGTGCCGATCCAGATCCCCTCCGAGACGCCAAAAGTCTGCTCGATGATGCGGTCGAACAGTATCTGTATCTTCTCGGCCAGCCCTTCGCGGAAGCGCGGGATCGCATTCGGCGCCATGCTCTCCGGCACGAACAGCGAGGTCGCCGCAGTCGCCATGATCGTGCGTGTCAGCTCCTTGCTGGCCATCATGGCCCGGAACAGACCGATCTGCTCGGTATTGAAGGCCATGCCGAGCGGCGTCACCGGATCGAGCGCGAACACCCGCCCGAACCGCTCCGGCTGCATCAGCAACATCCGCGCCGCGATGATGCCACCGGTCGAGTGCGTCGCCAGATGGCAGTGGCGAATGCCGAGCGCATCGAGCGCCGCCAGCATGTCTTCGGCGTGCTGCTGCATCGAATAGTTCGAATAGTCCGCCGCAGGCGTAGGCCTGTCGCTGTCGCCGCAACCGCGCCAGTCGATGCCGACGACGCGCAGGCCGGTCGGAAACAAGGGCGCGGCGAGTTCGATCCAGTCCTTGCTGGCGAGATTACCGTGGATGAAGACGACGGTGACGTCGCCTTTCCCCCACTCCCGCCAGCCAAGCTGGACTTCACCCGCCTTCACCCTCTGCATGCGGCTGGCCTTATTTGTTGAGGCCGGCGGTGGGCGCGGCGCCGGGTGGCGTCGGCGCCACCGGCAGGGCCGACACCACAGCGCCCTTGATCATGCGATCCGTACCAAGCGGCGAAGACGTATCAACAACACCCTTGGTGACGAAATCCACAACGTCGGCTGAGAACTCGACCGTATTGTCGGTATGGATGAAATGCCCGGTCTCCGGATAGATCTTGAGTATCGGCCGGTTGCCGGCGTTCGTCATACGCGTCATGAACGGCGTGATGGCGTCACGGCCAAGGTCCGTCAACCCGTTGAAGGCGGGAGTCGGGATGAAGGGCTCCTTGTCGCCGAAGGCCAGGAAGATCGGCTGCTTGATCTGCGTCAGCCGCTCATAGAGGTTCTTCGGATCGTCCTGCTGCAGCTCAGCTCCGATCGTGTAGATGTCGAAGATGAAGACGTTGCACCACTGCTCGAGCTCCTTCGGGTTGCCCTTGATCAGGCCAACGCGCTGCTCCGTGTGGAAGCGAGCATAGTCGCTGTCGCTGAAGAAGTAGCCGCTCTTGGACGCCGACACCGCGCCGGTGTTCGGGTCCCGCTTCTTGAAGTAGAAGAAGTCACGGACGCTCTGCTCGTCACGCCCCTTCTCCGCGGCGAGAATGCCGGTCTGATCCCAGATCGACTTCCATTTGTCGAAATCGCGGCCGAGGTCGCCTTGGAACAGGGGCGCCTTCTTGTCCTTGGCGATGGTGATGTCACGCGGATATTCCTCAAGGCCGGACGGAGCTTCGAGCGCGAGCGCCGTGACCGCGTCGGGCCAGGTCAAGGCATATCCCATCACGAACTGCCCGCCGAGCGAGTGGCCGAGATAGACCGCCTTCTTGACGCCGAGTTGGTTGACGACGAGGTCGTAAATCGACTCGCGCATGTCCTGCATGGTACGCGCCGGGCTCTTGTCGAGATTGCCGGGCCCGGACATGCCGTAATGCGGCAGGTCGGGCACGATCACGCGCAAGCCACTCCGCAGGGCATATTGCATGATATTGCCGTAGTGGCCGCCGAACGCGCCCTTGCCATGGATGATGACGAGTACCTTGGGATCGCTTTCGGTGCCGTTGTACTCATCCATATAGCCGATCTGCCAAGTGTTGCCGATCTTGTCCTTGGTGTTGGCAAATTTGACAGGATAGGGATAGGTCACAAAATCCTTCCAGAAGGATTTTGTCGGATCGATCTTCGCGGCGACGCCGGGTACGCGATAGTTCTTGTCAACGAACTTCTGCGCGCGGTCGAGAGCTGCCACGTCGTCCATGAAGGAGACGAACTTCGGATCGTTCTTGCGCTGGTTGATGATCGGGAACACGCCGTAATGGGCGACCGGGCTTTCCTGCGCGATGAGGTCCGCACCGGGCACGCGATCGACGGCCTGCTGTGCCAGCTTGTAATTCAGCCAGAGGTCGTTGGTGATATGCATCACCAGCGTGCGCGCCTGGATGCGGCCGAGATATGGATTGATGTTGTGGGTCTCGCCGACGCGGTTGCGCCAGACGAGATCGACCGCGTCATAGAGCTTTGCGCGGTTGGTGACGTTCAGGCCCGCCTTCTCGTTCGGCGGATCCCAATAGAAGATTTCTGGCTGGACCGCCGCCCAGTTCTGGGTGGTGCGGAAAGCGAAGTCATAGCCGGTCATGCCAAGGATCGACCAGCCGAAGGCCACGCCCGGCACCGGATGCTTCTCCTTGGGCAGCTTGTAATAGTCGCCCTTGGTCGCCTGCCAGACCGGATCGCCTTCGATCGCGGCCGTCATCATCTGGAACGTCCAGTTGCCGACGGGATCTTCGCCGTCCGACTGTGTGGTGCCGCCGATCGGCATTATCGCGTTGATGTATTCCGGATGCATGACGCCCCAGACATAGGTCTGGGTGCCGCCCATGGAAACGCCGGAGACGAGCGCGACGCGCGCGACCTTCAGCTCGTCGCGCAGCAGGCGGTAATTCGCCTGAACCATGTCGTAGTAGCTGTACTGCGGAAACTTGATGCCGAGACCGTCGGACGGCTTGCTGGCACCCCAGGTGCCGAGCGGATCGACCATGATGACGTAATAGCGGTCGGTGTCGATCGGGCGGCCCGGCCCGATGATCGGCACGCCGCCCGACAGGGCAGCGCCTTTGACCCACTGCTCGTACATGTCGGTGGAGTCACCGGAGTAGTAGGAGTTGATCACGACTGCGTTGGTGATCTCGCCAGCGGCATTCCGCCGCGCGTTGCCGATCGCGATGTAGGCCGTGCGCAGCTTGCCGCCGCCGAGCGATTCCAGCGTGACACCGCCCTCGCCGCCATTCTCCCATTTGGAGGGATCGGCCAGATCGTATTTGCCGCCGAGGCGGAAATTGGCGATCTCATAGGTTTTCTTCAGCCCGTCATGCTGCACCTGTGACGAGCGGCGCGTGAACGGCTGGGCCACCGCGAGCGCGGTGCCGACCAGCAACAAGATCAAGGCGACGAAGCAACGCTTGAGCGCGTTTCCCCCGGTCATGGCGGACTCCTCCCTGGCGAGATTTTCAGCAACGCTAGGTATCGGGCTTGGGGGAGGATTGATTTAGCTCAATGGATTCCAACTCCTCTCGTTGAGATTGCAGGCATCACAATGATGGCCGGTCCTCGCAATGCCCTTTCTCAGTCATGGCTCGTATCGTATCCGCTATGAGCTGGATGGGCCTGCGGGCGCGCCGGCCTACGTGCTGGTCAACGGACTGACACAATATTCCGAACTCTGGGGCGCCTACCGCGACGCTCTGGTAGGGCGAGGATTCCGGGTCGCAACGTTCGACCTGCTCGGCCAGGGCATCTCAGACAAGCCGGCGTTGTTCATCAACCAGGATGACCACGTCGCTGTTCTCGGTCGCCTGATCGATCAGCTCGGCGACGGCCCGGTCTTCCTCAGCGGCATCAGTTTTGGCGGGCTCATAGCGTTGCGCTATGCGATCGAGCATGGCGGACGGCTGAAGGGTCTCGTGCCGATGAGCTGCTTTGCCGAGCTCACGCCGCAGTTGCTGCTGATCGGCAATGCCTTGCGCACCGGCCTCATTCTCGGCGGCACCAGCTATCTGCAGGACCTGCTGCTGCCGATGAACCTGTCCGACCAATGGCTCAAACCGCTGCTGGACAAGCTCGACGCCGTCAAGCGGCAGGGCTGGCTCGTGAACGACGTCTATGCGCTGCAGAACCTGATGGAGTCCTTTCTCGACTTCAAGCCGCTGACGCCGCAACTGTCGTCGATCACGCTGCCGACCATGATCCTGAACGGCGAGTTCGACTTCCTCACCCCGCGCGCGCTGCATGAAACGTTGCGGCAAGAAATCCCCGACAGCTCCCTTGTGATCATTCCGAAGGCGTATCACGCCTTCACGCTCGAGAAGGCGGCGCTCACGGCCGACCTGCTGGCGCGCTTCGCCGAGGACGTGCTGGCCGGGCGCTGGCACGGCAACAAATCCGTCATGATTGCGCCGGACGAGCCCGGCGGCGAGCTGACGCCGTTTCCCGCTGGATACGACCATTTGCGCGCCATCCCCGTCCAGAGGGCCGAGACATGAGCGGCTTCTTCGGACCATTGGACAGTGAAGGTCGCGTGCCACCGGCCCAGCAGACGCGCGTTGCGGCATTCCTGATCTCCTCGCATGGCGCACTGGCGCGGCAGTTCGCCCTCGCTTTGCCCGCGAAGTTCGATGCCGCATGGCAAACTGAATTGAATGCGCAGCTCTATCGCGAGAGCGAGATCGTCTCGCTCCTGACCCGCTCGACCGGCTGGATTCCGGATCTCTCGCTGGGCCTCATGGCCGCCGGTTGGGAGACTGCCTGGTTTCCGGCACCGGTCGAAGGCATCACCGATCATGCGCTCGCGAGGGCCGCCCATCTCGCCATCCTCGCGCACGCCGTTCATGCCGGGATCCGGCCGGCCGCCCTGTTGCCGACCGAGGCCAATGCGAACGATCCCTTCGTGATGGCGCTGCGCCGGATCGAATTCGAGAGCAGCAGGCTGCTGCAGGCGCAGATCCTGTTCCTGAAGGGACCGGAGCTTGCGCCATACCGCGACGCCGTCAGCGCTGCGCTCGACAAGCGTCACGCCGAAATCCGCAAGCTATGGCGCGGGACGCTGCAGGGCATCGGCATCGAGGAGCGCGAATGATGGCGGGCCTTGACGCAGATCAATGGCGCACGATAGCCGCGCGCCAACATCGGTCCGATATCCTTCCCTGTGCCTGCTGCACGGAGTTCCGACCATGAAGGCCGTTTCCGTCGAAGAAGCTGTTGCCATGATCCCCAACGGCGCGAGTGTGCTGGTGGGCGGCTTCATGGGTGTCGGAACACCGGAGCGGCTGCTCGACGAGCTGGTGCGGCAAAACAAGACCGGCCTGTCGCTGATCTGCAATGACGCGGCCATTCCCGGCAAAGGCGTCGGCAAGCTGTTCGATGGGGGGCAGGTCTCGAAATTGACGGCCACGCATATCGGGCTCAATCCGAAGGCGCAGCAGCAGATGCTGGCGAACCAGATCAAGGTCGAGCTGGTGCCGCAAGGCAGCTTCGTCGAGCGCATTCGTGCTGGCGGCTGCGGCCTCGGCGGCGTGCTGACGCCGACCGGCGTCGGCACGCTGGTCGCCGAAGGCAAGCAACAGATCGAGGTCGACGGCAAGCCATATCTGCTCGAGACCGCCATCCGCGCCCAGTTCGCACTGGTGCACGCCTTCCTCGCCGATTACCTCGGCAACCTCGCCTATGCGCTGACGGCGCGCAATTTCAATCCGGTGATGGCGATGGCTGCCGACACGGTGATCGTGACAGCCGAGAACATCGTGCCGGTCGGCGTGATCGCGCCCGATCACGTCATGACGCCCGCGCCGCTCGTCGATTACCTCATCACCAACGGGTGAGCCCATGGACCCGCAGATCATCATCGCCAGGCGCGTCGCGAAGGAATTGCGCAGCGGCAACCTCGTCAATCTCGGCATCGGCATCCCGACGCTGGTGGCGAACTACGTTCCGTCAGACCTCAAGGTGTTCTTCCAGTCCGAGAACGGACTGATCGGCACCGGTCCGATGCCCGAGCAAGGCATGGCGCATCCCCTGCTCACCGACGCCGGCGGCCGACCGATCAGCGCTCTACCGGGCGCGTCCACCTTTGACAGCGCGATGTCGTTCGGCCTGATCCGCGGCGGACATGTGGACATCACCGTGCTCGGCGGCCTCCAGGTCGATGCGCACGGCCTGCTCGCCAACTGGATGATCCCGGGCAAGATGGTGCCGGGCATGGGCGGCGCGATGGACCTCGTCAGCGGCGCCAAACGCGTCATCGTCGCTATGCAGCACGCCGCCAAAGGCAAGTCCAAGATCGTGGCCAAATGCAACCTGCCCCTGACCTCGGCGCGGCCGGTCAACATGGTGGTCACCGAACTGGCGGTGATCACTTTTGCCGACGGCAAGGCAACACTGCTGGAGACTGCGCCCGGCGTCAGCGTCGGCGAGGTGCTGGCCGTGACCGAGGCCGAGCTGGTCGTGCCCGACCACGTGCCCGAAATGAAGATCTGACGAGGACGGGGATGACGCAGCGTGTGTTTGGCAATTTCGACGAGATCAAGGCGACCGTCGGCACCGAGATCGGCGTGAGCGATTGGATCGAGATAACGCAGGACCGCATCAACCAATTTGCGGAAGCGACCTGCGACGAGCAGTGGATCCATGTCGACCAGGAGCGCGCCAAGGCAGAGATGCCCGGCGGCAAGACCATCGCGCACGGCTTGCTGTCGCTCGCGCTCTCCCCGCTCTTCGTCCGCTCGGTGATCGGCCTGAAGGGTCTGCGCAACACGCTCAACTACGGCGCCGACCGGATCCGGTATCTCGCCCCCGTGCCATCGGGCTCAAAACTGCGCGGCCGCGTCACCGTGGCCGAAGCCGAGGACGTGCCGCCGGACGGGCTGCGCGTGAACTACCATCTCGTGATCGAGATCGAAGGCGGCAAGAAACCTGCCTGCATTGCCGAGCTGATCGCCCTGCACTACCGCTGACGACAAAGTTTGAAAACAACCCCATGCACAGTAGCGATGGAGTTGGCGGCCGGAAGCAACATTTCGGAAAATCAGTTGACACGTCGGGCAAAACAGTGGCATAGTGCCAGGATCAGCCCGAAGCACTTGACGCGTCGTTCCGATGATCGCACGCGCGGTCAAGGAATGCCTTGCCACGGTGCGATCGACGAGCCAGCCGGCATCCTCCTCCAAGTCGTACGCTCACGTGCCAAGACAGTTCTCTTTGAATTGCCGGCGGCTGTCGCAGCAATTTGCATTGGGTAAACGCACGCTCATCATTCTTTTCTGAGGTTCTTCCACGTTTTTCCGCTTACGGGCCCGACGAAATATCCGTCCCTCATGCATGAGGCGCCCGCACTTTCGCACTTACTATCAATGTTAGGCTTGCGTGCTCCGTCTCTTTTGCATGTCGCAATAGCCTGTGTGCAAGTCGTTGCGCTCGCCGGCGTGACGAAGGAGGCCGTTAATAGAGCGAGCATCATCCCCTTAAGACGCATAGATTTCATCCCTCGGTCGTTTGTGTCGAAACTACTCTACAGCCTGACACCTCAAGGGGTGAGCAAATTTCCGAACCTGACCAGACCCGGTGTGATGCTCGTCACGCCGTGGCGATCCTGATCCCGGCAGGCCGCAAATGTGCAGCCGCGGCCACCGGAATGGCGAAAGGAAATTTCCGTTCTGAGCGGATAGCGGACTTACACCATCTTCAATCGATGATGTGATACCCGCCGTCGATGTACATCACGCCGCCGGTGATCAGCTTGGCGCCGTCGAGGGCCAGGAACGCGGTGGCGTTGCCGACGTCGTCGATGCTGACGAGGCTGCGGGTCGGTGCTTTCGATTGCGCCTTGTCCATCAGTTCGTCGAAATCCGGAATGCCCGAGGCCGCGCGGGTCGCGAGCGGGCCCGGGGAAATCGCGTGGACGCGGATGCCTTTCGGGCCGAGTTCGGCGGCCATGTAGCGGACCGACGCCTCGAGCGCGGCCTTCGCCACGCCCATGATGTTGTAGTTCTCGACCACCATCTGGCTGCCGTAATAGGTCATGGTGAAGAGCGTGCCGCCGTTCTTCATCAGGGGCTCGGCGAGATGGGCCATCCGCATGAACGACCAGCAGGAGACGTCCATGGTCTTGAGGAAGCCGTCGCGATTGACGTCGACGACACGGCCATGCAGGGCCTCCTTCGGCGAAAACGCTATCGAATGAAGCAGGAAATCGAGCTGCCCCCACTCTGACGCGATGCGTTCAAACACCGCTTCGGTCTGGCCTTCGACCATGACGTCGAGCGGCATGAAGATCGGCGACTCCAGCGCCTGCGCCAGCGGCTCGACATGCTTTTTGGCACGCTCGTTCAGATAGGTCACGGCAATGTCGGCGCCGAGCGCACGAAACGCCCGCGCGCAGCCCCAGGCGATGGACTGGTCGTTGGCGATGCCGACGACGAGGCCCTTCTTTCCCTTCAGGGCTACTTTGCTATCGGGGAATACCGGGATCATGACACTCTCTCAGGTTTTGGGTGGTGCGAGTGACCGTTCATCAGGAGCGCCAGCGTGTGCTGCGCGATCATCAATTCCTCGTCCGTCGGGATGACATAGAGGGGAATGAGACTGTTGGGGCGCGAGATCAGCTTCGAATGGTGGGCGTTTGCGCCAGCGTCGAGCGCGACGCCGAGCCAGCCAAGCTGCTCCGCGATGCGTGCGCGGATCGAGACGGAATTCTCGCCAATCCCGGCCGTGAAAACGAAGGCGTCCAGGCCTTGCAGGGCCGCCGCCAGCATGCCGGCATTGAGCCCGATGCGGTAGACGAAATAGTCGATCGCGAGCTTGGCCTGCGGGTCAGTGCTGGCTTCGAGCTCGCGCATGTCGTTGCTGACGCCGGACAGTCCCTTCAGTCCGCAGTCGCGGTAGAGGAAGTCCTGCACCTTCTCCGCCGACATGCCCTTCTCCGAGAGAAGGTAGAGCACGACGCCGGGATCGAGCTGTCCGGGCCGCGTGCCCATCGGCAGGCCGTCGAGCGCGGTAAAGCCCATGGTGCTCTCGACGCTGCGACCGTCCTTGATGGCGCACATCGAGGCGCCACTGCCGAGATGGGCCACGATGACGCGCTTCTTCGCGATGTCGGGCGCGACGCTCGGCAAGGTCCTGGCGATGTACTCGTAAGACAGGCCGTGGAAGCCATAGCGCCGCACACCCTCGGCATGGAGCTGGTGCGGAATGGCGTAGTGATCGGCGACTGCATCGTGGTTGCGGTGGAACGCAGTGTCGAAGCAGGCGACCTGCGGCAATCCGGGGAAATTCGCGAGGATCGAGTTGATCGGTGCCAGATTGTGCGGCTGGTGCAGCGGCGCCAGCGACACGAAGCGCTCGAGCCGCGACACCACGCCATGGTCGATCATAACAGGCTTGGCGTAGTCAGGTCCGCCATGCACAACACGGTGGCCGACTGCGATCGGTGTGACCCGCATCTCGTGCCGCAACCAGTCGCCGGCAACGGCCATCGCGGTCGGGACATCCGGCACGGCCTCGATCGGATAGGCGCGATCGGCCAGCGGATCGCCGTTGGCGCCGCTTGCCCGCAGGCGCGGCCGGCTGCCGATGCCGTCCATCTGCCCCTTGATCTGCCGGCGCAGCGCCCCTTCGCGCTCGACCGAATAGACCTGGAATTTCACACTGGAGGAGCCGGCATTGATGACGAGGATCGTATCCATGGCGGTCAGGCCGCAACTGTCGGCGCCTTCTGGCGCCTTGCATGAGCATAGAGAGCCGCCACCGCGCAGGACGCCATGCGCGCGCGCGGCGAGTCCGCGCGCGAGGTCAGGACGACCGGCACACGCGCGCCGAGCACGATGCCAGCGCCGTCAGCCTTGGCGAAATAAGCGAGGTTCTTGGCCAGCATGTTGCCGGATTCGAGATCCGGCACGACCAGGATCTGCGCACGGCCCGCGACCTCGGACGTGATGCCCTTGATCTTTGCCGCCTCCGGATCGATCGCGTTGTCGAAGGCTAGCGGACCATCGAGCAGGCCGCCGGTGATCTGGCCGCGATCGGCCATCTTGCAGAGCGCCGCGGCCTCGATCGTGGACGGAATTTTCGACGTCACCGTCTCGACCGCGGACAGGATCGCCACGCGCGGCGTCTTGCCGAAGCCGGCGTGATTGTAGAGGTCAATCGCGTTCTGGATGATGTCGCGCTTGGCGTCCAGGTCAGGAAAGATGTTGATGGCGGCGTCGGTGACGAAGATGGTGTCCGAATAGGCCGGGACATCCATGACGAAGACATGACTGATCCGCCGGTTGGTACGCAGGCCGCCAACCTTGGCCGTTACGGCGAGCATCAGCTCATCCGTGTGCAGGCTGCCTTTCATCAGCAGCTCGCCCCTGGCGGCGTGAATGAGCTCGACGCCCTTTGCGGCGGACTCATCGCTGTGCGCGGCACCGACGATCTCAAAGCTCGAAATATCGAGATCGAATTTGGCGGCAGTGTCCCTGATCCTCGACTCAGGCCCCACCAACACCGGCCGGATGATCCCCGCGCTGGCGCTGTCAACGGCGCCGCGAAGCGAGGTCTCGTCGCAGGGGTGCACGACGATGGTCGGCGTCGGCGGTATGGAACGCGCAAGCGCGATAAGGCGGTCATATTTGGCGCCGGGCTGGGCGGAGGTCGTATCGGCCGACATGAAGTGCTCCCGAATCCCTTTGACGCGCGCTACGACGCTCTTGCCGTCGAGTCGATCCTGGGATCGAAAGGGGCGACGTTCGACGCCGCTTCCCCTTCCCCCTCAAGACCGAACAATTCCGCGACGTGTCGCAGACGATTTGCGCGTTCGCCGCCGATATCCTCGCTGGCCGACAGCACCTCGCGCAACGCGGCAAACGCCGTGCGCCGCTGGTTCATGTCATCGGGCAAGAGCGTGGGGATGGCAGCAAGGGCACCTCCCTGATCCAGCAACAACATATAGAACTGCTCGCGCACCAGCTTCTTGAAATCGGCCAAAGCCATGCGTGGGCCGCCGTGCTCCTTCCGAACCTGGCGCAGCGCCTCGACGCTGCGCTCGTCGACCATGCCGCGCGCAGAGCCGATATAGAGCAGCGCGCGGATCGCCGCTTCGCGCAAGCCGCCCTCGCCGATCTTCGACTTCAGCTCGGCGATCCGCTGCTCCAGCATGGCGCGATGCTCGGCCGACATCTCACGATGGCGCGAGGGTTCGGACTTCGGATCGATGCCGACTGCGGCCTGCAGCGCCGGCGAGCCATACAGGTTCAGGAACATGGTCTCGCTGAGTGCTTCCGTCGCGTCGCGCCAGCTGTCGAGCGCGTGCACGATCTGCTTGGAGATTTGCTCCTGGAACGCCAGGAAGGGATTGTCCTTGGAGACCGGCTTGCGGTTCTCCTCGGCCTTGTCGGCGGCAGACTTGATGGCAGCCATCAACGGATTCTGGCTGCTGAAGGCTTCATATTGCAGCCGCAGCGGATGTATGTTGCGGGCAAACTCCGCGAGCTGCGGCGTCACCATGCCCTTGACCCAGGGCTGCAGGAATTTCTGATAGGCCTGCAGATTGAGCTCGGAGACGCGCTTGACGGTGGCAAAGCGCCGCTCGTCCGCGGGAGAATTGCCGCCCATCGCGCGGATGTCGTCCAGCGTACGGGCCTCGCAGCGCATCACCCACTGACCTGCCGCGAGATCGGCATTGAGCGTCTCGTCGCCGCGCGCTTCGAAGGTCGCCTCGTAGAGCCCGGGCGGAAGCACGTCGATCAGGTCGATGTTGCTGGAGAACTCGGCGTGCTCTTTCTTCGCCACGCCGCCGGAGACGAAGATGCCGAGATGGCCGATGCTCTCATGGACGGTGTAGACGATGGTCTGGCCATAGGCCCTGATCTCGTCGACGTCGGAATAGCATTCCTGAATCCAGTCCAGCGCCTGCTGCGGCGGGGTGACGTTGTCGCCCTTGGAGCAGAACACCACGATCGGCGAGCGTATGTTGCGCAGATCGACCTTCTGCCCATCGGACATCTCGATACGGCCGGCGGCGAGATTGTTGCCGATGAACAGCTCATCGACGATGAACTGGATCTCCTCGGCATTGAGGTTGACGTGGCCACCCCACCAGCGCTCGAAATCGAGATAGCGCTCGGCCTCGGTGTCGACCTTGGAATAGACGTTGTACTGCTTGGTCCAGAGCGTGTTTGACGGGTTCTGGTTCTCAAAATTCTGCACAAGCCAGGCGCCGTCGAACTTGCCGCCGCCGAGATCGCTCGAAAGCGCGGTCAACCAGCTGCCGCCGAGCAGGCCGCCCGAATAGCGCATCGGATATTTGCCGTGCACGCCTGCCCAATAAGCGAGCGGCGCGCCGGCGATGATCAGCGGTCCGAACAGTTCAGGCCGCAGCGAGGCCAAGATCATGACGGCCCAGCCGGCCTGGCAATTGCCGATCACGCAGGGCTTGCCGTCCGCATCGGGATGGCGGCTGATCACGGTTTCGATGAAGGTTGCTTCCGCGCGGGCGATGCGCTCGATGGTCTGGCCCGGCATCGGCTCGGGAAGGAACCCGATGAAATAGCAGGGATGTCCCGCCTTCATCGCCACACCGATCTCGCTGTCGGCCTTGAAGCCGCCGATGCCCGGGCCGTGGCCAGCGCGCGGATCGACCACGATGAAGGGCCGCCGGCTCATGTCGATCTCGACGCCCTTGGGTGGAACGATGCGCACCAGCGCATAATTGACGGGTTCGCCGAGCGTGCGGCCGTCCGTGATCAATTCGGCAGCATATTGCAGCACGTGGGGCGCCGTTTGCGCGACATGCTCACGATACTGGTCGCCACGCTGACGCATGATGTCCAGGAACAGCACACTGCGCTGTCCCGCATCGACCATGTATTCGACCGCCGAAGAGACGAGGCCCGACATGGGGCCGCCGGGCAGCTTGCTGTTTTCTATCGTCATTTTCGACCTCGTCGTCGCGCCGCCCCATTCAACGAGGCCGGCGGCTGTCGATGTTGATTTAGGTCAACGGTCGGCGACAACACCGGTCGCCGGCGTCCCACGTTCGAGACGGATCCAGGTCGCCGCGAGTTCCCACGCGACCGACAGGATAATCGGTCCGATGAAGAGGCCGATAATGCCGTGCGCCAGCGTGCCGCCGATCACCCCGATCAGGATGACGATCGTCGGCGTGGTCAAGCCGCGGCCCATGACGAGCGGCTTGAGGATGTTGTCCAGCAGGCCGACGATCACGAGGAACACCGTCAGCATCACAGCCGTAGTGACATCCTTGGCGGTCCATATCCAGATCACCACGGGGGCGAGCACGATAAAGGCGCCAATCTGCACGATCGACAGCAACAGCACGATGACAGCCAAAAGGCCGGCGCTCGGCACGGCCGCGAGCTTGAAGCCGATCCCGGCCAGCAGCGCCTGCACGATGGCGACGCCGATCACGCCCTGCGACACCGCGCGGATGGTGGCGCCTGCCTGCTCCAGAAACTGCTCGCTCTGCTCCGGCACGATACGAAACAGGAAGCCCCTGATGGCGCCGACCAGTTGCGGCCCGTACGGGAAGAAGAAGCCGGCGACGAAGACCGAGAGCAGAAACTGCAGCGTGCCGATGCCGGCGCTTCCGGCAAAGGACAGCATCATTCCCGCGATCGGCTTCAGGTAAGGCGCCACCTCGCGCAGCACCGCGCGGATGTTATGATAGGCCTGATCCCAGAACTCGTAGAGTTGCGGGCCGATCAGGGGCCAGGACTTGATCTGCTCGGGTGCAGACTGCAGCACGAGGTCGCCGGTGCCAAGCTGCTTGGCGATATCCTTGATGCCGTCGACAGCGCTGAGGCCCAGCCACGTTGCGGGGCCGATGACAACCCCGAGCATCACCAAAGTGAGGAGCACCGCCGCCGTGCGGGGACGACCGCCGAGGCATTTGGCGAGCCAGCTGTAGACCGGATAGAACGCCACTGCCAGCACCGCACTCCAGGTCAGGATCGGCACGAACGGGCGGATGATCAGGAAGGTCCAGAGGATGACGAGCCCGAGCAATCCAAGCCGGATCACAAGCTGAACCACGCCTTCGGCGGACAAGATTTGGTGAAGTGTCTTCAAGGCGATTGCCCCTGCATCTGGTGGCGGCTTGCGTCCGAGCTAGCGGCCCCTCGCCCGCGGCAGGCTTGATCCAGATCAAGCAGATTCCGGCCACAGCCCGCCTGATCGGCCGACCAGGCCGGGGATCGCCATTTCCCCGGCCGGAGAGCCCGGAGACATCGGCGTGACGGATGCTGCACATTTCACCCGCCAGGAGCAGTTGCGCGACGGGAGCCAGGTCGAAATCCGATCGCTCCGCCCGGAGGACGAGGCCGACATGCTGGCTGCGCTCGAGCACAGCAGCACGCAGACGCTACAACGCCGATTCTTCGTGCTGAAGCGCTTCTTCTCGGAGAAGGAGCGCGCCTTCTTCATGAACGTGGACTTCAAGTCCCATGTCGCGCTGGTCGCATGCGCCGAAGAGGACGGTCACGACATCATCGTCGGCGGCGGCCGCTATGTGGTCTCCGAACCGGGAAAAGCCGAGGTGGCGTTCGTGGTGATCGATTCCTGGCAAGGCCGTGGCATCGGCGGATTGCTGACGCGCCACCTCATTACGCTTGCGCGCGAGGCCGGGCTGACCGAGCTGATCGCGGAAGTCCTGCCGGAAAACGCGTCGATGCGCCGGGTGTTCGACAAATGGGGTTTCAAGTCCGCCGCACGGCGTGATCCTTCGACGATTCACCTGGTGCTGAAGCTGGCGTGAGCGGCCTCCCCTTCCCGGCGCCGCTCAATTGCCAGCGTTGCGCGGGGAGCAGCGGTCGACCTCATCGACCGACCCGATCGGCACCCGGAAAGAATGCAGGGATCAGATAGTAAGCGCCCGGAACCAGCGACAGGATGACGTATGCGATGATCATCGCGCCAATATAAGCGCATTTGGCACAGACGTGCCGACCGTATGATTTGGACAATCGAGGCTCAAACAGATCGTTGCACCGAGGCCAAAAGTTCATCCCGACCGAGGCCATGCCAAAGATGAATGCGGTGATCCAGTTCGCTTCGCTACCAAGCATCATGACGGGCACTCCTGTCCGAGGCCACGCTGCCCATCATCGCGGAGCCATCCTTTGGATCAGTCGTCACTCATGTCCCGGCGACTGCATTGTCATTTCGGTACGAGAACGATGCTCATGGAGCAGTGAGTTGAACGTGAACTGACCGTCAACGCTTCGGCCGCACGCTTCTCGCTTCGCCGCTAGCGGCCGTCACAGACGTGGACGACGATCTCGCCATTGCCGTTCACGATCATCACCTGGCCGTAGTCGTCCTGCGGCGGGCTCTCCTCGTAGCGGAGCGGGATCGTCGTCGTCTCCGTCTCGACCGCGCCGTCGGGCTGCTCGGCGTTCACATCGAGGATCAGCATCCGCGGGTCGACGCCCTGACGGCTGCGCCGGGTCAGCCGGGCGTGCCAGCCATTGCTCGGCACCCTGACGTCACCGACCATGACCAGCCTGGGCGGCGTGCCCGGCGCACGGTCGATCCAGACCTTGAAGGTGTTTCTCAGCAGGACGGGCATGACGCGTTCCTCCCTGGCCAAGTGACGCAATCCTCCGGAGACGGGCGAAACTCGGGGCGGAGAAGACGAGCGGGCCGTGAACGGCGCGTGAATTTGGTGCGATCTCAATGCCGAGCAGGTGGTCGGCGCGTCACGGCACGGGTGTCCGCTTACCTCGCCCTCGGACGGCCTGACCGCCGAAACGGCCATTCACGCTCGTTTCACGCTCGTCGGCTGGGAATGGGCCTGTTGCCGTTCTGCCCGCATTGCACCTGACCGCATCTCAATCCCAAAGATCGACATGCTCACAATTTTGGAAAATCCGACGGGTTATGGTCTGGCGCCATCGTTGCGGCGGCAGCAACCCTTTCTGGCGGCCTGCGCTGCAGCAAGCCTAGCCTCCCTGAACCCACCCTCCTACACTGTCCTCGACGATACCGACGCGGGATTGGACAGCATGTCGGGGGTCGAGGACGACAGAGCCGCTGGCAAGAGCGAGACCGGCCGTTTGTGCCTGAGGCTCATCGGCACGTTCTCGGCGTCGGTCGACGGACGTGAGGTCGAGCTGAGCCGGAAGGCGCAAGCGCTGCTCGGCTACATGATGCTGTCCTCGTCGCGGCAATTGCCGAGGACCAAGCTGGTCGGATTGCTGTGGAGCGAGAAGGAAGACCTGCTCGCGAAGGGATCGCTGCGTCAGTCGCTCAGTCAGATCCAGCGCGAGCTGAAGTCGCTCGGCTGCACTCACTTCCATGCCGACCAGATGCACGTGGCGCTCGAGATCGAGCACGTGCAGTGCGACCTGATGGACGCGATCTCCGATGCCGAGCGCGGCGTCATCCATCCCCTCCTGCTCGCCCGCGACCGACTGACCGACGACATCCTCGACGATCTCGAGGACATCGATCCCGCATTCTCCGAATGGCTGACGGGGACGCGACCACTGATTCACGAGCGCCTGATCAATGTCCTGATCAAGCTGCTGCCCGACGAAGCCCGATCAGCCGTCTCGGCTGTCGAAGAGGCCGCGGCCCGCGCGATCTATCGGCTGGACTGCGAGAACGAACGGGCCATCCGTGTTCTCGTCAAGAGCCACGTCGCTGCAGGGAATGTCGGGGCAGCGCTCGCGATCTATGCGCGGCTGTGGCGCCAGCTCGAAGACGTCTACGACATCGAGCCGCACAAGCTCACGCAAGACCTGATCGCCTCCTTGCGGCAGCAGCAACCCGAGACTCCCGTGCGGCCATTACCCGCTTCACCGTCGTCCGCAAGTGTGGCCGGATCTGCCAGCAGCCGTCCGTCGGTCGCCGTGCTGCCCTTCCGCGCCTTGTCGGCCAATCTGGAGCCTCAATTCACGATCGGCGTCGTCGACAGCGTCGTCCAGGCCCTGTCGAGCCTGAAGGAGCTGCTCGTCATTTCGCGCGGCTCGACCATGATCCCGCTCGCGCCGACGCTGGATCTGCGCGCCATCGGGCGCGATCTCGACGCGCAATATCTGCTTCATGGAAGCATCCAGCGCGCCGGCGACATGATCCGGATCTCGACCGAGCTCGTCGCCGCCGAGACGATCGAGGTGGTTCGCGCGGACCGTCTCAGCGGAACCGCCTCCGATGTCTTCGACCTGCAGGACCGCATCGCCGTGGAGGTCATACGCTCGCTTGCACCACAGGTTCGCGACCGGGAGCTTCATCGCGCGATGCAGAAGAGACCAGACGATCTCGACGCCTACCAGCTGGCGCTGGTCGGCTACGATCAGATGTTCAGCCCGGACTACACGACGTTCGTGACGGCGCGAACCAATTTCGAACGGGCGCATGTGCAAAATCCGGGCTGGGCGCCGCCCCTGTCCTACAGCGCCATCTGGCACATGCAGCGCGTCTCGCGCGGATGGTCCGCGAATCCGCCGACCGAGCTCGACACGGCGCGGGTGCTTGCGGAACGTGCGCTGGAGCGCAACTCCGCCGATCCGCTCGCCAACGCCGTCGCAGGCTATACCCTGTCGCATTGCAAGCATGATCACGCCGGCGCGCT
Organism: Pseudomonadota bacterium; assembly: GCA_023390955.1. Classification (GTDB taxonomy): domain Bacteria; phylum Pseudomonadota; class Alphaproteobacteria; order Rhizobiales; family Xanthobacteraceae; genus Bradyrhizobium. The sequence goes on from JAEWBW010000082.1 coordinate 19,790, forward strand.
CAAGCAGCTCGACCGCGCGATCGAGCTCACGCCGAACCTCGCGATCGCATTCGCCTATCGCGCCGCCGTGAACGTTCGCTGCGAACGACACCAGGAGGCCCTCGCGGATGCGGCCGTCAATCTGCGCCTGTCGCCGCGGGACCGGCATGCCTGGTTTGCGGAGATGATTTCGGCGCAGGCGCATTTTGCGATGAAGGATCTCGACGCGGCCATCGCGTACGCGACGCGGGTCGCGACGCTCCTGCCCAACAATCAGCCGAACCTGCGCATCCTCGTTGCCGCGCTCATGGAGAGCGACCGTCCGGACGACGCAAAGGCCTACGTCCGGCCGCTGATGATGGCCGGCAAACTCGACCTGGGCTGGATCGCGATATCGCCGTGGCCGAAAGCGACCCTGGCGCGCGTCGAGGCGGCACTCTCGCGCCTCGCCTCGACACTCCGACACTGACACCGAAAGGCAGAACCGGGAAACCGAACCAGAGGAGGCAGACATGGCAGGTGGAGCGGGCGGATACGGCGGTTACGGCGGGTATGGTGGTTATGGCGGGTACGGAGGATATGGCGGCTATGGGGGATATGGCGGGGCCGGCGGCGGTGGCGGCGCCCTGTTCGGCGACCGCGCCGACCGTCCGTTCGCAAGTGAACCCGACATAGAAGGCAACAGGTTCACCTCCCCCGGCTTCGGCTCGAGGCTCTGGTCGACCCGCTGGTACTCATGGGTCGTGATGTCCGACCTTGCGCGAAGGACGGATTGGCTCGATCGGCTCGGCGGATTTGCCTTGCTCGATCCAGGGCCGAGACAGTGGGATGACTTTCTCGAGACCGACATACCGAAATTGAGAAACATGGCGGTCCACGAGCGCGCAGCTGCTCTCGACGAAGCCCTGTCCGAGGCCGACGAATTCATCAGCAAGTTCCTCCACCTCGTCTCGGCGACGGCGACGACGCATCCGAAGACATCGCGCATGCTCATCGTCGCGGACGCGATCACAGCGCTGATCGCGATGCACTACAAGGCTCACTTCAATCGCGCACGCCCCACACAGATAGTTCCCGGGTTGATGTCGCCGATCCAGCACGGCGGGCACGCGTCGTACCCCAGCGGTCACGCGACCCAGGGGCATGTCTTCGCGGCGCTGCTCACGGAAGTCATCCCTTCGAGCCTCGGTGAAGCGGCGCCAGAACCGGGGCTTTCCGGACAAACCACGATTGGAAAGTCGCTGCGCGTCCTCGCCGACCGGATTGCGCGCAATCGCGAGATCATCGGGCTGCACTATCCGTCGGATTCTGCGGCCGGCGTGAAGCTCTCGAAACAAATCACCGAAAAGATTCTCCTGGACCCGGACTACCTGCCGAAGTTCGCGGAGCTCGTGGACGCCGCGAAGGACGAATGGAAGGACACCGGCATCTTCACGGGAGGAAAATATGCTGGTGCCTGAATTTCATTGCGCCCTCTACGACGAGATCGTGCCTGACGGGTACGATCTCCTCAATGCGCCACCCGGCAAGCTCGATGACTTCGGCGTTCCGCACAAGCCGGATGCCATCAGTGAGCCGGGTCTGTTCGAATTCTGGACGCGGCTGGTGTCGCCGCCCTTTTTCGCAAAGCGGCCGACATTCCGCCGCATCAATTCGCCATCGGTCGCCGGCCCGATCGAGTCGATGTTGAATTGGTCGGGAGCGCTCGTTTCGACCCCTTGGCCGAAGCAAATCGTCTTTGCGGCAGGCGGATGGAACGTGCCGCAAGTGAGTCCGCCGTCGGTAGCGGCCCTTGGCACACCTTCGAACGATCCGAGATCCCTGCTGTGGGTTGGCCTCGACGGCCGCAACGGCGCGTTGCCGAATATCTCCCTGCCTCAGATCGGCACGGGTCACTGGCCCAATAACCAACCGCAGCACTTTGCCTGGTGGGAATGGTGGCGGAACACGCCGCCGAAAGAACCTGCCAACATGAAGGAGCCCGACATGAAGGAGCCCGACAAGGCAGGCGATCCGGGCAAAGAGATCACGGTGATCGACAACTTCGCGATCCAGGTCGGGGATGAGATCCTCGCAGGACTTGCGGTTCAGGTCAGTGGCGACGTCCTGAACTTCATCAAGAACCAGCGTACCGGCCAGTTCCGCTCGTTTCTCGCCATTCAGCCCACCGGGAAAATCGAGCCGCTGGGATCATCGGTGGAATGGGTCATGGAGCGACCGACAGATCCGGTCACCGGCAAGCTATATCAGTTGCCGGCTTACAGCCCGGTCGACTTCAAATATTGCCTGGCGCGGGCAGCCGATGGAGCCGTGGGGCCCGGACGGGAGATGACGCTCGCTGACAATGCGCTCATGATCCAGATGCGCGAGCTCTTCGCGGACCCCTATCGCACCGTCACTGTCTCAACCCCGGAGCTCCGGAAGGATCCGGGCGGATCGGTCGGCGTCACCTGTACCTATCAGAGCCCGTGACGGTTAGCAGGTGGCGGGGGCTTCCTGCATCGGGGTAACCGTCCTGTGCGCCGGCCAAGCGCGATGAGAGTCATCGTCGCGCTTGGCCGAGACGCGATTTCCTATTTCTTGTTCTCTTCGCAGAACTTCAGCGCGCCCAGGACTTCGCCGGCGCGGGGGATCGCCATGTCGATGCTGTCGTCCTCGTCGTCCTCGAAGTCGATCGTGAGCCGCTTCGCCTTCGAGAACGCATCGAGCAATTTTTGATCGAATTCGAAGACACCGCGCACGGTGGTCTTGTCCATGACCTCCCACTTGGTGTTCTTCAGCAGGTCCGCCTCGTTGGTGCCAAGGTCGGCCTTGAGGACCTCGCCGGTCTTCTCCCACTCCCAGCCGTCATAGACGATGACCATGACGATCCGCTTGTCGGAATGACTGAGCACGATCACGTATTCGCGGTTCTCGTCTTCCTTGTCCTTGTAGCCATAGCTGGCATTGCAATGATCGTCCTTGGCGCGCTTCTCGATGGTCCAGTCACCGACCTTGCTTTGCTGCGCCACCGCCGGCGTTACGAAAAGTCCCGCAACCAATGCGACAGCCAGATAAATTCGCTTCATATCAGCCTCCTCCGTGAATCCGCGGCAAGCTGACACCTCTCAAGGTGAGCCGCAAGACCTCCGGCGGTCGCACGCGACTTACGTTGTGACCGCCCGTTCACAAGGCACGAGCAACTCCGCAATCACAGCTTCGCCGGAAACATCCAGACGTACGGAAGGCCAGCACTTCTGTCGCGGTGCTTACGCCACCGGCCGCCGCGGCACGATGGCGATCGGGGTGAAGGTGTAGACCTCCTCGCCGTTCTGGTTGAGCATCGTCCACTTCACCAGCGCGATGCCTTGCGGCTTGGTCTTGGACGGGGTCAGGCTCATCACCTCGGCTTCGAGGTGCAGCGTGTCGTTGGGGCGCACGGGAATGGTCCAGCGCAGGCCATCGACGCCCATGCCGATCAGCGGATGCGGGCCGAAGGGGCGGGTCTGGATCGCCAGGTTCATGGCGATCGCCGCGGTGTGCCAGCCCGATGCGGCGAGGCCGTTGAACAGGGTGGCCT
>JAEWBW010000099.1 GCA_023390955.1 Pseudomonadota bacterium
ACCGCAACACCACGATCCCGACCAAGAAGAGCCAGGTGTTCTCGACCGCCGAGGACAACCAGAACGCGGTCACCATCCGCGTCTTCCAGGGCGAGCGTGAAATGGCGGCCGACAACAAGATGCTCGGCCAGTTCGACCTGATGGGCATTCCGCCGGCTCCGCGCGGCATGCCGCAGATCGAGGTGACCTTCGACATCGACGCCAACGGCATCGTCAACGTGTCCGCCAAGGACAAGGCGACCGCCAAGGAACAGCAGATCCGCATCCAGGCCTCCGGCGGCCTGTCGGAAGCTGACATCGACAAGATGGTCAAGGACGCCGAAGCCAATGCGGTCGCCGACAAGGCACGCCGCGAGGCCGTCGACGCCAAGAACCACGCCGACGCGCTGGTGCATTCCACCGAGAAGGCACTTGCCGAGCACGGTTCGAAGGTCGCCGAGACCGAGCGCCGCGCCATCGAGGATGCCGTCAGCGACCTCAAGGAAGCGCTGAAGGGCGACGATGCCGAGGCGATCAAGGCCAAGACCAACACCCTGGCCCAGGCTTCGATGAAGCTCGGCGAGGCCATGTACAAGCAGCAGGCCGAGGCCGATGCGGCCAAGGACGCTGCAAAGGACGACGTGGTCGACGCGGAATTCACCGAAGTCGACGACGACAAGACCAACAAGAAGTCCGCCTAAGCCCCACGAGGGTGATGATGCGGACGGCTTTGACCCCACACGCTGACCTGGCCTCCTCCCTCGCGGGGGAGGCCTCGGTGTCGGGTCCGGAGCGACGCAGCTCCGTCGTTACGATCGATCAATTTCCAGCCGCTATGCTGAGTGCCGCCCCTGCCGCAAGGCGAGTGGGTGCTTATATCGTCGCGTGGCGACGCCGTTTCGCGCCGATCTGAAATCGCGATTGGATAGACCGGGTCCGACATGTCCACCAAGCGCTGCTACTACGAAACGCTCGAAGTCGAACGCGATGCCGACGAAGGCAAGCTGAAGACGTCCTTCCGCAAGCTGGCGATGAAATTCCATCCCGACCGCAATCCCGGGGATGACACCAGCGAAGTGCGTTTCAAGGAAATCAACGAGGCCTACGAAGTCCTGAAGGACAAGGACAAGCGCGCGGCCTACGACCGTTACGGCCACGCCGCGTTCGAGCAGGGCGGCTTCGGTGGCGGCGGTGCCGGTTTCGGCGCGGGTTTCGCCTCGTCCTTCTCAGACATTTTCGAAGATTTGTTCGGCATGGCCGGACAGCGCGGCGGCCGGGGCGGTCGCGAGCGCGGCGCGGACCTGCGCTACAACATGGAAATCACGCTCGAGGAAGCCTTCGGCGGCAAGACCGCGCAGATCGAGATTCCGGTCTCCGTCACCTGCGAGGCCTGCTCGGGCGTCGGCGCCAAGGCCGGCACCAAGCCGAAGACCTGCTCGACCTGCGGCGGCGCGGGCCGCGTGCGACAGTCCCAGGGCTTCTTCACGCTGGAGCGCACCTGTCCGGGCTGCCAGGGCCGCGGCCAGATGATCGAGGACGCCTGCCCGTCCTGTTCGGGCCAGGGCCGTGTCACGCGCGACCGGACCCTGTCGGTCAACATTCCCCAGGGCGTCGAGGACGGCACACGGATCAGGCTCGCTGGCGAAGGCGAGGCCGGGGTTCGCGGCGGTCCGGCCGGCGACCTCTACATCTTCCTGTCGCTGGCCCAGCACCAGTTCTTCCAGCGCGACGGCGCCGACCTGCATTGCCGCGTGCCGATCTCGATGGTGACGGCGGCTCTCGGCGGCGAATTCGAGGTGCCTACCATCGACAAGGGCAAGACCAAGGTGAAGGTGCCCGCGGGCACCCAGTCGAGCCGTCGATTCCGCATTGCATCAAAAGGCATGCCGGTGCTGCGGTCGCGCCAGATGGGCGACATGTACGTTCAGGTCGCAGTCGAAACGCCGCAAAATCTGACCAAGAAGCAGCAGGAATTGCTTGCCGAGTTCGAAAAATTGTCCTCGGGCGCCACCCAGCCGGAAGCGGCGGGTTTCTTCGCCAAGGTCAAGGATTTCTTCGGCAATCGGGCGAGTTGAGTCGTCTTGACCACACCGCCTTCGGCCTATACGTCTTTATGACCATTTTCTGACAGCGCGCTCGCGCGGTCCCGTCCGGTCCTGACATGCCATTGCCATCGTCCGCGCGTGCGTTGAAGAAACCTCGTCTTGATGACGAGGTGCGTTTTCTCCGGTCGTGGATCGAAAAGCCGCTGCACATGGGTGCGGTGATGCCGTCGGGCAAGCTGCTTGCCCGGACCATGGCGCATTACGTCGACACCAATTCTGACGCTCCCGTTGTAGAGCTGGGGCCCGGCACGGGCGCCATCACCTCGGCCCTGGTCGAGCGCGGCGTCGATCCGAAGCGCCTGGTCCTCGTCGAATATGATCCCGGCTTCTGCGCCCTGCTGCGTGATCGCTTCCCGCAGGCCAAGGTCGTGCAGGGCGATGCCTATCGCTTGCGTGACACGCTCTGGAACGTGCTGAGCGCACCGGCGAGCGCGGTCGTCTCCGGCCTGCCGCTGGTGACGAAACCGATGCTGACGCGCCTGCGGCTGATCCGCGATGCCTTCACGGCACTGTCGCCGGGTGCGCCCTTCGTACAGTTCACCTATGCGGTGGTGCCGCCGATCCCGAAATCGCTGCCCGGCGTGTCCACAGAGGCTTCGGAACGGATCTGGATGAACCTTCCGCCGGCCCGCGTCTGGGTGTATCGCAAGGACTAATTCC
>JAEWBW010000121.1 GCA_023390955.1 Pseudomonadota bacterium
CCCTTGGCAAGCTGCGCCGCGATCAAGCCGGCGAGGAGATCGCCGGTGCCGCACGGGCGGATCGGCAGCCGCCGTGTCGCAAAGCGCGCGAGCCTCTCGCCAGTGCAGAGGATCGTCTCGACCTGCCCGTCCGGCGTGTCCGCAAGCGTGCAGCCGGTGGCAACGACATGACGCACGCCTTGCGCCGAGATCTTCGCGCATGCGGCGAGCAAGCCGGCGACGTCCTTCGCCTCGCGGCCTGCGAGCAGCTCGAGCTCGAACTGGTTCGGCGTGATCAGCGATGCGGCTGGAACGAGCCGGGTCCGCACCGTCTCCAAAATGCCGTCGGCAACGTAGACCTTGCCGTCGTCACCGATCACGGGATCGCAGAGATAGATCAGATCGGGATTGGTCCTGCGCGCGCGCTCGACGAAATCAGCGACAACGCCGGCATTGTCTGGGGAGCCGAGATAGCCGGTGACAAGCACCCGCGCCTGCTCGACCAAACCACGCTCCTCGACGCCTTTCAGCAAGTCGGCGACAAGCTCGGCGTCGAGCACCCGGCCACGCACCGTCGGATAACGCGGATGGTTGGAGAGCAGCGTGGTCGGCACGGCCGCGACGCTGACGCCCTCGGCCTGCATCGGAAAGGCAGCCGCGCTGTTGCCGACATGGCCGTGAACGACCTGGCTCTGGATCGAGATGACGAGCATTACCGCGTCGGCACCGCCTCGGGCGGTTTCGGTGCGGATTTTGGCCCGCCGCCCTGCTTGGCCTTGGGCTTCGCAGCCGGCTTGGCGGCAGCAGGCGGGGTATCGACGCTAGCGAGATACTCAGCCAGCGCCTTCGCGGATTCAGGGCCAGTGACGTAATGGTCCCGCAGAAACCACTGCAGCGTCAGGCTGAAGCGGCCTTTTGCGAGCCCGCGCGGCGAGCGATGGCAGGTTGAGCAGCTGTCCGAAAACAGTTTTGCCGCCGGCTTGCCGGCATCGATGTTTTGCGCCTGCGCCGCCGCAACCACGACGCTCGCTGCGACGCCAAGCAGGAGCGCTGGCATCCAGCGCCCCAAGAGGCTTTGTGACATGAAGGCCCCCACCCCCTCGTCCGTGGCTCAGGCCGCCGAGAGCTGGTCGAACTCGGCCGGCCCGTAATCCTTGCCGTCTCCGTCCGTAATCACCACCCGGTAGCCTTCGCTCGCCCACACCCTGGCCTTGGCCGCAATCAGCAGCCGGCTCTCGCGAGCGAAACTATACTTCTCGTTATCGCGTTCTGCGATCATCTTGTAGGCCACACCATATCCCCATAGCGCTTGCCCTGCACCCGCTACCGTGGTGGCAGCGGGCTTTGGCGGCAATTCGCCGGGACCATGGCAATTTGGTGCCGTCCAAGAGGATTGGGGAACCGGGCCCTAATGCACGCGAATGACGTGCGGCCGCCCCAGATCGATCAATCCCTGCACCGCCGAGAGGCGGTCCTCGAAAGCGGCAATCGTCAACAGCAAATTGTTGCGTCGTTCGTCCAAAAGTCCGCGCTCGGCATCGGTGAGCTTGATGCGTGTCCTTTGCTGATCGATGTCCAGCAGCCCGCTGCGGTAACCCGCAATCAGCTTCGAGAGCTGCTTCGCCTGCTTCGACATCGACCGCATCGCGACATTTTGCCGACGCGTCTCTCCCTCGCCTTGTTGTCTCATCGTCATCCTCCCGTTGCCCCGCTGCCCCGAGTGGATGGTGTGAGCATCCGTTCAAGTTGTTACGTTCGATGAAATCTACCTTCGCGCAATTACATTAAATTGTGCGGGCTCAGCAAAAAGCCCGGCACTTGGCCGGGCTTTCGCGTTCTTAGTGCTTCTGGTGGCCGGGAGGCCCAGCGGCCGGCGCGCCACCGCCGACGCGCGGCGCGGCCGGGGCTGCGTTGATATGCGGCGCACCGCCACCATGCGGCATCGCAGGCGCGGCGGCCCGCGGCGCCGGCATCTGCGCCCGCGCGTTCATGGGCGAACCGTGACTGACGTTCGGCTGCGCGACGCGCGGCATCGCCGGACGTGCTGCGGGTGCGGCCGAAATACGCGGGGCTTCACGACGGCCAGTCGCGATGTGCAGTTGCGCCTGCACGCGGGCGGCGGCGCGGGCATTCTCATGCACCGCGCGCGGGCGATCCTCGCGCATCATGCGCGCCTGTGCATCCATCGCACGTCCGCGATTTTCGCGCGCATTGCGCACCGGGGCCGCAGCTTGTTCACGCGCGACGCGGCCCTGCTCGCGCGTCGTCCGCTGCTCCCACGCCGTGCGATCGGTAACACCAACACGGGCACGACTGTCGAGCGCTGCCGCAGCATCGCGGGTTGCGGCACGGCCGATACGCGCCGCGCGCGGATCAATCGTCAACCGCGATGCCTCACGCTGATGCGAGCTCCAGTAGCTGGTCCAGTGCGCGCGGCGCTGATACCAGGGCCGGCCGGAATAGTGGCTCGACCAGTAAGAGGCGAGCACGAATGGCACCACCGGCACGTCGATCTCCTCGGCGTAGTCGGGCAGATAGACGTAATGGTTGCGGTAGAGATATTCGAGATACTGCGCCGACACCCAGCCGCGGTCGTCGGTCCAGCTCACATCACACCAGGCGTTGCCGCGCAGGCAGCCGTGAATGTTGACGCGCGAGCCTTCGGGGATGCGGTCGACGATGGGAAAGCCGGGACCGGGGCCTGCCCGTAGACCAACTGACGTTGTGACCATGCCGGGCGCCGCGAGCGCGGCGGTCGGCATGAGCAATGCTGCTGCGACAAGAACGCTTCTGAGCTTCATGACGGGATCCTCCTCTTGCGAGCAGGAACGTCCGAACGCACCACGCGTTCCGCTTGATCGCGCCGACTAGCCGAAAGAGTGATGTGCGCCGCACGCGCGGGTTCGATATTCACCCGCCGTTCATCGCAATCAGTTCGCTTGCAGCATGAAGCCGTCGAAGAATGCTGCGAGCCCGGCATAGGCGTCGAGCGGAAGCACCTCGGCGACATACTGGTCCGGCCGCACCACGACAATGCATCCCGTCTTGCGATCGATGCCGCGCATCGCAAAGATGTCCTGGCCGCTCTTGAGGTCAGGGCAGAACATTTTTTCGTAGTCGCGAAGCCCGTAGCGCCCCTTCGCGGGTAGCAGCAACGCGGGCATGGTCTCGATTGCGAGCTCGCGGTGGTCCTGCTGAAACACCGCGCGGAGGTCGATGACGGAGTCGATGTCCGCACCAGCCGGCGTAAAGCGTCGCAGCGGCGACTCGCGGCCCTGGCTGAAGAAATTGCACAGCGCCGGGATCGCCGCCGGATCCTCGCCCGCGAAGGCATAGATGCGCCAGCGCCCATCGGCCTTTGCCACATGGCCGAGCTGAACCGGCTTTGCATCCGCCAGCCTGATCACGGGCGCGGAATGAAAGCGCTTGCCGATCTCAAAACCCGTCGCAAGACGCTGATGCGAAGTGTCGCCGGTCAGCACGGAGCGGCGATAATGCGTCGCGGTGCCGGCGGTGTAGCGGCCGTGCCGCACGAAATAGTCCTGGGTCTTGGCTGCATCGACAGCCTTGCCGTCGCCTTTGGCGGAGGCAAGGATCGTGGCCCATTCGCGGTCGAAGTCGATCAGCTCCTTGGCGACCGCCTGACGCTCGGCCGAATAGGAGTGCAACAGCTCCGGCGCGCACCGCCCGCGCAAGACGCCGGCAAGCTTCCAGCCGAGATTGAAGGCGTCCTGCATCGAGACATTCATGCCCTGCCCGGCCTTGGGGCTGTGGGTGTGGCAGGCATCGCCGGCAATGAACACGCGCGGCAGCCGGGTCGCGGTCTCGGCCTCCGGCACGTCGTCGAACTTGTCGGTCAGCCGCTGTCCGATCTCGTAGACCGACCACCAGGCGATCTCCTTTACATCAAGCGAGTGCGGATGAAGGATCCGCCGCGCCTTGGCGATCAGATCATCTGACGTGACGTTGCGCCCGGCAACGCGCTCACCGATGTCGAGCTTCGTCAGCTCGACATAGAGGCGGACGAGATAGCCGCCCTCACGCGGAATGATGATGATGCTGCCCTCGCTCGCCGACTGGATCAGCACCTTGAAGCGAATGTCGGGGAAGTCGGTGACCGCGAGCACATCCATCACGCCCCAGGCGTGATTGGCGGAATCGCCCTGCAGCTCACGGCCGATCGATTTGCGCACCGTCGAGCGCGCGCCGTCGCAACCGACGACATAGCGCGCCTTTACCGTCTCGATCTCGCCCTCGTGCCCGGGATCGACCCGTTCGAGCCGCACCGTCACGCCGTGGTCTTCGAAGCGTGCCGCGGAATCGATGTGGAGATCAAGCAGGCGGCGGCCGTAATACGGCTCGAGCTGCGTCGGCGACTTCCGCATCACGTCGAGAAAGCCGTCATGCACGCGCGCCTGGTTCAGGATGACGTGCGGAAACTCCGAGAGCCCGTCCTCGACATCCTGGACCCGACCGCTGCGAACGATGTTGGCCGGAGCCTTGTCATCGGGCTTCCAGAACGTAGTCTCGTTGATCCAGCAGGATTCCTTTAGCACGCGCTCGGCAAAGCCGTACGCGTTGAACATCTCCAGGGTGCGGCAGGCGATGCCGTCGGCCTGCCCGACCTGCAGCGGCCGGCTCTTCTGCTCGACGATGCAGGTCTTGATGTCGGCGAATTGCGAGAGCTGCGCCGCCAGCGTCAGCCCTGCCGGACCGCAGCCGACGATAAGGACGTCGACCTCGCGCGAGACAGGACCAGCGACGCCTGAGGACTGAAACCGCGCGGCGGGATCGGCAATGTCGGGGTCGCCGGGCAAAAATCCGTTGAGATGGAATTGCATGAGCCTGCTCCTCCCTGTCGTTCTGACAATGTCGCTGGACCGACGATCCGGCCTTCGGCCGCATTTCGATATTGCTCAGTATGCTGACTATCAGTATACTTGTCAACATCACAACCCTGGGAGAGCCCGGTGACGGATACGCAGGATATGCCAGGCCATCTGGCGCGCCGGTTTCAGCAGATCGCGGTGGCCGTGTTCCTGGCCGAGGTCGAGAGCGCCGGCTTCGATCTCACGCCGGTGCAATACGCAGCTCTTGCGAGCATCAAGGCCAATCCCGGGCTCGATCAGGTCACGCTGGCCGGGTTGATCGCCTACGACCGCACCACCATCACCGGCGTCGTCGATCGCCTCGTGCAGAAGGAGCTCGTCGTACGCCGCGCCAGCAGCCGCGACCGCCGTGCGCGCGAACTTGAGATCACCGACCAGGGCAAGAAGACGCTCCGCGCCATCACGCCTGCGGTCGAGGCAGCGCAGCGCACGATGCTGCGCGGCCTCACGCAAAAGGAAGGCGACGAACTGATGCGCCTGCTGCGCAAGGCGATTGCGGCCGGCAACGAGCTTAGCCGCGCGCCCCTGCGCGAGGCGCAAAGCTAGACGGCCGCACTCAGGTCTTCAGCGTCAGCCGTCCCATGAAATCGCGCTTGCCGAGCGGAACGCCCTTGTGGCGAAGGATGCCGTAGGCCGTGGTCGCGTGGAAGAAGAAGTTCGGCAGCGAGAACGACATCAGGAAGCCCTCTGCCGTGAACGGCAGCGTGCGGTCGCCGATCTTGAAGATGACGTCGCGGCCCATCAGCCCATCGACGTCTTCCCGTGTCATCGCCGAGATCTCGGTCCGCGCCTTGGCGACCAGCGCCTGAAGCGCCGCATAGTCGAGATCGCCCTTGGTGTTCGGCGGAACGAACTCCCCGTCCCTCGCCGCCTGCAGCGCACCGCGCGAATGGTGCGCGACCGAGACGACTTGAGCGCGCAGCGGCCACATGTCGGGCGCAAGGCGCGTCTCGACCACCTCGGCGGGATCAATCCCCTTCTCCTTGAAGTGGACCAGGCCCTTGTCGAGGAAGCCGCCGACCGCGCCCAGGATCTGCAGATAATTGGTGACCGTCGCGTCGTAGAGCGAAAAACCCGTCGAACCCATGGGCGAACTCCCCCGTCATTTTCTGTGATGGCCGCTACAGTATGCCCAAAATTGTTCCAGCGCCATGAAACCAGGAACTAACTTTCACCTGTTAGCTTCGGCCCCATTCGGCGCTTAACGCGCGATTAACTTTGCCATCTCGGGGGCTTGGAATGATCAGGTTGGTGTTGGTGACTGCGACGGCACTGCTCGTCGCCGGGCAGGCGCTCGCCGGCGGTCATGGCTCATCCGAGCCGGCTCCGCCGAAGCAGGAAGCTACCCCCGCGCCGGCGAAGGTCATACTGACCAAGCAAGGTCCCAAGCTCGTCGATCTCAAGGGAATGACGCTGTACTATTACGAGCGCGACACCACCGGCAAGACGTCGAACTGCGACGGCAAATGCACGGAAGTCTGGCCGCCGCTGGTTGCGACGGCAGATGCCAGGGCGGTCGGCGATTTCACCGTGATCACCCGCAATGACGGCAGCAAGATGTGGGCCTACCGCTTCCGCCCGCTCTACACCTCGATCACCGACAAGGCGCCGGGCGATGCCAACGGCAACGCCACGACGCTGCAATGGCACGTCGCGCGCCCCGAGCAATAGACGCAGGACGTCCCTCAGCCTTCCAATCCGCGGCTTCGATTCTTGTCGGCAACGCTCAGTTACTGAGGATGACACCGTGCTGGTGCCGTGACGGGTGGTTGGCTCCGACCAGCGCATTGGGATCGGTCGCAATCACAGCTTCCGGCAGCGGCTTTGGCTCGAGGCCGGCGAAACGGCGGTAGAGCGCCCCCATGACGGCTCCACAAAACGCCGCGGGCAGCAGAAGCATGTCGAACAACGGCACGACCTGCACAAGCAGATGGGCGCAGCCGTACGCCGCCACGCCTGCGATCCCGGCATATTCCCACGCACGACGGCGGCCGAGTGCCCGCGCAACCTGGTGCACGCACTGAATGAAGATGCAGGACGGAATGACCGAGACCACCAGCATCACGAGGAATATCTGCGCGGGCATCACGGCCGCAAAGATGTGCGCAGTGCTCTTGTCCGCAAGACCGTTCATCAGCAGCGGCACCAAGGTGTAGGGCAACAGCGTCGCAAGTACTGTCGGCATCAGCGCCGCGATCGTCGTGCCTGCAAACGACGTGCGGACGCGGACCGGTCCGTCAAATACGATCGGTGGCTGCGCCGGAGTGGGTCCCGTGGCGATTGCGCCTGCCGACAAGCTCAGCCCTGCGAATTGATTGTACAGGAACCCGCCGATCATTCCCGCAGCCATCGGCAGCGCGCCGATTGCCACCGCGGTGCCATCACCGGGCGCGGCAAGCTGGATGTGATTGCGGATCGCAATGCCGTAGCTCGCGGCGGCCATGACGCCGCCCATGAGGCCGTAAGCAACCCGGCTCGATATCGCCCATTGCCGCAGCACGATGTGTCCGGCGAACAGGAATGCTGCGTCGAGCGCCATGCGAACCGTATAGCAGACGACGATCTGATCCGGCGCCGGCACACCGACGGGATCGATCACCTGCCCGCCCGCGATGGCGAACGCCAGCAGCACGGCTTCGACGATGGCGAGAGGAATCAGCGCGGCGAACAGCGCGCGCGGCGAATTCTTGACGAGAGACATGCGAGCAACCCCTTGCTCGCTGCACGCTAGACGCGAACCGTTACGGCCCGCGCAAGACAATGGGTAAAATTGTCGGCAAGCAGCACGCCTGGCGGATGACGCGCACGCGCGCTCAGCCGCGCCAGCCGCTTCTCACTTCCGCCTGCGCGTTCTGCCCCGGCGCGAGCACCACGACGGTCGAGTTCGGCTTCACGCGGCTATAGAGATCGATCACGTCCTCATTGCGCATCCGGATGCAGCCGGACGAGATCGCCTGGCCGATATATTCCGGCTGGTTGGTGCCGTGGATGCGGTACAGCGTGTCCTTGTTGCCGGCATAGAGATAGAGCGCCCGTGCGCCGAGCGGATTCGCCGGGCCTCCTGCAACGCGCGCCGGATAAGGCCCGAGCCGCGCCTGGATGTCGGCGGTCGGAACCCAGTCCGGCCACTCGGCCATGCGGCCGACCCGCGCGACGCCTGAGAAGGCCATCGCCTCTTCGCCGACGGCGACGCCGTAGCGGATCGCCTTGCCTTCGGGCATCACGAGATAGAGATAGCGCGCATCGGTATCGACCAGGATCGTGCCGGGCATTTCCTTGCGCGGATAGTCGACGACGTGGCGGAGAAATTGCTCGGGGATCTCGGCCTTCGCATAAGGCGCATGCGCCAGCAATTGCCGGTCCTTCGGCGTAAAGCTCGCATCGCTCGATGGCGAGAGCGTCGTCTGCATGCAGCCGCCCAGCGGCAGCAATGCCGCAACCAGCAACACGGTAGAAAATCTTGGCACTTGCTGCCCCCAAAACGTGCGCTCAATTGGCGCACCCAGATCGTGCATCACAGCGCCCCCAACACGCTCACCCTGCTGCCCAAATCGTGCTGAAAACAAGGCAGCGGCACTGGAACACAGAGACGTGTTCGAATACTTGCGGTTCCGCCGCGACACGCGGTCACACACTCTCCATGTCGTCGCCTTGCTTCGGTCAAACGCGGCTGGACTCGTGGGGTCTGGGGACGGAGGCCATGTGGCCTCCAGGATTCGGCCTAAGAATCGGGCTCGCGCGAATGCGGACCGGCAGAGAGGAGCTTCGATGCTCGCCACGCTGAACAGCAAGCAAATCGTCGACGAGATCGTGAAGGACGCCAGCAACGATCCGCACGACTTGCTCGACATCTCGGCCGATGTCATTCGCGCTTCGCGCGCCGACAAGCCGCTGCCCAAACTGGCGACGGAGTTCACCATCCGTCCCGAGCCGAAAATCCAGAGCCACAGGATCGATATTCCGGAGGCCAGGATGGAGGCACCGCGGATTCTGATCACGCCGGCGGCACCCGCCCCTGCTGCGCCGTCTGCAACTGCGCCCTCCGTCGACACCGCCGTGCGCGCAACGGCGAGCGACACTCGTGTCGCGCGCAAGCGCTCGTTGGTCGGCAAATGGCTCGGCGGCGCCGCCATGACAATGCTGTTCGCCCTTGGCAGCGCCGGAGCGACCATCGTCTGGCACAAGCACGGCGACACCGCGAAGCAGATGATTGCGACGTGGGTCCCGACATTCGCGACCTCGCCGGCACAAGCAACCGCAACGATCGCCGAGCAACCGACGGCGGACACGCAGCAGGCTGCGGTCACCGAGCAGACCGCCGTGCCGCCGACAATTCCTGCGCAGACCACGCCCGCGCCGGTCCAGACCGCCGCAGTCACAGCCGCGCCCGACGCAACTCAGTCCGTGCAAACGATGACGCGCGATCTCGCCGCGATGGCGCAGCAAATCGAGCAACTCAAGGCCAACATCGCGGAGCTCAAGTCCGGCCAGGAACAGATGGCGCGCGAGATGACAAAGCCCGTGCCGCCGAAGCCGGTGGAAACACGTGCCGTCGATCCTCATGCAAAGCTGTCGGCATTGCCGCCGCGGCCGGCCCCGCCGCCTGTGCGCAAGCCGCCGAAGCCGGTCACGCAGACCTATGCACCCATCCCGATCGCGCCGCCACCGCGCACGCAGGCGGCAGCCCTGCCGCCGCCTCCACCTCCACCCGTCGCGCAGCCGCAGCTCGCCGATGACGACGGTCCGGTGGTGCGCCCGCCGATGCCGCTGCGCTAGCTGTCAGACACGACGAGCCAGTCGCGCGCCAATCGCGCGCGTGCGAGCGATACTGTCCGAGTCGGTGTGATGGAGCGTGTCCGGGCAACTACGGTAATGGCGTCACGTGCCCAAGAGAAAAGGCCGTCGGGATCTATGCCGGCGGCCTTCTCTTGCAACTGCCGGTTCGAGGCCCGGTTCTGTTGCAATTCCATGAGGCAAGTGTCGCCCTCACATGCTTAACGAGACGTTAACGCAGTCGCATGCTGCACATGATTTTTGCGCCATAAGCTCAGAGATTGCGCGGCCCGTTCATCCGATAGATATCGACTCAGTGGTACGATGCGTCATGTAACTTGATCATGCGCACGCGACATCGTCGCTCGCAGGTTTGGGGAATTCGGATGCCGTACTACTCATTCGATCTCGTGGTTGGTGAAGAGTTCAAGAACCAGGGTGGCATCATCCTCGAGGATATCGAGGTCGCCTCCGATCGCGCCCAGCAATTGGCGTGCGAATTGTCGCAGGTGAAGCCGGAGCTGCAGAGCAAGGGCTGCGCGGTGCGCGTCACCGACCGCGATCACAACGAGGTCTATCGGACGCCGCTCGATCCGGTTCCGAACTGGCGCCGCACCGGCTGATCAATCGTCCAGCGCTGGCGGATCGAACCAGTTCGTCAGCGACAGGCCGCCGTCGACCACGATGGCAGCTCCCGTGACATAGGCCGACAGCCTGTCCGACAACACCGCGAGCGCCATCGGCGCGAGATCCTCGGCCTTGCCGAGGCGACCGAGCGGGATGTGTTTTGCGAGCGCGGGATCGGCAACGAAACCGCCGGCAGCGACCGCGCCGGGCACCAGCGCGTTGACGCGAATGCCGTAGCGGCCGAACGTCTTCGCCAGCTCCTTCACCAGCATCGCCATGCCCGCCTTCGCCGTCGAGTAGTGCGGCAGGTTGCGCGGCGTGCCCGCATGCAGCGACGTCAGGAACAGGAACGAGCCCGGCCGCTTGGCCGCGATCAACCGCTTCGCGATCTCGCGCGAGAGATGGAAGCCCGCATCGAGATTGACCGCATGCATCTCCTGCCAGGTCTTGCGATCGACGTGGAGTGCATGATCGGCCTCGCGCCGCGGCGGCGACGCGCTGTGCACGAAATGTGAGACATCACCGAGTGCGGCGTGGGCCGAGGCCAGCAGCGCATCGCAGGCCTCGAGCCGGGAGAGATCGCCGACCCACGGCAGCGCCAGCTCCGGCCGGCCGGTGGCAGCGATAGCGGCCGTCACCCGCTCCTCATGCAGATCGGCAAACACCGTCCGCACGCCCTCGCCGACCAGCGCCTGCGCGATGGCGCGGCCGATACCGTTGCCGGCGCCGGTGACGAGCGCAGTGTCGCGCGCAGGATCGAACGGTGTCGAAAACAGGCTCATCTCGTGCTCCCCGGTAATCCCGTCAGACTATCGTAGCCCCATCACGACCGACAATCGCTCAGGCGGATGCCCGGCCCCCATTGCGGAGACCCGTGGCCTTGGCTAGCCTCCCAAAAAAATCGGGAGGACACGACATGCGCTACGGTTTGCTGCTCGGATGCCTGTTGCTGATTGCCGGACCGGCCCAGGCCTCCCCGCGGTCAGTCTATGTCACGATGGTGTTGCAGGCGTTTGCGGCGAAAGTCGAATGCCCGGGCACCGACCTCGCCTACCAGGACCTGGTGAAGCGGGCGAAGGACATGCAGCTGCCCGACGGCACCACCGAGACCGTGCGCAAGGCGATCGCCTTCATGCATACCGGCGGCAAGATGGGCGAGAAGCAGGACGACGACATCATGGCGGAGGTGGCGGTCGCGACCCAGGCAACCGACATGGACCAGCGGCGCCTGGGCATGCCGGGATGGTGCGAGGCCCAGAAGGTCAACCTCGCCGGCCTCATTCACCCCAAGCAGCAGTAGCGGCCGGCAGCATTAAGGACGTCGCGCGGAACCGGCGCGGCGACCCATATTCGTCACATTCATCGCGAGCATGGCGATCGTCCTATCAAGGAGAACCGCCATGCGCATTACCCTCGCCGCAACCGCCACCGCACTTGCCGCGTTCGCCGTCGTGACCGGCCCGGTCCAGGCCAAGCGCGCCGAGGCCCCGAAGGCCACCGAGAGCGCGGCCCCCGCGTCGTGCAGCGCCTATCAACAGGCCGCCGACGGCTCTTGGACACAGCTGCCCTGCAAGGAGACCGGCGAAGATCGCGGCGCGACCCAGCACCGGCCGCCGGCGCAGGGGTCCGAGCCGGAAGAGCGCTGACCGCCGCCGGAGGGTCCGCGCCCACGGCTTGCCGCGGCGCACCCACCCGTTAAGATGCTCCCTTGGGCAGGGCTGAGGAACAGCCCTTGGATAGGCAAACTCCGCGAGCAAGTGTGGATTCCATCGACATCGACGATCTTCAACGTCGGCTGACGACGCTTGAGGAGGAAAACGCACGCCTCAAGGCGCTCGGCGTCGCCGACCTCACAAGGCGCCAGCAGGCGGAATCCGCGCTGGCCGAGAGCGAGGAACGCTATCGCACGCTGTTCAACTCGATCGACGAAGGCTTTTGCATCATCGAGTTCTTCGACGGTCCACACGGACCGCTCAGCGACTACATTCATGTCGAGGCCAATCCCGCCTACACCCAGCATGCCGGCATTCCAAACGTGGTCGGCCAGAAGGTTCGCGAGATGGTGCCGGACGAAGCCGGCGGCTGGGTCGAGCTCTATGGCGAAGTTCTGCGCACCGGCGCACCGATCCGCTTCGAGCGCGAGCTGGTCGCAACCAAGCGGTATCTCGAACTGGCGGCGTTCCGTGTCGAGCCCGCGAGCCGGCGCCAGGTCGCCGTGCTGTTCCAGGACATCACCGCCCGCAAGCGCGCCGAGGAAGAGCTGCAGCAACTCAACGAAACGCTGGAGGCGCGCGTTGTCGCAGCGCTGTCCGAGCGCAAGCTGCTCGCCGACATCGTCGAGGGCACCAATGCCTTCGTTCAGGTGGTCGATCCCAGCTTTCGCTGGCTCGCCATCAATGGCGCGTCGGCACAGGAGTTTTATCGGATCTTCGGCATCATGCCGAAGGTCGGCGACAACATGCTGGAGCTCCTGAAGGACCAGCCCGAGCATCACGACGCCGTGCGCGCGGTGTGGACGAAGGCACTCGCCGGCGAAGTGTTCGTCGAGATCGGCGAATTCGGCGATCCAGAGCGGGCCCGCCGCTCCTACGAGATGCGCTTCAATTCTTTGCGCGACGGCGACGGCAAGCTGATCGGCGCCTATCAGTTCGTCTATGACGTCACCGACCGGCTGCGGCAGCAGGAACGCCTGCGCGAAGCCGAGGATGCCCTGCGGCAGTCGCAGAAGATGGAGGCGGTTGGCCAGCTCACCGGCGGCATCGCCCACGACTTCAACAACCTCCTCACCGGCATCATCGGGTCGCTCGAGCTGATGCAGGTGCGGCTCGGCCAGGGCCGCATCAAGGAGATCGACCGCTACGTCGGCGCCGCGCAGGGCGCGGCCAGGCGTGCGGCGGCGCTGACCCATCGCCTGCTTGCCTTCTCGCGCCGGCAGACGCTTGACCCGAAGCCGACCGACCTCAATCGCCTGGTGATGGGCATGGAGGAATTGATCCGCCGCACGGTGGGCCCGGAGATCTCGGTCGAGGTGGTCACCGCCGGCGGGCTGTGGGCGAGCCTGATCGACGCGCCGCAGCTCGAGAGCGCATTGCTCAACCTCTGCATCAATGCGCGTGACGCGATGCCGAATGGTGGCCGCATCACCATCGAGACCGCCAACCGCTGGCTCGACGACCACGCCGCCAGCGAGCGCGACCTCGATCCCGGCCAGTACATCTCGCTCTGCGTCACCGACACCGGCACAGGCATGACGCCCAACGTGATCGAGCACGCCTTCGATCCATTCTTCACGACGAAGCCGATCGGTCAGGGTACGGGCCTCGGCCTCTCCATGGTCTACGGCTTCGTGCGCCAGTCCGGCGGACAGGTGCGGATCTATTCCGAGGTCGGCCAGGGCACGACCATGTGCCTGTACCTGCCGCGCCATTACGGCGGGGAAGCCGAGCGGCCGGCGCTGCCTGCTGCCAAGGCGTCCATTCGCGCCGAGGCGAGCCATACGATTCTCATCGTCGACGACGAGCCCAGCATCCGCATGCTGCTGACCGACGCGCTGGAGGAGATCGGGTTCCGCGTGCTGGAAGCGCATGACGGACCGACCGGATTGAAGATCCTGCAATCCGACGAGACCATCGACCTGCTGGTCACCGACGTCGGCCTGCCCGGCATGAACGGCCGGCAGATGGCGGACGCCGCCCGCACGACCCGGCCGGCGCTGAAGGTGCTCTTCATCACCGGCTATGCGGAGAACGCCATCATCGGCAACGGTCAGCTCGCTCCCGGCATGCAGGTGCTGACCAAACCCTTCGTGGTCGAGGCACTGGCGAGCCGCGTGCTCGACATGATCAAGGATGGAACCGGGCGATCCTGACCACCGGTTCCATTCGGCAAATGATCACGCGTAATCAATAGTTTGGAGCGCGATGATCGATCTGGATCTCATCGCGCTTGAGAGCTCACTTCAGCTCTGATGCGGACCGCGCATCATCTTCATGGCATCCGCGATATGGCGCCATTCCTTGGCTTCGTCGGCATCGCCGCGGCCCTCGCAGGCCTGCGCCTGCTCGGCGGCTTTCGCGATGGCGGCGGCGCCGTGCTGCTCGAACATCTGCCGCGCGACGGTGTGGACCTGGACCTCGGACATCATGGGCGCTTCTCCCGGATTGACGGAACCGCAGGCAGGTTCGCTCAAGCTCGCTCCAACATCCCGCGGGATTGGACAACGGCCGAGCCGCGGGTCTCGTTCCGTCAGCCCAAAACACAAGGCGGCCCGCCATGCCCGGCGGACCGCCCTGTCATCCCACCCCAAGTAGCTTCCGAGTCAGATCAACCGGCCCCCGCCCGGACTACGCAACCGCGACGCGCTTGCGCTCGAAATCGTTGGGAACCTCGATGTCAACCTCGAGCGTCGACACCTCGTCGCCGCGATCGAGACGCACGATTACCTTGGTCGGATCGAGAGTCACGTGCTTTGAGACGACCGCGAGGATCTCTTCGCGCAGCACCGCCAACAGATCGGGCTGGCCGCGCAGGCCGCGTTCATGGGCAAGAAGGATCTGCAACCGTTCGCGAGCGACGGGAGCGGTGGCCTTGTTGCCGCGGAGAAGCCTAAGCAAACCCATGCTCATGCAGCCCTCCGACGCAGCAGACGATCCATGAAACCTTTGCGCTCGACCGGCACCTGCATGGCGATGGTCTCGCCGGACAGCCGCCTGGCGGCGTCCATATAGGCCCGCGCCGGAGCGCCTTCCGCGTTCGACAGCGTCACGGGCGTGCCGACGTTGGAGGCGCGCAGCACGTCCTGGCTCTCGGGGATGATGCCGAGCAAGGGTGTCGCGAGGATTTCGAGGATGTCCTCGATGGTGAGCATCTCGCCGCGCGCGGCGCGCGCCGGGTCATAGCGCGTGATCAGGATATGCTTCTCGACGCGCTCGCCCTTCTCGGCACGCACCGTCTTGGAATCGAGCATGCCGATGATGCGGTCGGAATCGCGCACCGAGGAGACTTCCGGGTTGGTGACGATCACGGCCTCGTCGGCAAAGCGCATCGCCATGGAGGCGCCGCGTTCGATGCCGGCCGGGCTGTCGCAGATCACCCAGTCGAAGCGGCTGCGGAGGTCGTCGATGACCTTGCCCACGCCCTCTTCCGTCAGCGCGTCCTTGTCGCGGGTTTGCGACGCCGGCAGCAGCCAGAGATTCTCCAGCCGCTTGTCCTTGATCAGCGCCTGCGGGAGTTTCGCGACGCCCTGCACCACGTTGATGAGATCGAACACCACCCGGCGTTCGGCCCCCATCACGAG
>JAEWBW010000200.1 GCA_023390955.1 Pseudomonadota bacterium
ACGGCCTTGGTGTCCGGGCTCGTCACATAGGCGAAGCGGCCATCCGCAGTGACAGCGACACCAGCCGGCTTGCCGCCGATCGCGATGGTGGCCACCACCTTCGACGAGGCGAGGTCCACCACGGTGACATTGTCACTGAGCTGGTTGGTGACGAACGCTTCCTCAGCCGAGGCGTGCGCGACCAGCCCCAACGCAAGAGCGACGCCGATGCCGGCGGCGAGCGCCGCCAGACCCGCGATCCGCACGGTCAGCTGCCGCTCTCGATCTTCTTCTTGAGCGCCTCGAGCCCGGCCTTGTAGAGCCCGCTCACCGCCTTCACCGCGGCCTCGTCGCTCAGCTCCGGCGGCGGATCATTGTTGGGGAAACCGCGATAGAACGCGCCGGCCCACTCCACCTTCGCCTTGCCGTCGGGTGCGGGCGACACCGTCAGCGTCGAGGAATAATTGGTCACCGGGAGCACTTTTACGTCGACCTTCGTGATCCGGTAGGAATAGCTCAGCATGTCCGGCTCGAACTTGTAGAGCTCCTCCTCGACCGTCGGCCCGCCCTGCAGCGTCAGCTTCCGCGTGGCGCCAACCTCGTTGCCTTTCTCGCCTTCGGTCTTGGCGACAGGCGGGAGCCAGCTCATGTCCTGGAAATTGCCGATCACGGCCCACACCTTGGCCTGCGGCGCGTTGATCTCGATGGATTCCCGCACCTTCTGCCGGGTCGGCCCGTGCGCCCAGGCCGGATCGAACGCCACCGTGAAAGCCGCCGTCCCCGCCACGGCCAACGCCGCCACCACGGCCGTGGACCGTCCAATCGTCATCCTCATGTCGTTTCCTCATCCGCTTATTGGTCTTGCGCGACTGACGCGCGCTGGGGCCATCGTAGCGCATTTTGGGGCGATGGGGAGACCGGTTCGTGGCACCGCCACGGCGTGCTTCCTCGCAAGGCCTCCTCGCAATGACGAGGGCGAGAGCGATCTACTCCGCTAATGTCGCTTCCACGAACCCGCGCGGGTCCGCGCAGAATTCGCGCATCACCCTGTAATGATCGGTCTGCTCCACCGTCGTCGGCTCGAGGCCGTACTTCCCGAGGCGAAGCAGCTGTGCGTTGGGATAGGCCATCAGCAGCGGTGCGTGGGTCGCCATGATCACCTGGCAATTGCCGGAAAGATCCATGCGATGCAGGAGCTTGAGGAAGTCCATCTGCCGCGCCGGCGACAACGCGGATTCCGGCTCGTCGAAGATGTAGATCCCCTGCTTCTGGCAACGCTCCTCGAAGAACACCAGAAAGCCCTCACCATGGGAAAAGGAAAGATAGTCCGGCGCCTCCTGAACGCTCGCGCCGAATACGCCTTCCATGGCCACGGCAGCATCCACGGCCGAGCGGTCCAGATAGCGCGCAACGGAAAAGAACGTCTCGGCGCGGAAGAACCAACCGTCAGTCACCTTCGGTACCCATGCGGCCCGCAACGCCGACGACAATTCCCCGCCGGTGATTTCGAGACCTCCGCCGTCGACCTCCCCAAAACCCTTGCGGCCGCCGGTACTGGCAAAGCCGGCCAACCCCGCGATGCCCTCGAGAATGGTCGACTTCCCGGTGCCGTTCTCGCCGACGATGATGGTCACTGCGGCGTCGAAGCTGTGATCGAACTCGTCCCTGAACACAGGAAGGCAGAACGGATACACCTCCCAGTCCTTCACCCGCGCGCGATCGAGCCAGACGCGCCTCAGATAGGGCGCACTCAGCGTGGTCTGACGGCGTCGTGTCCGGCTCATGCTCCTGCCCGCTCCATGCCGACCAAAATCCGCCACGGAACGTATCAGGAACACAAATTATAGGGAAGTGGTATCTGCGACACGCCACAAGCTTCGGTCGTGCTCTACGCCACCACTTCCAGCACCAGCTCCATGGTCATCAGCACGGGATTGTCGCCGCGGACCAGGCGTCCCTCGGCGATGCCGCCGGTGTAGTCGATCAGGGCGACGTCGAGTTCGGCTTCAAGTTCACCGCTGCGGCCCAGCACGATCGCGCCGGATGTCACCGCAAGCTCCGTCGCGAAGGGCTCGGTGACACCGCCATGGGTGAAGCGCGCGCCGATCGTCGAACCCACACCACCATGAATCCTTGCGCGCAAAATGCCGCGCTCGCGGCAGAAGGCTTCGAGGCAGCCGGCAAAATCCTGGTTCGGCCGCAGCCGCAGCGCGAAGGCGCGGCTGGTGGTCCGTGCGCCAATCGGCGTCGACGCGACTGGCCCAAACAGCTTGAAATTTGTCTCTGCGTCCGGCTCCGCCGTGAACAGCGCGCCGTCGATACCGAACGCCTCGACCTCGAACGCTTCGGCAACGATCGTCTCGTCCGGAAGCATGTGCCCGCCGCTGGCGCGGCCGTCGGACTCGGTCCAGAGGCCGTGGCAATGAAAGAACGGCGCGCCGTCGCGCATGCCCAGCGTCATGGCGCCGAGCTTTGTCTGCGTCACGCCCTCGGGGCGAAAGGTCTCGCTGTAGAAGGCGGCGTTCTCGCCGGTCCTGGACAGTGCCGGCATCACATAGGCAAATGGCCCGAGCCTCCCGCGTGAAAAAGTCAGCACGCCGCCAGAAAAGCCTTCGGCCGCAAAGCCGCGGCGCGCGGCTTCCAGCAGCGGCAGGCCGGCTTCGAGTGTGAATCCGAATGCGCGTCCCCTCGCCTCCACCCACTGGATGCGTTCGGCGACCGGCGCGCCCGGTTGCTTGATCCTGCGCATGACCAGCGCTCAACCCGCCGGCTTCTTGTCGAGGTCGAGCAGCCCGCGCGCCTCGAGCTCGTCGCGCACCATGCGCTTTGGGATTTTGCCGTAGCCGGATTTCGGCAGCGCCTCCCAGAAGAAGAAGCGCTTTGGCATCTTGTAGCGCGGCACCTTTGGCGAAAGGAACGCCGCCATCTCCGCCTCGGTCACGGGCTTCTCGCCTTCACGCGGAACGCAGACGGCGACACCAACTTCGCCCCAGGTCGCATCGGGCACGCCGAGCACGGCGACCTCGCCGACCGCGGGATGGGTCAAAAATCTTCTCCTCGATTTCGCGCGGATAGATGTTTGAGCCGCCGGAGATGTACATGTCGGAGGCGCGCCCCGTGATGTAGACGAAGCCCTGCTCGTCCATGTGGCCGAGATCGCCGGTGCGGAACCAGCCGTTGCGGAACGCCTTCGCATTGGCCTCGGGGTTGTCGTAGTAGCCGGCGAGCACGGCAGGGCCAATCACGCAGATCTCGCCGCTCTGGTTCGCCGCAAGCCCACGCCCCTCGTCATCCTGGATCGAGACCTGCATGCCGGTGCGCTCGAAGCCGCAGGTGCCGATCTTGGCGTGCGGACCATCTTCGGGATCGTGCAGCGCCGCCGGCAGCACGGTGATGTTGCCGGTGACTTCACCGAGACCAAAATACTGCACGATCACCTTGCCGAGCTTCTTCAGCGCGGTCTTCTGGTCCTCCCGATACATCGGCGCGCCCGCGTAGATCGCCTGGCGCAGCGAGGAATGGTCGAACTTGTCGACCGCGGGATGCTCGACCATCAT
>JAEWBW010000211.1 GCA_023390955.1 Pseudomonadota bacterium
CCCCAGCACATAGGGCCAGATTCGGATCAGGCGGCCTTCCGTGAACAACGCGCGGCGGGCATAAATTCGCAGGCCGATCGAGGCGACGATGCCGAACGCGAGCACTGCCAGAAACGCATCAAATCCCGGCTCGCCGATCGGCCGGGGAATGACCAGGCCGCGATTGCTGATGAAGGCGAGCCCGAAAATCGAAATGCTCTGCCGTGGATTGGGCAAGGCCGCGAGCACCGCCAGGTACCAGAACAGGATCTGGAACAGCAGCGGCAGGTTGCGGATGATCTCGACGTAGATTTCGCCGATGCGCGACACCAGCCAATTGGGCGAGAGCCGGCACAGCGCGATGATGAAGCCGAGCACCGTCGCGAAGACAATGCCGACCAGCGAGACCACGATGGTGTTGAGAAGGCCGACCACAAACACCCGCAGGAAGGTGTCCGAGCCGGTGTAGGAAATCAGGGTCTGATTGACGTCAAACCCTGCATTGTTTCGCAGGAAGCCGAAGCCGGCGGCGATGTGCTGGTTTTCCAGGTTGGCCCTGGCATTGGAGACGATCTCATAGGCGATCCAGCCGAGGATCGCCGCGAAGGCGAACTGGACGAAGACGCCGTTCCAGCCGGCCTTGCCGCCCAGAAGGCGCTGAAGCTTCAGCGCGATCTGGCGCGGAGGTTGACGCTCCTCGATGCTCATCGCCGCGAGCCGCGGATCAGGCGGGATCAGCGGATCGGCGGCGCGTACTGAAGACCACCCTTGTTCCAGAGATTGTTGAGGCCGCGGTTGATGCCGAGCGGCGAGCCGGTGCCGACGTTACGCTCGAACACTTCGCCGTAATTGCCGACGGTCTTCACGATCCGGATCACCCAGTCCTTGGTCAGGCCGAGCTGCTCACCGAAATTGCCGTCCGTGCCGAGCACGCGCTTCAGCTCGGGATTGTCGGATTTCAGCTTCTCGTCAACGGTCTTGGCGTTGATGCCGAGCTCCTCGGCGGTGATCATCGCGAACAGCGTCCATTTCACGATGTCGAACCACTGGTCGTCGCCATGGCGCACCATCGGGCCGAGCGGCTCCTTGGAGATGATCTCGGGGAGAACCATGTGGTCGTTGGGCGTGGCGAGCTTCAGACGGTTGGCGTAGAGGCCGGACTGGTCCGTGGTGAAGACGTCGCAGCGGCCGGATTCATAGGCCTTGACGGTTTCGTCATTAGTGCCGAACGCGATCACCTCGTACTTCATGTTGTTGGCCTTGAAGTAGTCGGCAAGATTCTGCTCGGTGGTGGTGCCGGTCTGCACGCAGACCGAGGCGTTGTTGAGCTCCAGCGCCGAATTCACCTTGAGCGACTTCTTCACCATGAAGCCCTGCCCGTCGTAATAGGTCACGCCGGTGAAGTTGGCGCCGAGCGAGGTATCGCGCGAGATGGTCCACGTGGTGTTGCGCGAGAGCACGTCGATCTCGCCGGACTGCAGCGCGGTAAAGCGATCCTTGGCCGAGGTCGGCACGAACTTGATCTTGGATGGGTCGTTGAAGATGACGACCGCGATCGCGCGGCAGATATCGACGTCGAGGCCGGTCCAGTTGCCCTTGTCGTCGGGCGACGAGAAGCCCGGCAGGCCCTGGCTGACGCCGCAGGACAGCGAGCCCCGCTCCTTGATGGTCTTCAGCGTTTGTTGCGCATGGGCAGCCTGGGACGTCAGGCCGGCGGCGAGAGCGAAGGTGAGAGCCAAAGTTACGCGTTTCATGAGCAAAGGCCTTTCAAGGTCGTCTCCAGGGGTCGACGTGCAGTCGTCTCTAACGGGCGCATCGGAACGTTCACAGAACCTCTTTCGCCGACGTCAGGAGACTTGCAAGCCCCAGGCCAAACCCTTCGGGCTGAACCTGCTGGGACAAACCTCGTGGCCCTCGCCACATGCACGGGATCAGGCCGTGAGGCATGGTCCTGCTGTGGCGATGGATCGAAGGTCGCGGCAAGCCCCTCAACATGCGGCGACAGAATAGCACCCGCGCATCACATAGCCACTCGCCTGCCGGGTCAAGGGGTTGACGGGACTCTTCTGTGGCCTGTTATTAACGGCATGGCCCAACACCGGGCCGGAAGCACGCTTTTGTGCTTTGCCGCAACGCGTCTTTGAAGGCACTCGCATGGATTCTTCGCAGGGCTCGACGCCCCTTTCGCTACAGGCCGAGACCCGGCTGGTGACCTCCGGCCGCGACACCAAGGCGCAGAAGGGTTTTGTCAATCCGCCCGTCTTCCATGGCTCAACGGTGCTTTATCCGACCGCCGACGACCTGCACGCCCATCGCGGCGAGTTCCAGTACGGCCGGCACGGCACCCCGACGACCAAGGCGCTTCAGGAGACCCTGATGGCGCTGGAGGGCCCGCAATGCGCCGGCGTGGGCATTACGCCATCCGGGCTTGCCGCGATCAGC
Organism: Pseudomonadota bacterium; assembly: GCA_023390955.1. Taxonomy (GTDB): domain Bacteria; phylum Pseudomonadota; class Alphaproteobacteria; order Rhizobiales; family Xanthobacteraceae; genus Bradyrhizobium. The sequence goes on from JAEWBW010000211.1 coordinate 2,422, forward strand.
ACCACCCTGCTCTCCGTCCTCAAGGCCGGCGACCACATCCTGGTCATCGACAACGTCTACCGGCCCTCGCGCAATTTCTGCAACGGCATGCTCGCGCGCTATGGCGTCGAGACCACCTATTTCGATCCGCTGATCGGCGCCGGCATCGACAAGCTGTTCAAGCCGAACACCCGCGCGGTGCTGGTCGAAGCGCCGGGCTCGCAATCCTTCGAGATGACCGACATCCGCGCCATCGCCGAGGTCGCGCATGCGCGCGGCGCGCTGGTCATCGACGACAACACCTGGGCGACGCCGCTTTATCACCGCTCGCTCGAGCAGGGCGTCGACATCTCCATGCAGGCCGCCACCAAATATATAGGCGGTCACTCCGACATCATGTTCGGCACGATCTCGGCCAACGCGAAGGCCTGGCCGTTGATTGCAGAAGGCATCCGCCTGCTCGGCGTCTGCGCCGGCCCCGACGACGTCTTCCTCGCCCTGCGCGGCGTCCGCACGCTGTCAGTCCGGCTTGCCCAGCATTATCGCTCGGGTCTCGACATGGCGCGCTGGCTCACCACCCGCCCCGAGGTCGCACGCGTGCTCCACCCGGCGCTCGAGAGCCACCCCGGACACGAGATCTGGAAGCGCGACTTCACCGGCGCCTCCGGCCTGTTCAGCATTGTGCTGAAGCCCGCGCCGCAGAAGGCGGTCGACGCCATGCTCGACACGCTAAAACTGTTCGGCATGGGTTTCTCGTGGGGCGGCTTCGAGAGCCTCGTCATTCCCTTCGACTGCGACAGCTACCGCACGGCGACGAAATGGGCCCCCGGCGGTCCGACCCTTCGGCTGCACATCGGGCTGGAGAATGTCGACGACCTCAAGGCCGATCTCGACCGCGGCTTTGCGGCCCTTCGCGCGGCGCTGTAGCGGCCGCGTCGCCAGCGCGCCGATCACGAACAAGCCGAAAGGAACGCAACGCAGCTATCAACGTTAATGCCCTCAGTCTCAAAAAATGATTGATCTGCAGTCGTTTGGCGTTAGCCTGACCCTTCGACTCGAATAATCTGGACACGGAGCATGGGAACGTTGGTTCTGCTCGATCTGATGGGCGGCGTTGCGCTGCTGTTGTGGGGCCTGCACATGGTCCACAGCGGCATTTTGCGCGCGTTTGGCCCCGACCTGCGTCGCCTGCTGGGCAAGGCCCTGAGCAACCGCTTCAGCGCGTTTGGCGCCGGCCTCGGCCTCACCGCACTGCTCCAAAGCAGCACCGCAACCGCGCTGATCACGAGCTCGTTCGCAGCCGAAGGCCTGGTCACCCTCGTCGCCGGGCTCGCCATCATGCTGGGCGCCAATGTCGGCACGACGTTGATCGTGCAGGTGCTGTCGTTCAACATCGCCGCCGTCGCCCCTGTTCTGTTCGTGCTCGGCCTCGTCGCCTTCCGCACCGGGCCGCGCTCGCGGATCAAGGACATCGGCCGGGTCTGCATTGGCCTCGGCCTGATGCTGCTGTCGCTGCACATCCTGCTCGATACGCTGGCGCCGGCCGAGAACGCCCCCGGCGTGCGCCTCTTCTTGTCATCGATCACCGGCGATCCCGTGCTCTGCATCGTCATCGCCGCCCTCATCACCTGGGCGGTGCATTCGAGCGTTGCCAGCGTGCTGCTGATCATGTCGCTGGCCTATTCCCAGTTCATCTCGCCTTCCGCGGCGCTGGCGCTGGTGCTCGGCGCCAATCTCGGCAGCGCCATCAATCCGGTGTTCGAGGGCGCCAAGCGCGACGATCCCGCGAGCTATCGCCTGCCGGTCGGCAATCTGATCAACCGAATCGTCGGCATCGCGCTGGTGCTGCCGTTCCTGCAGGTGATCGCGGACCATCTGCACGCCTGGCAGCCCGATCTCGCGAAGATGACGGCCGCGTTCCACATCGCCTTCAACGTCATCACCGCCGTGATCTTCATCGGCCTGCTCGACACCATGTCGAAGTTGCTGACCCGGCTCCTTCCCGACCGCATCAGGGAGGAAGACCCTGCCCGGCCGCGCTATCTCGACGAGAGCGCGCTGGAGACGCCTTCGCTGGCGCTGGCGGATGCCGCGCGCGAAACGCTGCGGATGGGCGACCTCGTCGAGGTCATGCTGCGCAAGGTGATGATGGCGATGATGACGGGCGACCGCGCTTTGGTCGACCAGGTCTCCAAGACCGACAACGTCGTCGACAGCCTCGACGAGGCAATCAAGCTCTATGTGACAAAACTGACCCGCGGCAGCCTGGACGAGACCGAAGGCCGGCGCGCGATGGAAATCATCTCCTTCGCCATCAACCTCGAGCATATCGGCGATATCATCGACAAGAATTTGAGCGAGCTTGCGACCAAGAAGATCAAGCGCCGTTTCCAGTTCTCGCTGGAAGGCGCGGAGGAGCTTGCCGCCTTCCACAAGCGCACGATGGAGTCGCTGCGGATCGCCTTCGGCGTCTTCATGTCGGGCGACGCGAACGAGGCCCGCAAGCTGCTGGTCGAGAAGACGGCGCTGCGCAACACCGAGCTCGCCGCGATCGAGCGCCATCTCGACCGCCTGCGCGAGGGGCGGCCCGAGACCATCGAGACCACCTCGCTGCACCTCGACGTGCTGCGCGACCTGCGCCGCATCCACTCGCACATCTGTTCGGTGGCCTATCCCGTGCTGGATGCGGCCGGCGAGCCCTATCGCAGGAACGAAGCCGAGAGCGCGGCTCTGCCCGCTTCGGGCGCGGCGTCAGCCCTGCCGCGGTAGATCCAGGGCCCGGAAGCAACCACCCTCCCTCAGATTTCCGGTCGATCGAGCGCGATAGATCGAGCGCGATACATGGCCCGATGGGGCAAGGCCGCTTCCGCATTTACCCTCCAAGGTTGTTCGGCATTGACTCGCACGTGTGCCGCTAATAACGTTTTGGTTGAAAGTTCATTAACTGCGCGAGCTACGTTACTTCCGAAAATCAGCTCGCGTCGGCCACGGCCCTTGGTTCCATTTTGGGAACCACGCTTTCTAGAACGATTTCAGCACCTTCAGACACTTTGAGCACTTTGCAGATGGTTCGATTGCGCGCCGCGGTGTGAGTGCGGCGTGATTGCAGCGTCAGGAGTTTGCTATGACCTCAATCATTCCGGCCTTCGCGATTGGCGGCCTCATCCGTCCCGAGCTTACTCTCGACGACTTCGGCAGGATCGTTTTGTTCGGCGCGGCCGCCGATTTCGCGGCAACCTATGGCCTGAAAGCACTCTATGCCGGGTGCCCCCCGGGAACGCCCTATCCGCCGACGAACCCCTTCCTGACCACGCCCATCGACACCAATGCCGGCGCCAATAGCGTTGCCGAGGGCGCATCGGCCAACACCGCGGTTGGAATCACAGCTTCGTCAACGAGCTTGATCGGCCCCGTTCATTATTCGCTGGTGGGCGACACCTCCGGCGGCGGGTTCAAGATCAACACCACCACCGGGGTCGTCACCGTCAACGATCCGACCAAGATCGATTTCGAGAGCGCGCCGCTTCACGCCTATGCCATCATCGTGCGCGCCAGCGACGGCATCCTCACGTCGAACCAGACATTCACCATCGCGGTCAGCGATGTTGCCCCGTCCGCACCGGTTGACACCAACGCCGGGGCCAACACCGTCGCGGAAGGCGCGGCGGCCGGAACCGCGGTGGGCATCACAGCGCATTCGACCGACATCAATGGCGGCGCGCTCACTTACGCGCTGACGGCCGACAGCTCCGGCGGCGGTTTCAAGATCGATGCCAATACCGGCGTGATCACGGTCAACGACCCCTCCAAGATCGACTTCGAGAGCACTGCGCCGGGCCATACTTATTCGGTGACCGTGCGGGCCAGCGACGGCACGCTGACCAGTTCGCAGAGTTTCGTCATCAACGTCTCCGACGTACCGCTGCCGACGCCAACGGACGCCAATGCTGCGGCCAATACCGTGGCGGAAGGCGCCGCAGTCGGCACCCAGGTCGGCATCACCGCTTCCGCGCTCGATCCCAACGGGCCCACGACCAGCTACTCTTTGACCGGCGACACCTCCGGCGGCGGCTTCACGATCAACGCCGCGACCGGAATCGTCACGGTCGCCGACCCCACCAAGCTCGATTTCGAGAGCGCCCCCGGCCACGCCTATTCCATCACGGTGAAGGCTGACAACGGCATCACCAACTCGTCGCAAAGTTTCAGCATCGCCGTCACCGACGTCGCGCCGTCGGCGCCGGTCGACAGCAATGCCGCCGCCAACACCGTGACAGAAGGCGCGGCCGCAGGCACCGGGGTCGGCATCACGGCGTCATCGACCGACGTCAACGGACCCGCCGTCACCTTTGCGCTGATCGGCGACACCTCCGGCGGCGGATTCACGATCAACGCCACCACCGGCGTCGTCACCGTCGCCGATCCCACCAAGATCGACTACGAGAGCTCGGGGGCGGGCCACAGCTACACCGTGACCGCGCAGGCCAGCGATGGCACCCTGGCGAGTTCGCAGACCTTCACGATCGCCGTCAACGACGTTGCGCCGCAGGTGCCGGTCGACAGCAATGTCGCAGCGAATGCCGTGGTCGAAGGTGCGGCGGTCGGCACCACTGTCGGCGTCACGGCTTCGTCGACGGACGTCAACGGTCCGGCGGTCACGTATTCGCTGGTCGGCGACACCTCCGGCGGCGGATTCACGATCAACGCCACCACCGGAATCGTCACCGTCGCCGATCCCACCAAGATCGACTACGAGAGCGCGCCGGGGCACGCCTATACCGTGACCGCGCAGGCCAGCGACGGCACGCTGACAAGCTCGCAGACCTTCACCATCGCCGTCAACGATGCCGCACCCTCAGCGCCAGTCGATGCCAACGCCGGCACCAACACGATCGCGGAAGGTGCAGCCGCCGGCTCGACCGTCGGCATCACGGCGTCCTCGACCGACGTCAACGGCCCGGCCGTCACCTATTCGCTGATCGGCGACACCTCCGGCGGCGGTTTTACCATCAACGCCACCACCGGCGTCGTCACTGTCGCCGATCCCACCAAGATCGACTACGAGAGCGCGCCTGGGCACGCCTATACCGTGACCGCGCAGGCCAGCGACGGCACGCTGGCAAGCTCGCAAACCTTCTCCATCGGCGTCACCGACTTCGCACCGACGCCGCCGAGCGACAACGATCCCGCGACCAACACCGTCGCGGAAGGCGCCGCCAATGGCACGACCGTCGGCGTCACCGCCATCTCCACTGACGTCAACGGCCCGGCCGTGACCTATTCGCTGACCGGCGACACCTCCGGTGGAGGCTTCACCATCAACGCTACCACCGGCGTCGTCACTGTCGCCGACTCGACCAAGATCGATTTCGAGGCCGCGCCGAGTCACGCCTATTCCATCACCGTGCAATCCTCCGATGGCACGTTGACGAATTCGGGAACAATCAGCATCGCGGTGTCCGACGTCGCTCCGTCGGTTCCGATCGACAACGACGCCACCGCCAACTCGGTCGCCGAAGGTGCTGCCGTCGGCTCGACCGTCGGCGTCACGATAGCCTCAGACGACGTCAATACCTCAGGCGTCACCGGGCTGACCTACTCGCTGACCGCCGACAGCTCGGGCGGCGGCTTCACGATCAATGGCGTCACCGGCGTCATCACGGTCGCCGATCCCACCAAGATCAATTTCGAATCGTCTGGCGGCAGCTACTCCGTCACCGCGCAAGCCAGTGACGGCACGCTGACGAGTTCGCAGACCTTCACCATCAACGTCACCGACGTGGCGCCTTCGACACCGGTCGATTCCAATGCCGCCGCCAACGCGATCTCGGAAGGCGCGAGCAACGGTTCGACCGTCGGTGTCACCGCCTCTGCAACCGACGTCAACGGCCCCGCCGTGACCTACTCGCTGACCGGCGATACCTCCGGCGGCGGCTTCACCATCAATGCCACAACCGGCGTCGTCACCGTCGCCGATTTCACCAAAATCGATTTCGAGAGCTCCGGCGGCAGCTACACCGTCACGGCGCAGGCCAGCGACGGCACGCTCGCGAGCACGCAGACCTTCACCATTGCCGTGAACGATGTCGCACCGTCAGTGCCGGTCGACAGCAACGGCGCCACCAACCGGGTGGCGGTCAGCGCGCCAAACGGTTCGGCGGTCGGCGTCACCGCGTCTTCCACCGACGTCAACGGGCCGGCCGTGACCTACAGTCTTGTGGCCGACACCTCCGGCGGCGGCTTTACCGTCAACGCCGCCACCGGCGTCGTCACCGTGGCCGACAGCAGCAAGATCATCTACAACGCCGGCAGCCCGACCTATGACGTCACGGTCGATGCCAGCGACGGTACGCTGCACGCCCAGCAGACTTTCACGATCAACGTCGTGCTGGACGATCCACCGTCCGTCACCGCCGGCAACACCATCGCCTATACGGAAAACGACGCGGCGACCACCATTTCGCCGGCGCTGACGCTGACCGATACCGACAACGCCAATCTGGTGTCGGCAACGGTCCAGGTCACCGGCAACTACGTCAACGGCCAGGATATCCTGTCCTTCGTCGATACCGCGACCATTACTGGCAGCTTCAATGCCGCCACCGGCTTGCTGACGCTGACCGGCACGGACACCGTCGCCAACTATCAGGCGGCGCTGCAGTCGGTTAAATACTTCAACAACAGTGACAATCCGTCCGGCGCCTCGCGCACGGTCACCTTCACCGCCAATGACGGCACGCTCGACAGCGCGCCGGCGACCACCACGATCAACGTCACGCCGGTCGACGACGCCCCCGTGGTCACGGCTGGCCACACGCTGAGCTACACCGAGAACCAGGCCGCCACCGCGTTCGATTCGTTGATCACCGTCACCGATGTCGACAACACGACGCTGACGGCTGCGACGGTGCAGATCACCGGCAACTATGCCAACGGCCAGGACGTGCTGGCGTTCGTCAATACCGCCAACATCACCGGCTCCTTCAACGCCGCCACCGGCATGCTGACGCTGAGCGGCACCGACACCGTCGCCAACTACCAGGCGGCGCTGCAGTCTGTCACTTACATCAACACCAGCGAGAATCCGTCGGGCCTCACCCGCACCGTCACCGTCATCGCCAATGACGGCTCAACCACCAGCACGCCTGTGACAGGCACGATTAACGTGACGCCCGTCAACGACGCGCCGGCCACCACCGCCGGCGGCACGCTGAACTACACCGAGAACCAGGCGGCGAGCGTGATCGACGCCAGCGTCACGGTGTCCGACGTCGACAGCACGAATCTGTCCAGCGCAACCGTTCAGATCACGGGCAATTACGTCAACGGCCAGGACGTGCTGTCCTTTACCAACCAGAACGGCATCACCGGCTCGTTCAACGCCGCGACCGGGACGATGACCCTGACCGGCTCGTCCAGCGTCGCGAACTATCAGACCGCGCTGGAGACGGTGAGATATTTCAACAACAGCGACAACCCCTCCGGGCTCGACCGCACTGTCAGCTATACCGTCAACGACGGCAGCGCGAACAGCAACATCTCAACCTCCACCATCCACGTCACCCCCGTCAACGACTCGCCCGTGGTCACCGCGACCGGCACCCTGGCCTACACCGAGAACCAGGCGGCGACCGCGGTCGCGCCGGCGCTGACGGTGAGTGACGCAGACAACGCGAACCTCACCTCGGCCACGGTCCAGATCACCGGCAACTTCGTCAGCGGCGAGGATCTTCTCGCCTTCACCAACACCGCCAACATCACCGGCAGCTTCAATTCATCGACGGGCGCGCTGACCCTCACCGGCACCGACACGGTGGCGAACTACCAGGCCGCGCTGCGCAGCGTGACCTACACCGACAGCAGCGAAAACCCATCGACGTCGTCGCGCACGGTGACCTTCACCGTCGATGACGGCCAGGCGACCAACCACCAGAGCGCCGGGTCGGACCACACCATCACGGTGGCGTCGGTCGACGACGCTCCGCTCAACAACGGAGTACCGTCTAGCTTCACTGTCAGTTCGGGCTTTACGCATACCGTGGCCGGTCTGTCGATTGCGGACGTCGACGCCGGCTCGTTCAACGACATCACCACGACATTCACGGCCGCGGCCGGCACCGTCACCATCGGTAACGGCACCAGCGGCGGGACCGCGGGCATTTCCGGCGGCGCGACCGTCACGACCAATGCCAGCGGCTCGGTGGTGCTCACCGGCACCGTCGGGCAGATCAACGCGTCGCTGGCCGGCAGCAATGTCGTCTATACCGCCGCTGATAACGCCGGCAACACCGCGACGACGCTGCAGATGACCACCAACGATCACGGTCACACCGGCACCGGCGGGCCGCTCAGCGATACCGATACGATCAATATCGGCGTGATCCCGCAGGTTTGGTTCATCAACCAGGACCAGTCGACGCTGGATTCGACCGCCACCCGTGGCTCGCAGACCAACCCGTTCACCAGCGTCGACGAGTTCAACGCCTCCAGCGGCCCCGGCGTCAATGACTACATCTACGTCAAGGCGGGCACCTACAACGGCGAAGGCATCAATCTGAAGACCGGCCAGACCCTGCTCGGCGACGACCAGGCGCTGTCCTTTATCGACCCGCTCGGCGGCCCGAACATCGTCATCGAAGACGCCACCGGCGCACGGCCGACCATCAACGTCACCGCCTCGCACGCGACCGACCAGGGCATTGCGCTCGCCTCCGGCAACACGGTTGCCGGCATCATCGTCACCACCAACGCCGCGGGCCAGGTCGGCATCGACGACAGCGGCGCCTCGGTCGGCAACCTCAATATCTCCAGCACCGACGTCACCGGCAGCGGCCAGGCCATCAACCTGACACATGGCGGCACCGGCGGCGCCGTCACGCTGGGCACCGTGAGTTCGTCGGGCGGCAGCGTCGGCATCGCGCTCGGCGGCGCGCTGGTCACGACTTTCTCCGCCACCGGTGGCACGCTCTCCGGCCACTCCGTCTCGGAATTCAGCATCAACGGCGGCAACGCCACGGTCAGCTACGGCGGCACCATCGGCGACGGCACCGGCCTGTCGGCCTCGATCGCCAACCGTAGCGGCGGCACGGTCACGCTCTCCGGCAACATCAACGACGGCAATGACGCCGGCGGCGGCATCAGCCTCTCTGCCAACAGCGGCACCACCATCAATTTCACCGGTACCACCAAGACACTCAATACCGGCGCCGGCGACGGCGTCTCGGCGAACAACAACAGCGGCTCGACCGTCAACTTCACCAATGGCGGGCTGGACATCGACACCACCAGCGGCACCGGCTTCAATGCGACCGTGAGCGGCACCTACACCGTCTCCGGCACCGGCAACACCATCAACACCACCAGCGGCACCGCGCTGAATCTCTCCAGCCTCACGGTCGGCGCCAGCGGTATCACCTTCGACAGCGCCACCACCACCAGCGCCGCCAACGGCATCCTGATCGATACGGTCACGGGCGGCGCCATCACCATCAACGGCGGCTCGATCGCCGGCGCTTCCAGCCATGGCGTCGACATCAACGCCGCCCAGAACAACATCACGATCGCGTCGTCCATCACCTCGACCGCGGCCGGACGCTCGGTCGAAGTCACCAATTCCGGCAAGGTCGGCGGCAACACGATCACGTTCTCGGGCGCGGTGACCGATCCCGGCCTCGGCATCAACCTGGACAACAACGACCAGAACACCAATGGCGCGACCGTCAACTTCACCGGCGCGCTCAACGTCGATGCGACGACGCATACCGGCTTCAACGCCACCAACGGCGGCACCGTCAACGTCACGAACTCTGCCAACAGCATCACGACCACCACCGGCACAGCGGTCAATATTCAAAACACCACGATCGGCTCGAGCAACGTCACGTTCCATGATGTCTCCGCCAACGGCGGCGCCAACGGCATCGTCCTCGATACCACCGGCTCCAGTGGCGGATTCCATCTCACCGGCAACGGCACCAATGTCGGCGCGACCGGCGGCGGCGTGATCCAGAACATGACCGGCGGCGACGGGACGACAGCCGGCACCGGCATCTATCTCAACAACACCCACGATGTGCAGCTCAACGGGCTGCAGATGAACGGCTTTACCAACTACGGCGTCCGGGGCCTCAGCGTCGATGGCGTGGCGCTGACAAACACGACCATCAGCGGCACCAGCGGCAACAACAATCTGTTCGATGAGGCGGCGGTTGCTTTCGGAACCACCGGCGGGACCACCGGCATCACCGGCACCGGTACCTTCACAAACCTCAACGTCAGGGGCGGTTTTGAGAACAACCTGCAATTCTTCCAGACCAGCGGCACGTCGAGCCTGACGTTCACGAATTTGAGCTCGCACGACACCAAGACCGACTCGCCGTCATTCGGCGCCGACGGCTTCCTGCTGGAAACCCAGAACTCGGCCAACAGCACGGTCGTGATTCAGGGCAGCAACTTCGCCAACAACTTCACCCAAGGCGTTCAGGCGAACGCGCTGGATTCGTCGACCCTGAACATGACGGTCAAGTCCAGCACTTTTACCAGCAACAACGAAGGCGTCGTGCTCGCCAACAGCGGCAGCGGCCATCTGACCGCCACGGTCGGCGGCAGCGCCCCCGCGGACGGCAACACCGTGACGGGCCAGATCGGGGTCGGCATCTTCGTCGGCAACGCCGGCACGCTCACGACCAGCGCAACGCTGGTGGGTGCGATCAGGAACAACACCGTGACGCAGGCCGTCGGCCACAATAACGACGCGATCCTTTCGCTGATCAGCGGCCCGGCAACGGCATCGCCCTCGACGGTGCTCGATATCAGCAACAATACCGCGACAACGCCGCTCAACGGCGATGGCGGCGGATTCCGCGGGATCTTCGTCGACACCCCGGACACCGGCACGTCGCCGACCTTCGACGTCACCGTCAACAACAACACGGTGTCCACCCAGGGCCTTGGCGCCGACGGCATCGCGCTGCAGGCCCGCCGCGGCAATGGCGACTTCCACGTTCAGGGCAACACCTCCACCTCGCAGCAGGGCGACGCCATTTTCGTCCGACAGGTGAATTCCGACGGCGGTGGCAATCCTTCGACGTTCGACCTGGAGAAAGGTATTTCCGCGGCCGGCACCGTGTTGCAGGTCATCAAGGACAACAACCCGGCGGTCACGGGTGCCGCCACCCATACGATCGGAATCAGCGGCACCATCAACCTCGTCGCCAATGGCGCGGTGACCACCGTTCCGCTGCTGGCCGCCGCGGGCGGCGTGCAGGCCTCTTCGCCAACGCCGGGTGAGACGCATCTGACGCAGGCCCAACTCGACACCGTCGTCGCCGCCGCCATCGCCCAATGGGCGGCGGCCGGCGCCTCGGCAGCCCAGCTCGCAGCGCTGCACGCAACGACCTTCAGCGTCGCCAATCTGGACGGTGCGGTGATCGGCAATGAATCGGCGCCGAACCATATCACCATCGACACGGACGCCGCAGGCCATGGCTGGTTCGTCGACGCGACACCGAATGATAATTCGGAGTTCACTCATGCGGCAAATGCCGGTGGCACCGACCTGTACACCGATACGACCAACGCCGCCGCTGGTCACCTGGACCTGCTGACCGCCGTCGCCCACGAAATGGGGCATGTGCTCGGCCTGTCCGATCAGACGACGGCGAGCAGCACCCACGACCTCATGTACGCCAATCTTGTCGACGGCGAGCGCAGGCTGCCGTCCGCGGCCGACGTCGCGAGCGTCCAACCCCCTGCACTACCGCCGACCGCTACGATTCAGCCAGCCAGTTCACCGGGAACACAGCCGATCGTCGCGGCTCCCTTCGTGGTCACGATGACCGGCACCGCGACTGCCGACACTTTCGTGTTCAACAATATCGACATTCACGCATCGGTGCCGCCGCCGGTCGCCCATGTCGCGGGCTACAGCTTCATTCAGGGCGATACCTTCAATTTCTCGGCGCTGACGTCGCAATTCCACGGCTGGGGCGTCGACGATGCTTCGGTCGTGCGTGCGGTGGCGGACCCCAGCGGCAAGTTCGCGACACTACAGGTCAATGCCTCGCTCGATACGTCCATGGTCAACGCCCATTGGGTGAGCATCGCGCAGATCGACGGTGCTCACGCCGGCGATCACGTCAAAGTTCTCATCGACAGTCAGGCCGGGCTTCATCACGCCGACCTGCTGATCTAGCGAACGATCGGACAAGGCCTGCCCCGCTTGATGCGGGGCGGCCGCGGCCTCCGCCTCGACACGACTTTCCCTTTGACAGGAGATTCCCAGGCGACCCGGTCAGGCATCGGCTTGGTCGGAACGTCACGCGCGACGTCACAACCGGGCGGCGCATGCTCCTGTCGATGCCACCGATCGGCCGATCGCAATTTTGAATCGACATTCCGGTTTAAACTGCCATAGTGTTAAACGAGAGGTAGAAGCGCAGATGGCCGTTTTTGGCCGCGCCGCTTCTCACCCTGCTCGTACAATTGATACAATTGCAATTTCAAGTGGCTTCGATAACGCGAAGGGGGTTTGTGTGGGCACGCCTTTCATCAGTGAAGTCAAAATGATTTCGTGGAATTTTCCACCCAAGGGCTGGGCATTTTGCAATGGCCAGCAATTGCCGATCAACCAGAACCAGGCTCTGTTCTCGCTGCTCGGCACGACTTACGGCGGCAACGGACAAACCACCTTCGGTCTGCCGGACCTGCGGGGGCGGACTCCGATCCACGTGGGCGCGGGCTTTGTCGAAGGTCAGGTCGGCGGCCAGGAATCTCATACGCTCACCCTGAGCGAGATGCCGCAGCACATCCATTTCATGAACGCGGTGACCGATGTCGGAAATACGACAGCACCGAGCAACAACTGGCTCGCCCGATCCGCGACCGAACCCTATCGTCCACTTTCCAATGCTACGACGCTGGAGCCGGGATCAATCACGGATATCGGCGGCAGCCAGCCGCATGAGAACAGGCAGCCATTCCTCGTGATCAATTTCGTCATCGCCCTTCAGGGCGCGTTTCCGTCGCGGAATTAGGAAGGATGTTGCAATGAGTCAGCCCTTCGTTGGCGAGATTCGCATGTTCGGCGGCAGCTTTGCTCCGTCCGGCTGGGCATTTTGCGATGGCTCGCTGATACCGATTTCAGAGAACGACGTACTGTTCAACCTGATCGGCACCACCTATGGCGGAGACGGCCAGGAAAACTTTGCCCTGCCGAACCTGCAAGGTCGCATCCCGATCCATGCCGGCCAGGGGCCGGGCATCTCGCAGAATTATCAAATCGGCGAAACCGGCGGCACCGAGCAGGTTACACTCAGCGTCAATCAAATCCCGATCCACAATCACGCGTTGATTGCCTCTACGGATCCCGCCAATACCCCCAATCCAGGCAACAACGTGTTGAGTGCGCCGGTCACGGCGAGACCGTTTTACCAGTCGACGCCGAATGTCGGCATGAACCCAGGTATCCTTGCCGTAGCGGGGGGGAGCCAGCCACATGACAACATGATGCCGTTCATGGTCGTCACCTTCATCATTTCCCTGTTTGGCATCTATCCGTCGCAAACCTAGAGGTCGTCATGTCGAGCCCCTTTGTTGCCGAGATCAGGATTTGGGCCTGCAATTTTGCACCCACGGGTTGGGCGCAATGCGACGGCCAGCTGCTGCCGATCTCGCAGAACACAGCGCTGTTCTCGCTGCTTGGCACGTTTTACGGCGGTGATGGAAAATCGACGTTCGCCTTGCCGAATTTCCAGGGCTCCTGCGCCATGAACCAGGGGAGTGCACCTGGCCTTTCGAACCGCTTTCTCGGCGAGACCGGCGGCGAACAGTTTCTCACCCTGCTTCAATCGGAAATGCCGGCCCACACCCATCGTGTGCAAGCCGTCAACAAGATCGGTGAAGATCGAATTCCCGGGCCGACCGAAGCGCTGTCGATCTCGACCGGGATGAACCTCTATCTAGCAAGCGGTGCTGCGACCATGATGTCCCCGCAGGCCACGAGTGTCGCCGGCGGTGCGTTGCCACACGACAACATGTCGCCGTACCTCACCTTGCTGTTCTGCATCGCCCTGCAGGGCGTCTTCCCACCGCGTGGTTGAAGCGTGCTGCGGATGAATGCTTCCGCGCCACTTGATGCCGGCTGGGCGCGGGCTGCAGCCGCGGGCCTGTCGTTCCGCCGGACCACCGATGCTGATCTGCCGTTACTGGCACGGGTCTACGCCTCCACCCGCGAGGAAGAGCTTGCCGCCACGCCCTGGAACGAAGCGCAGAAGGCGCAATTCCTGGATATGCAGTTCCGGGCGCAACACACCGATTACCGAAAGAATTATCCGCAAGCCGATTGGCTGGTTACGATGCAGGACGGCGAGGATATCGGCCGGCTTTATCGCGATCGCGGGTCAAGCGAGTACCTCATCATCGACATTGCCTTCCTGCCGCAGCATCGCAGCAAGGGATTTGGCACCGCGCTGTTGCTTGACCTGCTGGACGAGGCCGCCGGCGCGGACAAGGCCGTGACCATACACGTCGAGAAATTCAATCCGGCGATGCGTCTTTATCGCCGCCTCGGCTTTGCGACCGTCGAGGACCAGGGCGTTTACGATCTGATGCGCTGGCCCGCGGCCTGAGACCGCGATCCGGAGCTACGTGAAGATCGCCTGATACCCTGCCCCGCCGCCGGACGGCCCGACCGGCACCAGGAAAATCTCCATCGCGCCGAGAGAAGGATGCGCGACCCGATAGATCCCCTGCGGAAACGTCGACCCCTTGGCTGCGGCGAACATCAGCGAAAAAGCCCCGCCGGTCCGGCCGCTGTTGCCGACATTGTCGATCTTGACCAGCTTCAGAGGGAGCGGCCCGCTTGCTCCCTGCAGTTCGAACGTTGCGTCCCGCAGTGGCAGGAATTGATCGATCGTCAGCGTGGCAAGGTCCGCCGGTGTATTCATGCTCCGGCTCCTCGGCTCAATACTTGGCGACGACCGGGCCGCCACCGAAGCGGTAGTTCAGGCGTAACGTCACCATATCGACGTCCTGGCGAATGCGGTCGGTGCTGAACAGCCCGCCGAAGGCAACATCGGCAAAGTTCACCAAACGATCTTGCATGAACAGGTGATTGTATTCGGCGCCGACCGACCAGTTCGGCGAAAATGCGAATTCGACGCCGCCACCGACGGTAGCGCCCCAACGGGTGTCGTCGCTGGTAGTGCCGGCGAGCACGCCGCCAATCGTAGTCTCGACATGGTAGTGATCGGCCACAACGGCCGCGCCACCCTTCACGTAAAGCAGCACGCTGTTCCAGGCGTAGCCGATCTGGCCGGTGAAGAGGCCGATGCCATCGACCCGCGAGACATTGGTGAAGATGGGGGCAAACAAGCTCGCATTGGAGCCGCGGAGGTTGGCCCAATCGCCCTGGGCTTCGAGGCCGAACACGAAGTTCGACGCCTGCCAGCGGTAGCCGATCTGGCCGCCGGCGACCGCGCCAGTCGCATCATGACAGCCCTCAGCCGCCAGGAACGCGCCGGCCGTCGTGGTGAAGTCCCAGCATTTGCGGCTCCAGGCGCCGCCGGCGTTGGCGCCGATGTAGAAACCGGCCCAATTGTACACGGGCGCCGGCACCACCGCGGGGGCCTTATAGGTCCGGGCCGGCATATCGGCCGCAGCAGCGGGAACAGCAAAACCGAGGGTCATCAGGGCGACCGCGCTTAGGATTCTTTTCACGGCAGCTTCTCCAGATTCCTGGAAAAACTACCGGGATTCGGCCGCATTGGCTGTCACCGGGACACCACATTCGGTAGTAAAAGTGGTTACGCCCAACCACCGCGGTCGCCCTGGCTCGCCCCCATTCGTGGCTGCAGAGGGTTTAGCGATCCAGCGTCTTCGAGGCCGTGCCGCGGTTCTTCATGATCAGCATGATGTTGCGGGCGTAGATCACGGTCGCCATCGCCTGCCCGATGATGATGATCGGCTCGCGCTTTACGACACCGTAGACCAGCGTCATCAGCCCGCCGCCCATCGAGCAGAACCAGAAGGCCATCGGCACCACGCTGTTGCCGGCGCGCTCACTCGCGATCCATTGCACCAGGAAGCGCGCGGTGAAGAACAGCTGCGCCACGATCCCGAACGCCAGCCAGAAGTCGAATTTGGCAACGAAGACGTCGTAGAAATAATTGCTCAGCGCCTGACCAAATTGAATGATCACGGCTGCACCTCGGTCACGTCAGGCGTCGGCTTCTTGCGGCGGATCAGCCACCACACGCCGGCGAGATCCATGATCCCGATCCAGAGCCGGTCGAAGAAGCCGTAATTGGACACGCCGGAGCGGCGTGGCCGGTCGATCACGTCGACATAGGCGATCGCAAAACCCTCGCGGCGCACCAGCGCCGGCAGGAAGCGATGCAGCCCGTCGAAATAGGGCATCATCAGGAAGACGTCGCGGCGGAAGGCCTTCAGTCCGCAGCCGGTGTCGCGTGTGCCATCCTTCAGGATCGCGTTGCGTACACCGTTGGCGACGCGCGACTGGAATTTCTTGAAGCCGGTGTCCTTGCGGCCGACGCGCTGGCCGGCGGCAAGACCGACATGCTCGCCCTGCTCGACCGCCGCGATCAGGTCCGGCAGGAATGCAGGATTGTTCTGGCCGTCGCCATCGAGCGTCGCCACGATCTTTCCACGCGCGGCCCGCACGCCGCTGCGCACCGCCGCCGACTGACCGCCGGACTTCGTATGGCGCAGCTGACGCAGATTGCTCCGCTGCGCCATGAGGGCGCCGAGCCGCTCGCCGGTGGCGTCCGTCGAGCCGTCATTGACGTAGATGATCTCGTAATCCCAGCGGCCAACGAGCGCCGCTGTGATCTCCTCGATCAGGGGCGCGATGTTGTCGGCCTCGTTGCGTACGGGAACGACGATGGAAACCGCGGGTGATGACGACGTCAAAACGGGGCTCGTTGTTGAACTGGCCTGCGTGGAACCGGTCCGGCTGGCAGGAAGCCGCTTTTATGGGGCGGATGGGCCCCGGGCAACCCTTTTGAGCCGCCCAAGCACAGGTCCCGGAAGCGGCACGATGGTGCCGTCGCTCTGGATCACGAAACCAAGCCTACGCGCGGCGAACCAGTAGCGGACGGCCATGGTTCCGACGATGCCGACCAGCGCGCCAGCGACGACGTCGCTCGGGTGATGCGCAAGCAGGACCAGGCGCGTCAGCAGGATCACGATTGCGTAAGTGACCATCAGCACGCGCAGGCGCGGCCACAGCGCCGAGACCGCGAACGCCAGGGCAACGGCCGTCACCGCATGTCCCGACGGCAGGCTGGCATAAGCCCCCGTCCCCTCGAACGGAACGAAATTGAACGCATTGGCCTTGCCGCCGACGAACGGACGGCCGCGGCCGATGAGATATTTCAGGATCTCGGTGATGAAGACCGACAGGGCAACCGACAGAAACACGAATTGCAGCCGCGTGCCGAGGCCGAGCAGCAAGGCGCGCCGGGTGCCGTGCTGCGCGGCGGCGACGAGCGCGACCGCTACGAGCACGATGCCGAGCACCGAAAGCACATACTCGTCCTTGCCGAAGTCGGTGAGGATACGGAGCGGCCACAGGCTCGGCGTGCCGCGCGCCGGCATCAACTGGATCTCGGCCTGATCGATCGCGACCATCAGCATGATGATGATGGCCGCGCCCGCAGCGCTCAGCCACAGCGAATGCCGCGCCAGCCGTCGCGCGGCCTCGGCACGCCGCGAATGCGAGGGCGTGCGAACGAGTTGCGCCAGTGCGTGCCAGGATTGCTTGAGCAATCGTGCCGGATAGCCCGCCTGCGCGTGTGCCGCCGGGACCGACATCTTACTCGGTGCCTTCCGAACGGAAGATCGCAATCGAGATCGGCCTGCCTTGCGAGAAATTGTAGCCCTCGATCCGCGTTCCGATCTTGTAACGCAGCCCGATCGCCTCAGCGCGCTGCGCAAAGCTGCGCTCGGAACGCTGCTCGATGAGGGCGAAACGGCAGCTGCCCTGCTTGAGGAAATCGGCGGCGCCCGAGCCGTCGGTGAGCAGTGTCGAGGTCCCCGTCATGAAGACAAGGCTCGGCTCGTGATAGCCGGCAGCGGCGGCCTTCGGCCCGCCGCAGGTCACGTTGCGTAGCGCGCGCGCCACCTCCGCGCTCGGAAACAGCGGCGTCAGCGATGGCAACACCAGGCCGTAGACGACGACGGCCAGCATCAAGGCCGCAACCAGCGCATTGAGCAGCGAACGCTCGGCGCGATTGTTGTCGTACAGCCACCAGGCAAACAGGCCGAAGATCAGTGACGCTCCGATGAAGGGCCAGGCCGCGAACGCCGGCTGACGCGTCAGCATGACGGCGCCGACCACCGCGATGACCGAGCCGCCGACGGGGATCAGGAACCACCAGGCCGCGCCGCGCATCAGCCAGGAGCGCGACAGCACGCGCCGCTCCAGCGCGCCCGCGGTCAGGATCGCGATCGCGGGATAGAGCGGCAGCACGTAATGCGGCAGCTTGGTCAGCACCGCCTCGAACACGATCCAGGACGGGACCAGCCAGGCCAGCAGATATTGCGCGCCGGGCTCGCGGCGGGCGCGCCAGACCGCAGGCGCCGCCATCGCCGCCAGTGGTGCGCCGGGCCAGAAGGTGATCCAGAACAGCAGCAGATACATCCCGGGCGGCGCGCCGTGGGATTCCTGGGCGCCGATCTTGCTCAGCATGTCGCCACCGACGGAATCGGCGAAGAACGCATCACCGGCGCGCCAGAAGATCGCGACGAACCATGGCAGCACCAGCACCAGCGTCCACATCAGGCCCCAGAGCGGACGCAGCCGCCAGAGCCAGGATGAATCGCGGTCCTGGATCGCCAACGCCATGATCGTCAGCCCGGCAAACATCAGGATCAACGGACCCTTGACGAGGATGCTGACCGCGAGCGCGGTCCAAAAGATCGCGGGATAGCGCCAGGGCGGATGGGCCTCGTCCTCGCCGCGCTGCCAGGCGAGATAGACCCGCGCCATGGCGCCCATGGCAGCGGTAACGGTCAGCAGCAGCACCGCATCGGTCTTGGCAAGCCGCGCCTCGACACCGAGCAGCACGGAGGCGCACATCATCAGCGCCGCCAGCACGGCGGCACGGCGTGTGAGGAAGCCGAGCGCGGCCCAATAGGTCATCAGCACCGCGCCGATTGCCCCCAGCAGCGACGGGATGCGGTAGACCCAGATGCGCAATTGCGCGCGCGGCAGGCCGAGCGCGGACGCCGTATGCACCGCGGCCGATTGCAGCCAGTAGATGCCGACCGGCTTCTTGTAGCGAACGTCTTCCTGGAAGCGGATGTCGACATAGTCGCCGCTCTCGACCATCTGCTTGGTCGCCTGCGCAAAGCGCGCCTCGTCGCGATCGACCGGCGGAATCGTGAAGAACCCGGGTAGAAACAACAGCAGCGCGCAGAGCAACAGGAAGGCGACCGCCCGGCGGTCACTCGCGGTGGCAGCGTCGAGCACCCGCACGAACCGGTTGCCCGGATTTACGGGGTTTTTCGGCTCACGCGGCTCTCCGAAACGGGGGCGGGCATAGGTCTCGACCATTGGTTCCGCATACGCTGAAACCGCCGCCCGGACAACCGCTTAAGCCGGCATCATTGAATTCGAATGACAACTGTGTCGGCGGCGCCCGTCGCGTCGATCACGGTGAGCCTGGCAAAGCCCGGCCCCGGCGGATCAATCAGTCGCTGACGGCGGCTGTCGATCTCGCCGCGCATGGCTCCGTTGACCAGGATCGTCATCGGCAGCACCCCGCCGGCGACCTTGACGGGCATCGCGGCGCCCTCCGCTCCGGCGGCGCGATCGACGTCGATCCGGGATCCGTTCAGCGGAAACTGGATCCGGGGCGCCTGCTCGCTACCGGTGCGGACGAGTTCCCCGACGGGACGGAACCGCTTGAGCGGCAGCGGCAATTTTGCGTTGCTGGCGACCAGCGTGCCCTTCGGCGGCTTCGGCAGCGCGACCAGCGTCTTGCCGGACCGGGCGAAGGCGTCGAACAGGATAGGCGCCGCCGCAGTGCGGCCCACCAGGCCGGGAACCGGCGCGCCGTCGGGACGGCCGACCCACACGCCGATGGTCATGCGGCCATCGAACCCGACCGACCAGGCATCGCGATAGCCGTAGGAGGTGCCGGTCTTGAAGGCGATGCGGTTGTGGGCGGCGTTTTCGGGCGGCGGCGTGCCGAGCAGGACGTTGCCGACCTGCCAGGCCGCCACGGGATCCAGCAGCCGCATCGGTTCGCGGGAATCCTTCTCCGTCACGACCTCGCGCAACGGGCGCGCGGTGCCGAGCCGCGCAAGTCCGACATAGAGCTGGGCGAGATCCTGCAGGGTTATGCCGACGCCGCCGAGCCCCATGGCCAGCCCCGGCGCCTCGTCCTTTGGCAGGATCAAATTGCCGCCGGCCTGGCGCAGGCGCGAGGTCAGCCGGCTCGAACCGACCCGGTCGAGCAGCGCGATCGCCGGCACGTTCAACGACAGTTGCAGCGCCTTCTTCACGGGCACCGTGCCCTGGAACGTCATGTCGAAGTTTTCGGGGGCGTAGGAGCCGTAACGGATCGGACGGTCTTCGATCAGGCTGTCGGGATGCACGAAGCCGTCCTCGAAGGCGAGGCCATAGATGAAGGGCTTTAGCGTCGAGCCCGGCGAGCGCACGGCGCGGGTCATATCGACCTGCCCTGCCCGGCTCACGTCGAAATAATCGGCCGAGCCGACCCGCGCAATCACGTCGCCGCTCTCATTGTCGATCGCGATGATGCCGATCGAGATGTTGGGTCCGAGCGCCAGCGCGCGGTCGCGCGCGAGTGGCTCCAGCACCTTCTGCAAGGTTGCGTCGAGCGTCAACTTGACGACCGGCGTATCCTTGATCGTCGACAGCGCGGTGTCGGAAGCGTGCGGCGCCAGGATCGGCATCGGCTTGCGCAGCTTTGGCACCGGCACGGCCTTGGCCTGCGCTGCATCATCGGCGCTGATCTGATGCTCTGCGACCATGCGATCGAGCACGCGGTCGCGCGCCTTGCGGGCTGCCTCGGGGTAGCGATCAAGCCTGCGCGTTTCCGGCGATTGCGGCAACGCGACGAGCAATGCTGCTTCCGCCAGCGACAGCCGCTTCGGCTCTTTGCCGAGATAGGCGATGGAGGCCGCACGGATGCCTTCGAGATTGCCGCCGTAAGGCGCCAGCGCGAGGTAGAGGTCGAGGATATCCTCCTTGCTCATGCTGCGCTCAATCTCGATCGCGCGCACGATCTGGCGGAGTTTCGCATAGAGCGAGCGCTGTCGCCGCGGCTCCATCAGGCGCGCCAGCTGCATACTGATGGTCGAGCCGCCCGAGACGATGTGACCGCGGCTGCCGAGCTGGAGCGCGGCGCGGCCGAGCGCCAGCGGGTCGATGCCGGCATGGCGGTAGAAGCGCTGGTCCTCATAGGCGAACAGCGTTTTCAGGTAGATCGGATCGACCGCGGTCTTGGCCTCGACCGGCAGGCGCCAGCGGCCGTCAGCCATCGCATAGGCACGCAGGAGCTTTCCGTTGCGATCGACGATGGTAGTGGAGACCTGACGCGCCTCGCTGAGTGGGAGGGGGCCGAGAGAGTAGACCCAGGCGACGAAGGCGATGATGCCGGCGATGAAGGTAAATGCGAAGGCGGAGAGGATGCGCATGATGGCGCGCCCTGCTCCACTGCCGTCATTCCGGGGCGGCTCGAAGAGCCGAACCCGGGATCTCGAGATTCCCCGAAGCGCAGTTGCGCTCGGTGGTTCGGTGCTGCGCACCGTCCCGGAATGACGAGAGGTATGGTCGCCTTCGCTCATCTCACCACTCACTTCGCCGCGCGCACCTCGACGGTGCCCGTGCCAGTGCGGCCGTAGCGCGAGGGGTTGTACATGTCCTCGACATAGGCCTGCGGCAGCACGTATTTGCCGGGCGAGACCGCGCGCACGACATAGGCGACAGTGAACACCGATTTGGAATCAGAGGCGCGATCGACGGCCGCGGTAAAGCGATCGTCACGGAACTCGGTATCCTCCGGCTCCTCGCCATCTTCGATCCAGTCCAGCGTGCCGCTGTCACCCGACGAGACCAGCTTGGGATTGTCGATCTCGAGACCGGCCGGCAGATAGTCGGACACCATGATGTGCCCGTATTCCGGCTTGGCCTCCGTAATCTTCAACACCACGGCGAAGCGTTCGTTCTGCTTCACCTTGCTGATGTCGGCCGGCTTGCCGTCGAGCTTGAAGTAGCTGCGCTCGATCTTGAAGCCCGCGGACGCTGCCGGTTCCGGCGTCACCGGCGAGCCCGACACCGAGACCACCGCCTGCACCGGGGCATCGCCGGTGTTGGTGATCTTGAGCGGCTTGCCGCTCAGCGTGTCCGCCTTGTAGCTGCGATAGAGTGCCGTCTTCACCGGCTGGCCATCGACCTCGAGCGAGAGGTTTTCCTTGGCGAGCGCGCGCGCCGCCAGCACCAGCCACGCATTCTCCTGCGTAGACGTATAGGGCGTGAGCCCGCGCGCAGTCTCGACCCGCGCGACAGCCTGGGTCAGCGTCGCCTTCGGCGCATTGCCTTCGCTGGCGAGCGAGACCAGGGCTGCGGCATCGCGCAGCTGCGAGCCGTAGTCGGTGCGTCCATACTCGAGCGCAGGCTTCGGAGCGAGCGAGTCGAGTGCGGCAGCATAGACGCGCTCGGCGCGATTGCGGTCGCCGACCAGCGCCAGCGCCGCCGCGAGCTGCGATTTCGCGATCGGCGTTGCGAGGTTGCTCAGCTTGGTGTCGGCGAGATAACGCAGGTCGCCAATGGGGGCAGCGCCATTGCGGGCGAGCACATAGAGCCCATAGGCGAGATCGCGGCCACCGTCCTTCTCCGGCTCGTTGGCGTTCACCACCGAGTTCCTGATACGGTCGAGCGAGTTCTTGAACAGCACGTCCGGCACCACAAAGCCCTTCTCACGGGCGCGGGTAAGGAAGTCGACGACATAGGCGTCCAGCCAAGCGTCCTCGCCGCCGGCCGACCACAGGCCGAACGAGCCGTTCGAGCCCTGTCGTGCCAGCAGCCTTTCGATGGCGTCGCGGATCCGTTGGTCGACTGCGGTGTCCATGGCGAGATGCGCACCGGCCGCGAGGTCGTTGACATAGAGCAGCGGCATGGCGCGGCTCGTGATCTGCTCCGAGCAGCCATAGGGGTAGCGGTCGAGGGCCTTGAGGATGGTCGCGGCATCCAGTGCCGTCGACAGGCTCGCCGAGAGCGAAACGCTACCCGTGCCCGGCACGAGGTCGGAGAACATGTCCGACGTCAGCGTCAGGCTCTCGCCCTTCGCCAGCGTCCGGATCGAGCGCCGCGCCAGCACTTGCGTGGCCGCCTTGACATCGAGCGCATAGTTCCGCGCCAGCGTCAGCCCGTTCGGCCCCTTGATGTCGACGTCGAACGTCGCCTGTCCGGCCGCAACGGCGTCGACCGCAAGCGCAAAGGAATTGCGCTGCTTGGCGGCGAGCTTGACCGTGGTGGTGGGATTGCCGGTCATCTTCACCGGACCTCCCGCCTTCACGCTGATGACGTAGTCGCCGGCCTGGCCCTCGACATTGTCGATCTCGAGATTGATCGAGCCGTGGTCACCATTGAGCAGGAAGCGCGGCAGTGTCGCCGTCAACACCACGGGATCGCGGATCACCACGTCGGTGTTGGCGCGCCCAACTTTGGTGGCGGTCCATGCCACCGCCATCACGCGTGCGGTTCCGGCGAATTGCGGAATGTCGAAGCTGACCTCCGCAGTCCCGTCGGCGCCGACCGTGACGATGCCGGAATAAAGCGCGAGCGGCTTTTGCGTCGGCGGCGAGCCCTGCAATTCGGCGCCGCCGGCGTCGCCACCGGACTTGATCTGGCCGCGCGTGCCCGACATGCCGTCGATCAGCTGGCCATAGAGATCGCGGAGCTCCGCGGTCAGGCGGCGCTGGCCGAGATAGAAATCGTCAGGCGCCGGCGGCTTGTAGTTGGTGAGGTTGAGGATGCCGACGTCGACCGCAGCGATCACGACCTTTGCGTCCTCGCCGGGGTTCAGCCCGTCGAGCTTGACCGGGATCTTCAGCATCGAGTTCGGGCGAACCAGCGCCGGCGGCGTCAGCTTCACCGCGAGCGTGCGCGCATCCTTGTCGATGCCGAACCACTTCAGGCCGATTGCGCGGCCCGGCATGCGTTGGGCTGCCGCATCGAGCGGACGGCGCAAGGTCGCAACCACATAGGCGCCCGTGCCCCAGTCCTTGCCGACCTGGAGCTTGACCTGCGCGGTGCCTTCCTTGACGTCGATGGTCTGCGTCGTCAGCAGGCGGTCGCCGAGCACGTTGATGGTGAGCTTGCCTGCGCTGCGCGCGTTGACCGACACCGTCATGGTCTCGCCGGAGGTGTATTGCGGCTTGTCGATCGAGGTCTCCAGCAGGTCCGGCGTGTCGCCGCTGCCGTCCGAATACCAGCCGACATCGAACTGCACCGAGGTGATCGGACCGTCGGCATCGTTCGACTTGACGTCGAGGCGGTAGCGGCCTGGCCCCGGCGTCAGCGAAATGCGCGACGGCTTGTCGGCAGCGACCGTGAGATCGCCGTCGGAGACGCGTGAGGTCGACTTGACCGGCTCGTACTCCCAATAATTGTTCTGGCGATACCACTGGTATCGCGACTCGATCTTGAGCAGCTCGTAGCGCAGTCCGTCGCGGGCCAGCGTCTTGCCCTCGGGGGACGCGAACAGAACATCGAACTCGACCTTTTCGCCTTCGGCCACGCTCTTGGTGCCGAACAGCGGCTTGACGCCGATCATGGCGGCGGCGGGCGCGATCGGCAGCACCAGCTTGCGCTCGACGGCGCGGCCGCCGCTCTCCGCCATGCGGACGAAGATCTGCGCTTCCTGCGGCCGGGTCGACGCCGGCTGCTTGTCCAGCGTCACGGGGAAGGTCGCGACGCCATTGGCATCGGCCTCGGGGAGGCCTTCGAGCGGCGTGCGCTCGTTCGAGGCGGTTTCCTCGTCAGGGACGCCGAACTGGTAGCCGGCAAAGCCGGGACGCCCGGCGGCGGGCGCAAGCAGCATGTCGCCTTCAAGCTGGAGGCCCGAGGCCGGTGCGCCATAAAGGAAATGGCCGTCGGCCTTAAGCTCCACAGGAGCATTAGCTTTGATCACCTTGTCCTTGGACGACAAGTCGAATTCGATCCGATCGGGCACGTAGTCCTCGACCATGAAGGTGGTGTCGCCGACCGAAATCCCCTTGGGATCGGTGAAGGCGCGCACCCGCCAGGTCCCGGTCGGAACGGCGGAGTTGAGCGTCACGGCCAGCGTGCGACCACCCGCGCCCTGGTCGGGCAGCACGGCGCGGCGGAATTCGACGCCGTCAGGGCGTTCGACCACGAGCGTCAGCGGACCGCCGGTGATGGCATTGCCCTGCCCGTCGCGAAGCAGCGCGGTGAGATACACGGTCTCGCTGGAGCGGTAGACGCCGCGCTCGGCGTAGACGAAGGCATCCGCGCCGGCCGGCACCTCACGCCCGATGACGCCGCGGTCGGACAGGTCGAACGCCGACGTCTTCAGGCTGAGGAAAGCATAGTCGGTCTTCTCACCGGTAACAGTGAGCATGGCCGGCGACAGGCCGCCCTCGCCGCGCGCCAGTCCTGCCTCGAACAGCACATGGCCGGCATCGTCGGTCTTGCGGGTGGCCAGAATCTCGTTGTTGCGGGCGATCAGCCGCACCTCGGCCTTGCCGCCCGGGTCGGTCGACGCCAGCGAATTGACGAAGACGTGGATGCCGTCGTTGCCGGAATAGGCCGCGACCCCGAGATCGGAAACGATGAACCACTGGGTGGCGAGCTGGTAGTCGTCGTCGCTGCCGGGGCCCTTGGCGGCCGCCGTCATCACGTAGACGCCGGGCTGGAGGGTGCCGAGCGCTTCGTCGACCGGGAATGCCGTGGTGACGTCCTGGTTCAGCGTCATCGCGGTCGCGAGCTCGCCGGACCACACCTTGACGCCGCGCTCGCCGCCGAGATCGGCCAATTGATACTTGGACAGCGTCTTCTGGAAATCGCTGTCGACCACCGTGTTGATCAAATTGCGATCACCGATCCGGAACACGTTGATGTTGACCGACGGCGTGTTGACGCTGACCACGGGAATGCCGCGCTGGCCGGTCTTCGGCAGCACATAGGCGCGGCTGGTGAAGCGCACGAACGGTTTGCGGTCGCGGACATAGATGTTGAACTCGGCCGATTTCGGCAGGCCCTCTTTCACCGAAGACGGCAGGCCCGCGCGCAGATTGATGTTGTAGCGCTCGCCATGCTTGAGCCCGTCGACGCAGAGCTGCTTGGCTTCCGCCGACAGCGCCGGCTTGTCCTGCCCGGCCAGCGCCAGGAACGGCGCGAAATCGGTGCGCTTGGCCAGTTCCTCGGAGAACTGGAAGCAGGCGCGCGGGCTGGCCGAGTCCGAATCCACGGTGTAGTCGAGCAGCCTGAAACCGTGCTCGTCGCGCAGCTTCTCATACTGGCCGCGCACGTCGGCGACCTCGCGCATGTCGAGCGACAGCCGCAGCGAATCCAGCGCCGGCCGCCACAGCTTTCGCTCCGCGAGCGACTTGCCGAGCACGGCCAGCGCATCGGCCTCCTCACTCGGGTTGCCGGCGCGCTGATAGGCGATGTAGGCCGCGGTCGAGGCGCGCTCCCATAGGAAGGTCTGCTCGCTCGAGCTCTTCGCGGTGATCTGGAAGATCGCCTTGGCGAGCCTCAACCAGTTGCCGGCGTCGTCCGGCGTGGTGGCTGCGATCTGGCCGAGCACCGAGAGGCCGGTGCGGAAATCATTGCGCCTGAAGGCGGCGTCGGCGTCGGTGCGCAGCGTCGCGCTGGTCTTGGCGACCGGCCCCGCCTCGCCCTTGATCTGGGCCTCCAGCTTGATCGCGGAATCGGCGAGATCGTCGCGCTTGAACGCCTTGTCGGCGGCTGACGCCGACACCAGGCCAAACGCCAGCGTTGCGCAGATTGTGACGGCGCGAACCAGACCGATCATGATGGACTCCCGGGACCGCGGACGAATGCCGCGTGAGCAATAATGCAATGAGATGCGCGGAAAGGTGACGGACTCAAGGCGATGGAACCAGAATAGCAAAACGTTGCATGCGCCATGGCAGCCAAGCCTGAACTGCCGCCCGAAGAGTGCCACCTCAGCCAAGGCGGCACGGGATGAGTCGTTTGGCAGGACCTGCCCCGAGGCGGCGCAACGTCTAGGCGCGTTGCTGCGCGGATCGGAGACGATAATACCCTGCCGTCTTGCTTGGTCGCCGCCTCCCGAGCAACGGTTCGATCAAGACCTAGATTTAGTGCTTGGATTTAGTACTTGGATTTAGTCCCTGGATTTAATCAAGCCTTGGCGGACACCCGGATTTTTCATATGTCCCGTGGTAAGAGACCGGCCAGCCCCTTGGGGGCGCCGGCCCGGACGGTCCCATAGCTCAACTGGATAGAGTAGCGGATTTCTACTCCGCGGGTTGCAGGTTCGAGTCCTGCTGGGATCGCCACTTCCTGCATTTCCATCGGCGCGGCAGTCGGACTTCGAGACGACAGCAACCGATATCGATGCGTCTCACTGACCGAACATCCCTCCCCCACTTGGCATCCCCCTTGCTGAGCTATGCCCAATCGCACAGACCCGGCCCGGGTCTGTCCCATGATGAGGCAAGCCCATGCAGCCGACGTCCCGTTTCGAAGCGACCGCTACGACCCAGCTCCACGCACTGATCTCCGACCTGCGCTGGAGGACCCAATTGCTCGACGCCGACATCCTGGAGGAAGAGCGCAAGGCCGGCGTTTCGAACGCCACCGACCTCGCCTACCCCATGCTGGCTCTCACGCTGCGGGCGCGCCGCGACAATTTGGCTGCCACGGTCACGACCCTGCAGAAGCAACTCGATGCTATCGCCCCGTCGACCGACTGGAGCCATGCCGCGTGAACGCCGGTTAACCTCCTGTCCGGCCGAGATTGCAAATCGTGGGATCGCGTGTGAAGTGCCTCACACCGGCCCACGGGGTTCTCGGATAGAAGGCTCGTCATGCGGTCGCCTGACCGTGCGACTGCAGGGACACTCAAGCAAATGCCTCGAGCGACTGGCTTGACCATGACACCGGATGCAGAAGTAGCAGCTGCCGCTGAGGAAGAGCCGCGCACGCCGCGACGGACCTCCGACCTGCTCGGCGTCGCCTATCTCGCGACACTGGCCATCGTCATGACGATCTGGGTCGGCGGCCTGATCTGGGCCGCGATTTCAGTGTTCGAATGGGTGGTGTCTTAGGTGATTGGCGCGCTAGAAGGCCACATGCGCTAGCTGCGCAGCCTTGATGCTGGCGCAGACAATCATTCCCCAAAGTGCAAAGCTGATCTGGATGGCATCCAGCATGTCCGTTTCCCCGCGAATCAGTTCGGCAGTTTTTTCTTTTATAAAAACCGAGAAGCGACTGGAAACGCTAGTCGAAATTTGAGGCACTTGTTGTGCACCGCCGAAGGATGCACAACAATCTGCACGCAACCATCTTGACATGCCTAACGTGACGCCACGCGGCGCGACTTCGCGGCGATGCGCGCCTTGATCGCGCGAATGCGGGCCTCGTGAGCGGCCCAATAGGCCCGGCTCGCCGCCGGCGTGCCGCGCTTGTAGGTGGCGTAGACAGCGCTCGGTCGTGCGGGTTTTGCAGCCTTCGGCTTTGCGCTCGCCCGGACAGATGCCGGCGCGGGATCCGGCTGGGGCGTAGCGACAACAACAGGCGCGGCGAACTGTGAGTCCATGGCCACGAGGCGGTTACGCACGCGATTGCAATAGATCGCGGAGCGCCGCGACGTGGCGTCCTCGCTGTCGCCTGTCCGATACCTCATCAGCGCGCGGCAGAGGTCGCCCTCGGCCAGCCGCCAGGCGGCCGCCAGATGAGCCACCCCGTAATGGATATTTGTCTCGGGGCTGGCGAGTTCGGCGGTGGTTCCCTTGAAGCCGAGCATGGCGGCGACGTCGGGGCGCACCTGCATCAGTCCGACCTCGCCGTCTCGGCCAAGCACGGTGGAATCGTAACGGCTCTCGACGAACACGACGGCTTCGGCGACATCAGCCGGCAGCCGGGTCTTTGCGACTTCCTTGTCGATCAGCGCGCGTACGGCGGTGCGTGCCGGAAACGACTCGCCGTCGGCGGCGGCCGGCTCGGCACTCAGAGCGGCCGTGGTGTCGTCGGCTGCTTCACCTGCATGAAGTGTCAGTGGCGCAAGCGCGAGTGCGGCCGCAAGGCTCAGCGGCGTGGCCCAACGGATCCACGAGACGCGCACGCAACAACTCATCGCCGCTACATAGATGAGGCGAGTTAACAACGCCTGTCAGCGACGCACGGCACGCGGAGGTCAAAAGAAAGAGGCGGGCAAATCGCCCGCCTCCGTCAGATCAACGCTCAAACGCCCAATCAGTAGCAGGCTCTCGGATCGGCCTGCACGTACTGGCCGCTCGGATAGCGGTAGTAGCAGACGCCTTGGGCCCAGTAGTAACCGGGCTGCGAGGCTGCGGTCGCGCCGGCGATCGCACCCGTGGCGCCGCCAAGCACGGCGCCGGCCGCGGCACCCGTTGCGTTGCCCGAGATCAGGCCACCCAGCACGCCGCCGACGATGGCTCCGCCGAGCGCGCTCGCACCCGGATCGACCGGTGCAGGCGGCGGAGGCGGCGCATAGGCGGCCGTCGGCGGGGCGTAGGCAACCGGGACGTCGTCGTAATAATCCCCGGAGATATAGGCCGGCGGGCCTGCGACCCGCTGCGGATAATAGTACCAGACGCCACCGACGTCCCACCACCAGCCGGAGCGGCCGTTACGGGTCTCGCGCCGCCAGCGTCCGCCTTCCCAGGACCGATTGCCACGATAGGCGTGTCCGGCCCAATGGCGCGAAGGTGCCGGTCCGGCGTAACGGCCGGGCGGCGGGCCACCGGGACCCGCACGACCACTCTCACGGTGCATCTGACCAGCCGGCTGACCGGGCGGAGGCGCAGGCCGCGCGGCCTGTTGCGGCGGCGGTCCCCTGCGCTGGGGGGCGGCGTTCTGCGCCGGCGCGCCGCCCGGTGCGGGAGGCTTCCCCATCGCCGACTCTGCGGCCGGCGGGATCTGCGCCTGCGCCGAAAGCGCGAGCAGCGACATGGCCGAAACCATGGGAATGATGATCTTCATACGGCTGGACGCACTCATTCGTGCCTGACCCCCTACCTCTTCAATGCCGTGATCCGGGTGCGATGCTCGCATCGCAGTCCGGCTGATGCCGGATGACATGCCTCATCTTCGTCGGGCATGTCCCGTTACAAATGATTAAGATCACGGCAATTTTTCGTCCGCAGGCCGCGCTGGTACAGACCTAGCGGGCGGGCTCGATGACGTTGCAATTGCGCCGGCCCGACATCAGGCAGTCCTGCATCTTGCTCGCCGCCGTGAGATCGCGGGCGAGCCACAGCCCGACGCCAAGAATGACGGCCGCAATGATCAGCCCGGCGATGGCGCCGCGGCGGTTATCAGGCGGCGGTTTGGGAGAGGTTTCGGGCATCAGGCGATTGGCAGGGCTGTGGAGCGAGACGCGCCTTTACCATCTCCGCGGCAGGACGTCACACCTTCGTGGGACCCTCGATCAGACCGCTGATCAGACTCTTGTCAGACTCTCGGGGCGCGCATCGCCACCTTGGCCGAATTCATCATCGCCGGCGATGCCTGCGGGGCGCAGGACGTCAGCACGAAGGCAGTGCGGCTGCACTGCCAACCGGGACCAAGCACCGCGCTTTCGATCGGCTTGGGCCGGGCCAGGACGGCCACCACGCCGGTCAGCGCCACGGCCACACCAAGGATTGCGAGCGCCTTCAAATTCAACCCGAAAAAACTCATCGCCGTCGCTCCGTTCCTTCGGCTGCGGACACTAGACCCCGCAGCCGCGTTCCCCTGTGCGGGACATCACAATTCGGCAGTTTTTCGGGGCTACGAAAGATCGGCGATTCCAGCGATTTTCGCTACCTGATGGCTGCGATTATGGGTGGCATCGGAGCGCGTGGGGATGTACACGCTTGCTCGTTGCGCGGCCCGCGCGCGTTCGCGCCGGCGCCGTACCCTGAGCGATGATGTAGTATTGAAAGAGAAGAAGACAAGGCACGTTCGATGAGCGGTTTTAAAGAGGTTGGATTCTCGGACCGGCAAAAGGCGGCGCTGAAGGCGCGGCAGGACCTTTTGAATAAATTCAAGTCGCAGCCAGGCCCGGACGATCCGGAAGTGGCGGCGCGCCGCGCCGAGCGCGAGGCGCTGGCAGCGAAGCGGACCGAGATGAAGGCCGCGCGCGAGGCCGAAAAGGCCGAGCAGAAGCGGGCTGCCGAAGAGGCTGCCGCGCAAGAGGCTGCACGGATCGCCCGCGAGGCTGATGAAATGGCGGAGAAGCTCGCAGCCCTCGAGGCCGAGCAGAAGGCCAAGCGCGATGCGCGCTACGCCGCCCGCAAGGCCAAGCGCAAATAATCGTCATTCCGTGGCGATGCGCAGCATCGCATCCGGTCCACGACACACCACAATGTGCATGTGCACATTGTGGTGATCGCGATGACGCGCCGGCAATCAAGTGCTGGCGATGACGATGTCGTGAAGGTCAGTTCTTCTTCATCATCCCGTCTTCTTTCTTCATGCCGTCCTTCGACATGGCATCTTTGGACATCGCGTCCTTGGACATCGAATCCTTCGACATGGAGTCCTTCTTCATGCCGTCCTTCGACATCGTCTCCTTCTTCATGCCGTCGTCCTTGCTCATCTTGTCCTGAGCGAAGGCGGCCGGCGCGAGCGCCAGGCTGAGCGAGAGAGCGGCAGCCGAGATGCCGAGCGCGAGACGGGACTGAATGGTCATGGTTCGTCTTCCCTTTCGAGATGGTTTGGCCAGCGACGGATGCCGCTATCCCTTCTCGACGACGAAACGACCTACGTTGTTACGCGGGCCTTCGCACTTTTTTCAGAGGCGCTTGCGATCCGCGCGAACGCGGGGACCGCGTGACGTCGAGTGTGCACCGCAGCATACCAAGCCCTTGCCGCGGCATTCGGTCTCGAACTATCAGACTAGAGAACATCGGGCCGAAGACCGGCTAGACTGAGCGCCGACGCCGGGCTCAAACCGGATCCGCCGTTCCAGGCCAACCAAGACCAACAAGCCAAACAAGAATCGCCAAGGGGATCATGACCATGTTCACGCGACGCCACCTACTCGCGACAGCCGTCGCTGCGCCCGCAATCCTTCGCTTCGGCACAGGCACCGCACAGGCTGCGACCACGCTGAAGATCTCGCACCAATTCCCCGGCGGCACGATCGACAAGGGCGACTTCCGCGATCGTCTCTGCCGCATGTTCGCGGCCGAAGTGGCCAAGCGCTCGAACGGCGATATCGCCGCGGAGATCTATCCGAACTCCTCGCTGATCAAGACCAACGCGCAGTTCTCCGCGATGCGTAAGGGCGCACTCGACATCAGCCTGTATCCGATGCCGTACGCCGGCGGCGAAGTGCCGGAGACCAATATCGGCCTGATGCCGGGCCTGGTCACGAACTACGACCAGGGCCTGCGCTGGAAGAAGGAGCCGGTCGGCAAGGCGCTGACCGACTTCCTCGCCGACAAGGGCATCATCCTGCTGACCTGGGTCTGGCAGGCCGGCGGCGTTGCCAGCCGCTCCAAGGCCATCGTCGCCCCCGAGGACGCCAAGGGACTGAAGGTGCGCGGCGGTTCGCGCGAGATGGACATGGTGCTGCAGACCGCGGGCGCCTCGGTGCTGTCGGTGCCGTCGAACGAAATCTACGCGGCGATGCAGACCGGCGCCTGCGATGCCGGCATCACCTCCTCCACCAGCCTGATCTCGTTCCGCCTCGAGGAGGTCGCCAAATCGCTGACCTCGGGCGCGGGCGCATCCTACTGGTTCATGCTGGAACCGCTTATGATGTCGAAGGCGATCTTCGACAAGCTGCCGAAGAACCACCAGGACATCCTGGTTTCCGTCGGCGCCGAGCTCGAAGCGTTCGGCCGCAAGGGCGCGCAGGACGACGACGTCGAAGTGGCCAAGGTCTACGAGAAGGCCGGCGCCAAGGTGTCCGCGCTCGACGCCGCCACCGTCGGCAAGTGGCGCGACATCGCCCGCGACACCGCGTGGAAGGACTACAGCGCCAAGACCGCGACGGCTGCGAACCTCTTGAAGCTCGCCACCGACGTCGCTGCATGAGCCACGGTCCGCTTCCGGATCGTGACGACCCGACGAGCGCTGCCGCAGGCCACGGACCTGTGGCGGCGCTTGACCGGGGGCTCGCCGTCCTCAATCGCATCATCCTCGTGTTCGCAGCCGTTGCCCTGGTCGCGGCCTGCGCGATCCTGAGCTACAGCGTGCTGAGCCGCGCCTTGTTCAAGGCCGCCAATTACTGGCAGGACGAGGCCGCCGTGTTCCTGCTGGTCGGCGCCACCTTCATGACGGCGGCCTATGTGCAGCAGAACCGCGGCCATATCGGCATCGAGGCCTTTGTCGGGTTGCTGTCGCCGCTGGCGAACCGGATCCGGCTCTGGCTGGTCGATGCCGCGACGCTGCTGTTCTGCGCCTTCTTCACCTGGAAGTCCTGGACGCTCGCGCACGAGGCCTATGTCGACGGCCAGGTTTCGAACTCGATGTGGTCACCGCCGCTTTCGATCCCCTATTTCCTGATGGCGTTCGGCATGAGCCTGCTCTGCGTTCAAATCCTGGTGCAGCTTGCCCTGCCCTTCACTGGAGCAAGCCGCCGATGAGCGTGTTTGGCATCGGCCTCGCCTACGGGATTGCAACGCTGCTCGTGATGTTCTCGGGCATGCCGATCGCATTTGCGCTTGGCGCCGTCGCGGTGGTGTTCATGGGCATCTACATGCCCGCCGCCTCGCTCGATACGGTGACGCAGAACGTCTACGAGGAGATGGCCTCGATCACGCTGCTGTCGATCCCGCTCTTCATCCTGAAGGGCGCCGCGATCGGCAAGTCGCGCGCCGGCCAGGACCTCTATTCCGCGCTGCATGCCTGGCTGCATCGCGTGCCCGGCGGCTTGGGCGTCGCCAACGTCTTCGCCTGCGCGCTGTTCGCGGCGATGGCAGGCTCCTCGCCGGCGACCTGCTCGGCGATCGGCTCGGCCGGCATTCCCGAGATGCGCAAGCGCGGCTATTCCGGCGGCTTTGCCGCTGGGATCATCGCCGCCGGCGGCACGCTCGGCATCCTGCTGCCGCCCTCGATCACGATGATCCTGTTCGCGGTCGCTGCCGAAAAATCGCTGGGCCGGCTGTTCCTCGCCGGCATCGGGCCCGGACTGCTGCTGGTGACGCTGTTCGGCGTCTACGCCGTGTTCCGCTTCCGCCATGAATACAAGGTGGCCGAAGCCGTCTACAAGAATGGCGGCCCGGAAGCGCCGATCCTCGCCCGCGACGAGTATACGCTCGCCGAGCGCTTCAACATGCTGCCGCGCGTGATCCCCTTCGTGCTGCTGCTCACCGGCGTGATGGTCGCGCTCTATGGCGGCTACGCCACGCCGTCGGAAACCGCGGGCCTCGGCGGGCTGCTGGCGCTGGCGTTGATCGCGGTGATCTATTCGGTGTGGCGGCCGAGCGATCTCGCGCCGATCATGCGCTCGACGGTACGGGAATCGACCATGCTGATGATGATCATCGGCATGTCACTGCTTTATTCCTACGTGATGAGCTATCTGCACATCTCGCAATCGGCCGCCGAAGCCATCGTCGCGATGCACCTGCCGCGCTGGGAGCTGCTGTTCGCGATCCTCGTCATGGTGGTCGTGCTCGGCTTCTTCCTGCCGCCGGTGTCGATCATCCTGATGACCGCGCCGATCATCCTGCCCCCCTTACGCGCCGCCAATTTCGATATCATCTGGTTCGGCGTGGTCATGACCATCGTGATGGAGATGGGGCTGATCCACCCGCCGGTCGGCCTCAACATCTTCGTCATCCGCAACGTCGCGCCGGACATTCCCCTGCGCGAGGTGATCTGGGGCACGCTGCCCTTCGTGCTCCTGATGATGCTGGCTGTGCTGCTGCTGTGCTTCGTGCCGGAGATTTCGACCGGCCTGCCGGACTTGGTGATGGGGCCGGACGGGAGCAGGTGACGCTGTGGTAGGGTGGGCAAAGCGTAGCGTGCCCACCATTTCAGAGCTACGATCGCGGAGAGATGGTGGGCACGGCGCTCTGCGCCTTTGCCCACCCTACCGAACTACGATGCCGCTCGCTTCTTCTTCGCGTTCAGCGCGGATGCGACGCGACTGACGGGCGGCTTGCCGAGCAAGCCGGCCATCTCGTTGGTGGCCGCCAGCAGCTTCTCCATGTCGACGCCGGTGGTGACGCCCATGCCCTCGAGCATATAAACCACGTCTTCGGTCGCGACGTTGCCGGTCGCGCCCGGCGCGTAGGGGCAGCCGCCCAATCCACCCGCGGCCGAGTCGATGACGCGAACGCCCTCCTCCAGGCCGGCATAGAGATTGGCGAGCGCCTGGCCGTAGGTGTCGTGGAAGTGCATCGCCAGCCTTTCGGCAGGAATGTTGCCGGCAACCGCGCGCAACATGGCCTTGGCCTTGGCCGGCGTGCCAACGCCGATGGTATCGCCCAGCGAGATCTCGTAGCAGCCGAGATCCCAAAGCGTCTTCGCGAGATCAGCGACCGCCTTCGGCTTGATCTCGCCGTCGAAGGGACAGCCGAGCACGCAGGAGATATAGCCGCGGACCTTCACGCCGTCCGCCTTGGCGCGCGCCAGCACCGGCTTGAAGCGCTCGATGGATTCCGCGACCGTGCAGTTGATGTTGGCGCGCGAAAAGCCCTCGGAGGCCGCCGCAAATACCGACACCACTTGCGCGCCGGCGGCGCGGGCGGCGTCATAGCCCTTCTCGTTCGGCACCAGCACGTGGAACTCGGCGTCTCTGACGTGGCTGACGCCGCGCAGCACGGCATCCGAGCTCGCCATCTGCGGAATTGCCTTCGGCGACACGAACGCGCCGACCTCGACCGTGTGCAGGCCGGCCGCGACCAGCGCCTCGATGAAGGCGATGCGGGCCTCGACGCTGACCGGCGTCTTCTCGTTCTGGAGACCGTCGCGCGGCCCCATCTCGATGATGCGGACGTGATCGCTCATCTCGCCCTCACCCGGCAGACGGCTCGAGCTCGGCAAGCTCGATGCCCTCCTGGACGATGTCGCCGACCTTGCACTTGATGGCCTTGACGGTGCCGGCGAACGGCGCGCGCAGCGTCTGCTCCATCTTCATCACTTCCAGCGTGAGGATCGGCGCTCCCTTCTCCAGCTTGGCACCGACCTCGGCCAGCACGGCGACGACGGTACCGGGCAGAGGCGCCGCGATCTTGTCCTCGCCGGTCTGCTCCTCGCTCTCCCCGCCGAACGGATCGACCCAATGCAGATCAAATCGGCCGTTGCGGGTGCGCAGGTACAGCTCATGGCCATCGACCACGGCTGCGACCGCGGACTTCACGCCATCCAGCGTGAGGTCAAATCCGCCATCCTTTGGCGCGATCGCAAACGCGAGCTCCCGCTCGCCAATCACCAGGGTCGAGGGACCGCTGCCGTAATTCAAGATCACCTTCTGCTCGGCTCCGTGGCCGACGCGGAAGGCAAAGCTGCGCTGACGCCGTCCGACCGGCTGCCAGCCAAAGGTCTGCCAGGGCGAGCTGGCATCAGCAGTCTTCTGCTCGTCGGCAATGATCGCAGCAACCGCCGCGCAAAGCTCGAGCTCGCCGGGGGCAGCGGTCGTAGCCGTCAGCGCCGCCAGCTCACGCTCAATGAACCCCGTGTCGATCGTGTTCTCCCGCACCTTTGGATGCGTGATCAGCGCCGACAGGAAGTGAATGTTGGTCACGACGCCGCGGACGTCGGACTGTTCCAGGCCGCGGTTGAGCCGGTCGATGGCGACGTCGCGCGTCGGCGCCCATGCGATCATCTTGGCGAGCATCGCGTCGTAATAAGGCGAGACCGTATCACCCTCACGATAGCCTGCGTCGATGCGCAGGCCGCCGGTCTCTTCCGGCAGACGCCAGGTCGAGATCTTGCCGACCGACGGCATGAAATTCTTGGCGGGATTCTCGGCGTAGACCCGCGCCTCGACGGCATGGCCGTTGAGCTTGATCTCGTCCTGCTTCAGCGGCA
This sequence comes from Pseudomonadota bacterium, assembly GCA_023390955.1. Lineage (GTDB taxonomy): Bacteria > Pseudomonadota > Alphaproteobacteria > Rhizobiales > Xanthobacteraceae > Bradyrhizobium. Next base: position 39,617 of record JAEWBW010000211.1, read on the forward strand.
GCGCCTCGCCGAAGGCGACACGCAGCTGCCATTCGACCAGATCGACGCCGCTGATCAGCTCGGTGACCGGGTGCTCGACCTGGAGGCGCGTGTTCATCTCGATGAAGAACACGTCCTTGCCGTCGGAGACGAACTCGATGGTGCCGGCGCCGACATAGTTGACGGCGCCTGCCGCCTTGCGTGCCGCCGCACAGACGGTTTCGCGCTGGGCCGCGTTGAGGGTCGGCGACGGCGCCTCCTCGATGACCGTCTGGTGTCGCCGCTGCAGGGTGCATTCGCGCTCGAACAGCGAAAGCAGATTGCCGTGGCTGTCGCCGATGATCTGCACCTCGATGTGGCGGGGATTGTCGACATATTTCTCGATCAGCATGGTGTCGTCGCCGAACGCGGCCTTGGCTTCGCGCTTGGCGCTGACGATCGCAGGTCCGAGCTCCGCCGCCGAGCGCACGATACGCATGCCGCGGCCACCGCCGCCGGCGGACGCCTTGACCAGCACGGGGAAGCCGACCTTCTCGGCGGCCTTGGCCAGCGTGGCCTCGTCCTGTGCCGCGCCGTGATAGCCGGGCACCAGGGGCACGCCCGCCTTCTCCATCAGCGCCTTCGAGCCTGATTTGGAGCCCATCGCCGTCATCATCTCGGCGGTCGGGCCGACGAAGACGAGGCCAGCATTGAGACAGGCCTGCGCAAACTCGGCGTTCTCCGACAGAAAACCGTAGCCGGGATGCACGGCCTCGGCGCCGGTCTTCCGTGCGGCCTCGATCAGGCGCTCGACATTCAGGTAGCTGTCGCGGGCGCGCGCCGGCCCCAGCAGCACGGCTTCGTCGGCGAGCGCGACATGCATCGCGTCACGATCGGCCTCGGAATACACAGCGACGGTGCGCAGGCCCATGGCGCGCGCGGTGCGGATGACGCGGCAGGCGATCTCGCCGCGATTGGCGATCAGGAGCGTGCGAAAGCGCCGGTAGAGTTTTGAGCGGTCCATCGCATCACATCCTGAACAGGCCGAATTTGGTGGGTTCGATCGGCGCGTTCGCCGATGCCGAGAGGCCGAGGCCAAGCACCAGCCGCGTGTCGGCCGGATCGATCACGCCGTCGTCCCAGAGACGCGCGGTCGCGTAATAGGGATGCCCCTGGCTGTCATATTGCGCGCGAATGGGCTCGCGGAATTTATCTTCGTCTTCCTTGGACCAGCTGTCGCCCTTGGCCTCGATATTGTCACGCCGGACCTGGCTCAGCACCATCGAGGCCTGCTCGCCGCCCATCACCGAGATGCGCGCGTTCGGCCACATCCAAAGGAAGCGCGGTGAGTAGGCGCGGCCGCACATGCCGTAATTGCCGGCGCCGTAGGAGCCGCCGATCACGACCGTGAATTTTGGCACCGAGGCGGTCGCGACCGCCGTCACCAGCTTGGCGCCGTCCCGGGCGATGCCGCCGGCCTCGTATTTCTTGCCGACCATGAAGCCGGTGATGTTCTGCAGGAACACCAGCGGAATGCCGCGCTGGCAGCACAGCTCGATGAAGTGCGCCCCCTTCAACGAGCTCTCGCTGAAGAGAATGCCGTTGTTGGCGATGATGCCGACCGGGAAGCCGAAGATGTGCGCGAAGCCGCACACCAGCGTCGTGCCGTACAGCTTCTTGAACTCGTCGAATTCGGAACCGTCGACGATGCGGGCGATGATGTCGCGCACGTCGAACGGCTTGCGGCCGTCGACCGGAACCACACCGTAGATCTCCTCCGCGGCGAACAGCGGATCGCGCGGCGCATGCATGTTGAGGTTGGGTCGCACCGGCGGCTTCAACGTGCCGACGATACGACGGGCAATGCCGATCGCGTGCGCGTCGTTCTGGGCGTAGTGGTCGGTCACGCCCGATTGCCGCGAATGCACGTCGGCGCCGCCGAGCTCTTCGGCGCTGACGACTTCGCCGGTTGCAGCCTTCACCAGCGGCGGGCCGCCGAGGAAGATGGTGCCCTGGTTGCGCACGATGATGCTCTCGTCCGACATCGCCGGCACATAGGCGCCGCCCGCGGTGCAGGAGCCCATCACGATCGCGATCTGCGGAATGCCCTGGGAGGACATCTGCGCCTGGTTGTAAAAGATGCGGCCAAAGTGGCGCTCGTCGGGAAAGATGTCATCCTGCATCGGCAGGAAGGCGCCGCCGGAATCGACCATGTAGACACAGGGCAGATTGTTCTGACGCGCGACGTCCTGCGCGCGCAGATGCTTCTTCACGGTCATCGGGTAGTAAGTGCCGCCCTTGATGGTGGCGTCGTTGGCCACGATGACGCATTCGCGGCCAGAGATGCGCCCCACCCCGGTGACGCCGCTCGCCGAATGCACGTCGCCGCCGTAGAGGCCATAGGCCGCCAGCGGCGACAGCTCGAGGAACGACGTTCCGGGATCGACCAGGAGATCGACGCGCTCGCGCGCCAGCATCTTGCCGCGCGAGGTGTGCCGCTTGCGCGAGGCCTCACCGCCGCCGCCCGCGACCTGGGACAGCTTTTCACGAAGGTCCGCGACGAGCCCGCGCATGGCGTCCGCGTTGCGGGAAAAATCAGAGGACGAGGTGTCGATGCTGGAATGAAGCGGCATGTGGTCCCGCGTTTCTTTTGACGTGGTGAGATGCCGCGGCAGGTTGGCAAAATTCCGCGGCGATTCCAATTGGGTTGGGCTTAGGCGGTTTCCGCCATCAGCTCGCGGCCGATCAGCATGCGGCGAACCTCCGAGGTGCCGGCGCCGATCTCGTAGAGCTTGGCGTCGCGCCAGAGCCGGCCGGTCGGAAACTCGCTGGTGTAGCCGACGCCGCCGAGCGCCTGGATCGCCTCGCCGGCCATCCACGTCGCCTTCTCGGCGGAGTACAGGATCGCGCCCGCAGCGTCCTTGCGCAGCGTGCGGGCGTGGTTGGAGCGGTCGCAGGCACGCCCCACCGCATAGACATAGGCGCGCGTCGCCTGCCAGGTCGAATACATGTCGGCGAGCTTGCCCTGCATCAGCTGGAAGTCGCCGATCGGCTGACCGAACTGCCTGCGCTCGTGCATGTAGGGCACGACCACGTCCATGCAGGCCGCCATGATCCCGAGCGGGCCGCCCGACAGCACCGTGCGCTCGTAGTCGAGGCCGGACATCAGCACCTTGACGCCTTCGCCCACCTTGCCGAGCACGTTCTCCTCCGGCACCTCGCATTCGTCGAAGAACAGCGGAAAGGTGTTGGAGCCGCGCATGCCGAGCTTGTCGAGATGCTGGCCGTGGCTAAAGCCCTTGAAACCCTTCTCGACCAGGAACGCCGTCATGCCGCGCGGGCCGGCCTCAGGGTCGGTCTTGGCATAGACCACCAACACATCGGCATCGCCGCCATTGGTGATCCACATCTTCGAGCCGTTGAGGACGTAGCGATCGCCGCGCTTGTCGGCACGCAGCTTCATGGAGACCACGTCGGAGCCGGCACCCGGCTCGGACATCGCGAGCGCGCCGACATACTCGCCGGAGATCAGCTTCGGCAGGTAGCGATCGCGCTGGGCGTCATTGCCGTTGCGGCGGATCTGGTTGACGCAGAGGTTGGAATGGGCGCCGTAGGACAGGCCGACCGCGGCCGACCCGCGCGAGACCTCCTCCATCGCCACGATGTGGGCGAGATAGCCCATGTTGGAACCGCCATATTGCTCCGGCGCCGTGAGCCCGAGCAGGCCAAGATCGCCGAGCCGCTTCCAGAGGTCGGCCGGGAACAGGTTCGCCTTCTCGATCTCGGCCGCGCGCGGCGCGACCTCTGCCTCCACGAAGGCGCGCACGGTGTCGCGCAGCATGGCGATGTCCTCGCCCAGATCGAAGTCGATGCTCGGGATGTTCACGGCGATTCCTCCGTCTTTTCTGGCCCCGAACCTAGCTTTCTCCGGGGCGCCCTGCGGCTCGAAAAGGTTGCATTTTCCGCCAAACTTGGCGACGATTTCCCCAAGGAACTCCAATGCCATTTCAAGCCTCAACGTCCACTCCGCGCCGTGCCGTGACCCCCGCAGCCTTCGTCCGGGGCGTGGTTGCCGCCTATGCGCGGTACGGACGGGACCCGGCTGAAGCGCTGACGCGGGGCCAAATAGCGCCAGACCTGGTCAATGCGCCGAACGGACGGGTCACGGCCGCCCAGTTCGAGGCCCTGGCGGGCCACGCCATGCGCGAGCTCGACGACGAGGCGCTCGGCTGGTTCACACGACGGCTTCCTTACGGCACCTACGGCATGCTCTGCCGCGCCTCGATCACAGCGCCCACCCTGGAGGTCGCGCTCAGGCGCTGGTGCCGGCACCACCGCCTCCTGACCGAGGACGTGTTGCTCGATCTCACGGTCGGCGACGAGACCGCGATCGTCACCATTCGCGAGCCGGCCGATCTTGGGAGCTTGCGCGAATTCTGCCTCGTCACCCTGCTCCGCTATGTCCTGGGCTTCTCCTGCTGGGCGGTCGATTCCGCGATCGCGCTGCGTGCGGCGGAATTCCCATACGCCGAGCCAACGCATGTTTCGGTCTATCCGACCATCTTCTGCAAGGCCGTCAGCTTCGGCGCGGGCCCGGCCAGCATCGCCTTCGACAAGCACTATCTATCGCTGCCACTGACCCGCAGCGCCGCCGATCTCGACAACATGCTCAAGGGCGCACTCAAGCTGACCGTGCTGCCCTATCGTCGCGATCGCCTGCTGGTGGAGCGTGTCAGACGCGTGCTGCGCGATGGACGCGGGCGCATGCTCGGCGCGGACGACGTCGCGCGCGAGCTCGCGCTTTCGACCCGCACCATGCACCGGCGCCTGCGCGAGGAAGCGACCTCGCTGCGCAACCTCAAGGAAGAAGCAAAGCAGGAGCTCGCAAGGCACGAGCTGATGCGCGGCCGCGCGCCAATCAAGCGGATCGCCGAACTCGCAGGATTCCGCAATGAAAAAAGCTTCTCGCGCGCTTTCCGCAGCTGGACCGGCGCAAGCCCGCGCGAGTTTCGCGGCAGGTATCGCTGAAAGACTGACGCGTTACGGCCTCCGGGATGAGCCCCGGAGGTCGTAACGCGTTGAAGTCGATATCGAACTGTCAGTTCGAGTTGGTCTGCCCGCCCGACCGAAGCTTGGGCTGCACCTTCTTCGGCTGATAGGCCATGGAGTCGTTCGTGCTCTTCGCTCCGCCGCTCTGCGAACACGTTCCGCCCATGCCGGCAGACGCTGCTCGACAGGCTTCCATCGTTGGATAGCCACAGCCATGGGCGGCCTGTGCACCATTGGTGATGCAGAAGTCGTCGGCTCGCGCCGGCGGCGCAGTCATCAACAAAGCGAACGAGAACATCGCCGCAGCAGAGGCTGCGAACGTCTTTGACGTCGGTGTCATCTGTCTTTTCCTGTTTCAGGTCCCACAAAAGACCGTCTCGACGCGCGATCCGCGCCGAGGCTCACACTTGGGATCTATACGTGGCGCGCGGCGCCGCAATTGCAGCCGGCCGCATTGCAGGAATTCCCAAATTAGCTGTCAAACTTAAGTGTTCAAATCAGCTATCACGCCTTGGCGAGCCGTGATCACGCTGTCGTCGCCGCGCCGAGCTCGGATTTCGCCGAACGCATACATCGGCATTACCGATGTTAACGGCCATTATTATTCGTTTGTCAAAATCAAGGCGGTGCGTAGCCTGAACGCTGCGGAATCGCGCGGGCCGGTGATGGGCGCCCTAATGAAGCGATCCGAGGGGAGGAATGATGAGCACGACTCTGGACGAGAGAAGCCTGCCTTCGCGAGCCCTGTTGCCGTTCCTGGATCGCGAGCACACGATCGCCCGGCCTGGCTACAGCCGCTGGATGGTCCCGCCCGCAGCACTGTGCGTGCATCTGTGCATCGGGCAGGCTTACGCCTTCAGCGTCTTCAATCTTCCGATGACGAAGCTGCTCGGCGTGTCGCAGTCGGCTCCGGGCGATTGGAAGCTGACCGACCTCGGCTGGATCTTCTCGATTGCGATGGTGTTCCTCGGCTTGTCGGCAGCGATCTTCGGCCGCTGGGTCGAGGAAGGCGGTCCGCGCAAGGCGATGTTCACCGCCGGCGTGTGCTGGGCGAGCGCCTTCCTGATCTCCGCGCTCGGCATCTACCTGCACAATCTCTGGATCATCTATTTCGGCTACGGCGTGGTCGGCGGCTGCGCGTTGGGAATCGGTTATATCTCGCCGGTCTCGACCCTGATGAAGTGGTTTCCCGATCGGCCCGGCATGGCCACGGGCATGGCGATCATGGGCTTTGGCGGCGGCGCGCTGATCGCCTCGCCGCTTTCGGTCTGGCTGATGGGCCACTTCGCCACCAAGACCGATGTCGGCGTGCTCAACACCTTCATCACGCTCGGCTGCGTCTACTTCGTCTTCATGATGGTTGGCTCGGCGATCGTGCGCGTACCGGCGCCCGGCTGGAAGCCGAAGGGCTACGTCCCGCCCGCCGCGGCCACCAAGATGATGACCACCAACGACGTGTTCGTCTATCAGGCGATCAAGACGCCGCAGTTCTGGCTGATCTGGATCGTGCTGTTCTGCAACACCACGGCCGGCATCGGCGTGCTCGGACAGGCGTCCGCAATGAGCCAGGAAATGTTCCCGGGCCACATCAGCGCGGTCGCAGCCGCAGGCCTCGTCGGACTGATGAGCCTGTTCAACATGGGCGGCCGCTTCAGCTGGGCCTCCCTGTCCGACTTCATCGGCCGCAAGAACACCTACTTCGTCTACATGGTGCTCGGCTTCTCGCTCTATTTGACCGTGCCCTATGCCGGCGCGAGCGGCAACGTCGTGCTGTTCGTGCTCTGCTTCCTGATCATCGTCAGCATGTATGGCGGCGGCTTCTCGACGGTGCCGGCCTATCTGCGCGACATGTTCGGCACGCGCTATGTCGGCGCCATCCACGGCATCCTGCTCACGGCGTGGTCGATGGCGGGCATCGCCGGTCCGGTGCTGATCAACTACATCCGCGAATACAACGTGACGCACGGCGTGCCGAAGGCACAGGCCTACAACACCACGATGTACATCATGGCCGGGCTGCTCGTGGTCGGCTTCATCGCCAATTTCTGCGTCAGAGCGGTCGACAAGCGGCACCACATGAAAGACGAAACGGCCGGGCTGGAACCGCGGCGCGCGGCATAAGGAGGCGAGCATGAAGACGAGGTCCCATGTTGAACTGTCCTTTTCGCAGATGCTGTTCGCCTGGCTGGCCCACCGCATCGTCTCCGTGATGACGACGATCAGGCCCGCCTACCGTGCGGACCAGATCGCAGCCGCCGTCGCCGCAAGCAACAATCCATCCGGTGCATGAGGAACGAGATGCAGACCACTGAGACATCCGGAACGACGCCGCTGCAACTGGCCCTCGCCTGGAGCTTTGCGGGCATCCCGCTGCTCGCCGGCGTGATCCAGACCATCGCCAATGCGATGAAGCTGTTTCAATAGCCGCAACGCCGCTCAGGTGCCGGCGCGCTCGTAGGCGCTCGCTGCAGTTTACGACCTCTTGCGGACGCCCCGCGTCCGCGCAGCAGCCGGCGGCTTGGTCTGCGTAGCCGCGATGCTACGCATGATGTCGACGGCGCTCAGAAAATGATCGTCCTGCCGGTCGACGGCATGGACGACATAAGCCGGCATCGAGAATCCCGGCGCACCGACCACGAGATGGAGCCGCTTCGACCTGAGCAGCGGTTCGACGATGCGACGGGAGAAGAATCCCGAGCCGCCATTGGCGAGGACGTGTTCCAATCCAAGCCAGCCGATGTTCGCAGTCAGCGCGGGACTGGCGAAGTTCGGAAACACCGCGCTGTGGCGGGCGTAGAACTCAGGACCCCAATCGACATAGACATACCCTTCCCCGGGCTCAGGCGCGGCCTTTGGATTGGTGGAGACGAGGACAAGCTGCTCCTCGAACAATAGCTCGACCTTGAGGCCGGGCCGGCTCTGCGGCGTGTACATCACGCCGATGTCGATGCGGCCTTCGACCAGCCCTTCCATCAGCTCGGCCTCGAGCGCACTCTCGGCCCGGATCGAGATTTTTGGATTGGCCTCCTGCATCAGCGGCAGCCACGACAGAAGATACTCTTCCCAGAGGCCGATCCGGCCGCCGACCACCAGCGTGCCGCTAAATCCCTTGGGCAGACCGACGTCGTGACGCGCCTGCTCGACGGTGCGCACCAATGTCGAGGCGTGACGCTGGAACTGGCGGCCGGCCGCGGTGAGCGTTGCGCCGGCCTTGCTGCGGACGAACAGAGAGCAACCGAGCTGCTCCTCGAGCGCCTGGATGCGCGTGCTCACCGTCGACTGGCTGACGTGGAGATGCTCCGCCGCGGTGATGAAATTGCCCGCGGTGACCACGGTGAGAAACGTGCGGGCGAGTTCGGTATCCAAAGGACCAATCCGATCAATCGGGCATGCCGATATAAAATCGGTTCACTTCGATCGTGTCAAACTGGACGAACTGACCGGTGTCAGCCTGCGTGCGACACCGCGATGTCCCGCAACGGCAGCGGCACGTCCTTGGCCACGCCCAGCACCGGGAAGCTACGGACGTTCTTCACGTTCGGCATCGCGGCGAAGTGCAGGAGCTGCTGCCGCATGCTGTCGACGCTCGGCGCCACGCATTTGAGGAGATAGTCGGTATCGCCGGAGATCCGCCAGCACTGCTGGATACGGGGAACCGCCGCAATCGAAGCCTCGAAGGCCTCCAGCACCGGCTGGGCCTGGCTGCCAAGCTGGATGGTGACGAAGGACACCACCTCGTAGCCCGCAAGCCGCTCGTCGATGACGGCCCTGATTGCCCTGATCACCCCGCGGCTCAGCAGGGATTTCAGCCGCCTCAGGCAATTCGGCGCGGAGACGCCGACCCGTTGCGCGAGCTCGTTGTTGCGGACGCGCCCGTTCCGCTGGAGCTCGGACAATATCTTCAGATCGACGCCGTCAAGCTGATCGCGCGCGGCCATGCTCACCTCGCCATGATCCCATCATGGCGGAAAACGAAGCACGCGACGGAATTGCTGCCAAGGGCTCCAGGGCCGATCGGTGGCGGAACGGCGCCTGACGTGACGGCGGGCTTAGTGCGTCCAGGGCTCGCCGCGGCGGAAGGAGAAATTGTCGGCATAGGCGGCGGGCCGCCGCGCCGACTCCTGGGGCTCGATCACCTGGTAGGCGATGCCCTTGCGCTCGCAATAGGCGACCGCCTCCTCCTTGGAGTGGAAGCGCAGCGTGATCTGCTGCTTCATGTCGGCCGACGACGTCCAGCCCATCAGCGGCTCGACCGCGCGCGGCTGCTCCGGCTCATAGTCGAGCTGCCACTCCCGGGTCTTGGACCGACCCGATTGCATCGCGTTCTTGGCGGGCTTGAAAATGCGTGCGGTCATTGGATGGTCGAATCCCTAAAAGTCTATGCGTCACCGAGGCTGTTGGTGCAAACCGCCGGGATAGTATAGAGACACCGTATCGGGAATTTGATCGGTGATTCCGTAATCCCTTGGGTTACCTTGTCGTCGGGTATAGTCATTATGCCGCGTCGTGACAATCTCGGGGCCGCCCTTACCTGGTCCGCAGATTTCCGGCCCATCCCCTGGGCTGGCGGCGCGGCTGAACCGTGGCCTTCCGTATTCTGTGTCCCCTGTTCGAAAGCTCCCAGCGAATGGCCTTCCTGAAAGTCAACGCAACGCTCCCCGAAAAAGGACGTGACCTGCGGCTCGACCTGTTTCGCGGGGTCGCCAACTGGGCCATCTTCCTCGACCACATCCCCGACAACGTCGTGAACTGGATCACGACGCGGAATTACGGCTTCAGCGACGCCGCCGACCTGTTCGTCTTCATCTCCGGCTACACCGCCACCTTCGTTTATGCGCGGATGATGCTCGAGCGTGGCTTCATCGTCGGTGCCACGCGACTGACCAAGCGCGTCTGGCAGCTCTACGTCGCCCACATCATTCTTTTTGTGATCTACATCGCCTCGATCAGCTATCTGGCGCTGCGCTTCGGCGACTCCGAGATGATCAACGAGTTCAACGTGGCCGGCCTCGTCGACAACGCAACGGAAACGTTGCGGCAGGGTCTGTTCCTGCGCTTCAAGCCGCTCAACCTCGACGTGCTGCCGCTCTATATCGTGCTGATGGGCCTCTTCCCGCCGGTGCTCTGGTTCATGCTCCGCAAGCCCGACCTGACGATGGGCCTCTCCATCGCCCTGTGGCTGGCATCGCGCTATTTCGGCTGGAATCTGACCGCCTATCCGGCCGGCACCTGGTACTTCAACCCGTTCGCCTGGCAGGTGCTGTTCGTGTTCGGCGCTTGGTGTGCGATGGGCGGAGCGCGGCGCTCGGGGAGCGTGATCAACTCGCCGATCACGTTGTGGCTCTGCCTCGGCTATCTCGTGTTCGCCCTCATCATGACCATGGCCGGCCGCTTCCCCTCCTTCGGCGGCATGTTCCCGGAATGGCTGTTCTCGGCGTTCAACCCGAACGACAAGACCAACCTCGCGCCCTACCGCTTCCTGCATTTCGTGGTGATCGTAATCCTCACCATTCGCTTCGTGCCGAAGGAATGGCCGGGCCTGGAATGGAAGATATTCGATCCGCTGATCGTCTGCGGTCAGCAGTCACTCGCCGTGTTCTGCGTCGGCGTGTTCCTGTCCTTCGTCGGCCATTTCGAACTGTCGCTGAGCTCGGGATCGATCTGGGCACAGATCTTCATCAGCATCGCCGGCATCGCGATCATGACGACCGTTGCCTACTACATCTCCTGGTCGAAACGGCAGGACAAGCCGTTGCCGAAGCCGGCACCCAAGCCCGCGAGCTGAGGCTCGAAGAATTGCGCGCGCAGCCGCTCAGGCGGCTTCGTCGCCGGAATATTCGATGAACTTCTTGTAGATCCATTGGCGGCCGTCATGGCGGCGCCAGACCTTGCCGTAAACGAGTTGCCCGTTGATCGAGCGCCTCGGCACCAGCACGGTCCACAGATGCCAGATCTCTGCCCAGTTGGAGCGCGGACTGACGGCTTTGGGCGTGCGATCGAAAACCATGACGCTGAACTCGCAAGAAACGAAGCTCCGCGACGAATGTGATGCTGTGTGAGGCCGATCGACGGAGCTGGATGCACGTTGATAACAGTGCCCAAAACGGCCGCAAACAACGGCTCGCGCTTAACCTAACCGATCAACCTTACTTGTGCAGACGGAGTACGCGCGCCTGTTGAAACGAAGCCGCGTTCTTTCTACAATACGTGCGCAATTTGAGATGACCGCGCCGTTTTGATGCGTGTGACGATTTTGGACTGAATCGAATTTTGAAAGGCGCAGCGCGCCTGGGTTGGTCGATATGAATGCGCTCGACAGGAATGTTGACGACGGGCATTTACCCGACGGGGAATTTCAATGCCTGCACCCCGTCATCGCGTGTGCGCCTCCCTTGCCCATCTTGAAGCTAGCTGCTGACGAACCGGTCCCTGCTGCGCTTATGGCCGACAGCGACGCTGCCAACGACAATACGATCGTCTGGC
>JAEWBW010000323.1 GCA_023390955.1 Pseudomonadota bacterium
ATCCACGCCTTCGCCATCTCGGTCTGCGGCCACAGCCGCCGCGTATCGCGGCGGAAATTGCCCGCCGCGTCGCCTTCGTCGACGACGCAGCCGGTCGCCGTGTCGCGATAGCGCAGTGCGGTGTCGAGCAGCTCGCTCCGCCGCTGTCCCGTCGGGCATCCCGTGATGCGCTCAAATCCCTTCAGCAGCCAGACCCACTCGGCCTGATGACCGGGCTCGACACTGACCGGCTCGATTTTCGACCAGTCCTCCTCAAAATACTCGCCAAGCACGCGCTTTTGCTTGTCGTAGAGATTGGCGAGGAACAGCGCGAAGAACTCGCCGGCGCGGTTCTGGAACGACAGGTCGTGGGTCGCGTCGTAACAGGCGATCATCGCCTCGAACAGATGCATATGCGGATTCTGGCGCCGCGGCATCGAGACCGGCAGGCTCTCGTGCACACCGCCGTGGGGCGACCGCAGATGGCCATCGATGAAGGCGAGCAGCACGTCGATCTCGGCGCGAACCTGCGCGTCCTTGTCGAGCGCGTAGACAGTTGCGAGCGCAAGCAGGATGAAGCTGTGGTCGTAGGCATCGCGCCTGCTGTCCAGCACCGTGCCCTCAGGCGTCAGGCGGTGGACATAGCCGGGCTTGCCGTCCGGCGACTTCGCACGCGCCAGCATGTGCTCCAGACCCTTCAACGCGATTGCGCGTCCTTCCGGATACCAGCCCATCTGCGCCGCCTTGGCGTAGCAATAGATCTGCCGCGCCTGGACGAATACGCGCCGCGGTGCGGCAGGATCGGCCGTTCCGTCCCGGTGCAGACGATCGATGAAGCCGCCCGAGGCGGCGTCCCAGCCTGTGGTCGACCACAGGGGCAGCGCGTCCTCGATCATGCGGCGCTTCAGCCGCGCGATGACATCGCCCGCCTCGTCCGCCGCAACGGCGTCTTCGCCCGCCATCAACCCGTCTCCAAATCCGCTCTCGCGCCGTCTGATACCGACGCCGGGGACCGCGCGCAACGGATACGTCCCCTCGAGGATCAGCCATGACCGCCCATTACGACGCTCTTGAGACGCGCCTGCCGAGCGAGCGCGAGGACGCGCTGTTCGCCCGGCTGCCGAAGGTTTTACGCAACGCAATTGCTGCGCCAGCCTATGCCGAGCGCCTCAGGGGCCTCGATCCGGCCTCGGTGACCTCGCGAGCGGCGCTGGCGCGCCTGCCGGTGCTGCGCAAGTCGGAGCTCCCTGCCCTGCACAAGGCATCCCTGCCCTTCGGCGGCTTCGTGGCGGCGGCTCCTGGAACATTCGCACGCCTGTTCACCTCCCCGGGCCCGATCTTCGAACCGGAGGCGACGGGCGCCGATCCCTGGCGCGGCGCGCGGGCGCTGTTCGCGGCAGGCTTGCGGCCCGGCGACATCGTGCTCAACACCTTCAGCTATCACCTCACGCCCGGCGGCTTCATCTTCGATGCCTCGGCGCGGGCGCTGGGTTGCGCGGTGATCCCCGCCGGCCCAGGCAATACCGAGCAGCAGTTCGAGCTGATCGAGGCCTACCGTCCCGTCGGCTACAGCGGCACGCCCGATTTCCTGAAGATCCTGCTCGATGCCGCCGCCACGGCGGGGCGCGACGTGTCCTCGATCAAGCGTGCGCTGGTCTCGGGCGCGGCGTTTCCGCCCTCGCTCCAGGCCGAGATCAAGGCGCGCGGCATCGACGCCTACCAGGCTTTTGGCACCGCCGATCTCGGCCTGATCGCGTTCGAGACCGAGGCGCGAGACGGCATGGTCGTGACCGAGGACCTGATCCTGGAAATCGTCAAGCCGGGCACGGGCGAGCCCGTCGCGGACGGCGATGTCGGCGAAATCGTCGTGACCTCTCTCGATCCGCATCATCCCTGGATCAGGCTGGCGCTCGGCGACCTCACCGCAACGCTGCCCGGCACGAGCGCCTGCGGCCGCACCAACATGCGCATCAAAGGCTGGATGGGCCGCGCCGACCAGACCACCAAGGTCAAAGGCATGTTCGTCCGTCCCGAGCAGATCGCAGACATCGCAAAGCGCCATCCTGCACTAGGCCGCCTGCGCCTCGTCGTCTCGCGCCAGGGCGAAGCCGATATGATGACACTGAAGGCGGAAACGGCGGCCCCGGACGACGCCCTGCGCGACGAGATCGCGACCACCCTGCGCGCGGTGACGAAACTCGGCGGGAGCGTCGAGCTGGTCAGCCCGGGCACATTGCCGAACGACGGCAAGGTCATCGCCGACGAGCGCTAGCGGCAGGCCCGCGGCCGTCTTGACAAGAGGCTGGCCGAACGGCGAACAAGGGCCCGCGAAACCTTTGTTGCGGTCCCTCATGACGACGATATCGACACGTCCCGCCGTCTTCTTCGACCGCGACGGCGTTCTCAATCACGACGCAGGCTACCTGTTCGAGGCCAGCAAGTTCGAATGGATGGATGGCGCGCGCGAGGCGGTCAGGCTCGTGAACGAGGCCGGCTATTTCGCCTTCGTCGTCACCAACCAGTCCGGCGTCGCCCGCGGCTTCTACCAGGAAAGCGACGTGGACGCGCTGCATCGCTGGATGGCGGAGCAGCTCGCCGCGGTCGGTGCGCGTATCGACGCGTTCGAATACTGCCCCGATCATCCCGAAGGCATCATCGAGCGCTACCGTCGCGATAGCGACCGGCGCAAGCCCGGGCCCGGCATGATCCTCGACCTGATGAAACGATTTCCCGTCGCAGTCGACCGCAGCATCCTGATCGGCGACCAGCAACGCGACGTCGAGGCGGCGCAGGCCGCGGGCATACGGGGCCTGCTGTTCCGGGAAGGCAATCTGGCAGCCTTCGTGCGCGAGGCCCTGAAGCTCGCCTGAGGCCGCTGCACGTCCCCTTCCCGAGCGCGGCGGGACCGGTGAGCGAGCCTGATTGCCTCGGCGCTGCATGGCAGCGACAACCGGGGAGCTTGGAGCGGCGTAAACCGGTACGTGCCCGATCGCCCCAGCGATGGTAGATCATGCCCTCCAGGCTACAGGCCGGTCCGCTTCTCCGCGGCCTAGTCGCCGCGGTACCATCGCTTGCCCTGTTCCGTGGTCAGGCAGACCCAGCGGCTGTTTCCTTTCATGCAACTGGTGTCGGCCAGCCAGTCCATTTGCGGACCCAGCGCACCAAACAATAAATACAGAGAGGTCGCGACACCGGCCGCGGAAATGACCGCGTAGGCGACCACGCGCTGAAAGGTCAACGCGGGTCGCGGATCCTTGCGTTGCAAATTCATCATGAGGCCGATCGACACCGCTTCTGACACCACAGCATCTTCACGGCGGGCTTATCCCACCTGTTCGACGGGCACGTCCGTGCGGCGCCAGCGCGCAAGAAACACTGCGAACGGCGCGCGGCCGGGCAGTCGATTGTAGAGACTCTCGATCGGAAACAGCAACCGCGCGAGCGGCGGTTTCGCGCCCAGTGGAATACGCAGGATCAGGCTGTTCAGAATTGCGTAGAAGGCGGGGCCCCCGACATAGAGGACCTTTTCCGGAACAAAGTACGGTCTCGCCATCGCGATCAGCTCGTCGTGCTTGAGCGCATGTTCGGTATCGGCTTCGAAGTACCGATCGGCCTTGTACCAAGCTCGCCTAATTCCGCTCAGGAAGGAATCGTCGCTTGGCTCCATCATCATGAAATGCCCGCCGGGGCGGACCATGCGCGCGACGTTCGTCAGCGTCGTCTTGAGGTCGAGCACGCAATGATGCAGGCCTCCGATAATGAGGGCCGCATCGTGAGCGCTGTCGGGTGAAAATGGGCGCGTCAGGTCGATGAGATGCGCGGGCGCCCCGGTATTGCGCTGATAGTCCCGGCAGGCCGCCTCCGAAATATCGTAGCCTGTCGTGCGAATGTCGGGAAAGTAGCTTCGGAGCGCCAGCGAATTGTGTCCGCTGCCGCAGGCGAGATCAGCCATCGAAGCTTGTCCCAGCTGAAGTCCCTTCAGCAGGGGCTCGTAGAGAAACCGGTGCCGATACGCCATCGACGCCGCATCATAATAATGCGATTCATAGGCATCATGGATCGTATCGTAATGCGCCGATTGCGGGTTGGATGTAGTGTCTCCGCTCATGACTGTAACTCTTTGCGCGGCGGCCGCCGTCCCATGACCGTCCAACTGTAGCCGTGCCTATGATATAGAACAACGTCCGCGAACCCGGCCCGTTCAAGCAACTGGCGGGCCTCCGCCTCGCGGTAGTACTTCGCATAGGCCGGGTTGAGCTGATCATAGATGACAAGGTAGCGCTTCTGGCGGGAGAAGCGACCGATGACCTCGGTCATGTAGCGGTGCAGCGGCACAGGGATCCGCCGCGCGATACCGATATACAGGCCGAGGATGGCATTCAGGACGTGACAAAGCCCCGACAACATGGCGTGCGGCAGTCGTGTCGAGATGAAGCGCAGCGGGAGAGCCAGGAGGAGATAGGCCGCGTTGCCCTCCCATCCGTAGAGCCAAACCAGAAATTGACCGCCGGGCTCGAGGGCGCCGTACGCGGCTGCGACGACGGGCTCCGGATCGGGAATGTGGTGCAGCACGCCAATCGACACAATGATGTCCTGAGCGGGCTCAGCCGGAAGCTCTTCGCCGCGGCATTCCAGATAAGTGATGCGGTCCGCATCGCGCTGGGTGTTTTGACGCAGCACCTGCATCGCCTGCGACGGCTCCAGCGCGGTGACATGCGCCGCGCCTCCCGCGAGCAGCATGTTGACGATCCGCCCCGTACCGCTGCCGATCTCCGCCACGCGCTTACCCTTCAGGGCATCCATATCCAGCAACGGTCCGAAGACATCGGCGAGAAGCTCCGGCGAACCGTAGAAGCCTTCATTGCCCGTGTAGCGCGTCCACTGATCGCCAAAATCGTCGATGGTGCGGTCGGTCAAGCGCGAGGTCATGGCCGAGCCTCCTGCGAATCCAGAGGACGATGAACAAGCGCCAGAATCGAGACACCGAACGGCGGCTTGAGCAGCGGCGCGGTTGTCACATCCAAACGAAAGACGGCTCCAAGAAGCCGATTGAGCACGGGATTGTTGACCTCATTCTCACTGCCGAGCTTTACATCCAGGAGATTGATGATCTGCCGCGCAGCGTAGATCGGCGCGAACAGCAGATAGTTGAAATGGAACCTCTGCTCGATCGTCAAGCCCGCCCCTTTCAGGAGCCGAACAAGCGGCGCCATGCGGTACCGACGATAGTGATGCGACTTGACGTCCTGCAATCCCCACAGACTGGGAAAAGCCGGCACGGTGATCAGCGCCGTGCCTCCGGGCCGCAGCACGCGGTGAATTTCGGCCACCGCCCGCGCATCCTCCGAGACATGCTCGATGACGTCGGTCGCCAACACCAGATCAACCGAACTGTCCGCCAAGGGCAGCGCGCAGAGGTCGCCGGTGCGCACTGTGCCCAGTCCTTTTTCAGCGCACCAGCGCGCAGCGTCCTCGCTCGGATCAATGCCCGTCACCCGGGCAAATCCCATCTGCTTCAGAAGCCGCAGGTTGGCCCCGGTGCCGGTGCCGACATCCACGACCTCCGCATCGAGCGGAATCTTCGACTTGCGGATCAGATCCGCGAACAGCCGGCGACGCTGCACAAACCACCAGTGCGTCTCTTCAATTTTCGCTTCGACGAGGAAGACCGACGAATCCATGCTCAATGACCGTTGCGTGTCGCGCTGAGTGTTTGTTGCAGGCTAAGCCATGTCCACAGCGCCAGACGATGGTCGGCCCGACCAGCGCGATGATCTTGCCATGCGCGCTGCATCCAGGCCGGGTGGACACCGGGCACCGGATCGAAGGGTGCCGTGGCCGGCACCTTCCGCAGCCAGTCCGCCAGCGGTATACCAAATCCTTTCTTCCTCCGCTTGATGATCTCTGACGGCAAAAGAGGCTCCAGGGCCTTTTTCAGCAGATATTTGCGCTGGCCGTTACGGTATTTGAAGCGGGCCGGCAGCCGGCGACAGAACTCGACGACGTCGTTGTCGAGAAACACGGCACGCGTCTCCAGCGAGCACATCATCGATGCACGGTCGACCTTGGCCAATATGTCGTCCTGCAGGTAGAAAGTCGTGAAGAACTGGAGCAGGCGATCGATACGCGTTTGCGCCGGACCGCTGTCCCACAGCTCCATCGCCTCGCTGTAGAGATCTTCGGGCCGCACCGGCTGTCCAAGCAGTTCAGCGATCGCATCCTGATCGAGGGGGGCCATCCAGGCAGGCCCCCAGGCCGCCTCGGGCTGCGACAACCCCATCAGGGTGCGGCGGATCTTGAAGTCCAGGCTCATGTTCCGCCCGGACCGCGGCAGGTATTCCGCCATTGCACGAAACGCTGCATGCAGCGGCGCGGGGACGACCGCGGCATAGAGTGCTGCCGGCTTGAGCGCCACGAAGGGATCGTAACCGGCGAACAGCTCGTCGCCCCCGTCGCCCGACAGCGCCACCGTCACCTTCTCGCGCGCGAACGCGCTGAGCATATGGGTCGGCAGAATGGAAGCGTCCGCGCTCGGTTCATCGAGCCGCGACAGGACCGACGGGATCAGGTCAATCGCCGTATCGAGATTGAGGATGCGCTCGCGATGCCGCGAGCCGATATGCTGGGCAACGACACGGGCGAATTCGGATTCGTCGTAGGATCGCTCCGTGAAGCCGATGGTGAAACTATCGATTTCCCGCGGCGGACGCCTTTGGGCGGCTGCGGCCAGGATCATGCTCGAATCGAGCCCGCCGCTGAGGAAGATGCCGATCCCGACGTCGCTGACGAGCCGTCGTTCGGTTGCGGTGACGAGGAGCTCCCGGAGCTGCTCCGCCAGTGCCGCCTCGCCGCGGCCCGCCATGTCTTCGTCAGGCTCGAGCCTGAACCGCCAGTAAGCGGTGACGCTGGTTTCGAGCGTTTCGAGATCGACCGTCATAAAGTGACCGCCCGGCAATTTCGCCGTGTGCTCGTAGAGCGCGTGCGGCGCCGGCAGGTAGCCGTAGGCGAACAGCTTGCGCAACGCGAGCGGCGACGGCGAGGCCGGAATCGACCTGTGGCGGACGAGTGCGCCGAGCTCGCTCGCAAAGCCGAACAGCCCCGGTCGCCGGGCGTAGTAGAGCGGCTTCTCGCCGAAACGATCGCGGGCCAGGTAGAGCCGGCGGCGCACCTTATCGAGGACGACGAATGCGAACATGCCGTTGAGGCGTTCCGCCATGCCGGTTCCCCATTCCGCGTAGCCGTGAACCAGCACTTCTGTATCCGAATGGCTGCTGACGAATTTGTGGCCCTTGGCTTCGAGTTCGGCGCGCAGTTCCTCGTGATTGTAGATCTCGCCATTGTAGACGACGCAGATGGTGCCGGTGGCGTTCGACATCGGCTGGCGTCCGCCGGCGACATCGCGAATGGCAAGCCGTCGGTGTCCAAGGAATACCTGCGCGTCCTGATCGACGTGGTACCCCTCGTCGTCGGGCCCACGATGCATGAGCGCACGCGTCATCGCCAGCAGATCGCTGCGGTCACCTTGTCCGACGAAGCCCGCAATGCCGCACATGCTTCAGTCGGCCTGGAAATTGACTGTTTCGCGCACGCTGTACGAGCGCCGACCGCTCGATTCGAAATACGTGCGCACCATCATCTCGGCGAGAATTCCCATCAATATGCTGAGGACGCCCACGAGGAACGTCATCGCGGCCATGATCGGAAGCGGGGTCTGGATCATATAGACCCCTTCGACGAGTTTAAGCCAGATCATCAGCAGGCAAATCAATATCGAAACTGCCAGTGAAACGAGCCCAAAGCCACCGAATACATAGATCGGCTTGACCAAATAGCTGTCGAGAAACTTGACGACGAGGAGGTCGAGGATCACCTTGCCGATGCGACCGAGACCATATTTAGACTTGCCGTATTTGCGCGGATGATGGCGCACAGGCATCTCGTAGACCCGCGCACCCATCCACGTCGCGTAGATCGGGATGAAGCGGTGCATCTCGCCATAGAGCCGGACGTCCTTGATGACGTCGCGGCGATAGGCCTTCAGCGTGCAGCCATAGTCATGGAGCGCGACGCCAGATATCCGCGAGATCACCTTGTTGGCGACACGACTGACGAAATTACGACGGATCGCGGCATCCTGGCGATCCTTCCGCCAACCGGACACGACGTCGTACCCCTCGTCGACCTTCGCAAGCAGCAACGGGATGTCGTCGGGATCGTTTTGCAGATCGGCATCGATGGTGACGATGACATCGCCGCTGGCGTAGTCGATTCCGGCCATCATCGCGGCGGTCTGGCCGCTGTTCCTGCGGAAGCTCACGACTTTGAATTCGGGGCGGCCTGCGGCAATGGCCCGCAGCTCCTGCAACGAACCGTCCGAGCTGCCGTCGTCGACGCAGATCACCTCGAAAGTCCTGCCAAGGCGATCCAGACTGGCAAACAGCGCCTTGCCCAGATGCGGGATGGTCTCATCCTCATTGTAAACCGGGACGATGACGGACAAGGCAGGAGGGGCGATCTGGGGCAATTGGCGTGCGGCCTGTATATCTGATAGGTTCGAGGTCATCTTGCATTAATCCGTTCAGCCAATTCAACTCCCGCGCGCCGAATTGCATTCGCGGGCAGGAATAGTTTTGTCGCCCAAGAACAAACGAAGAAAGCCCGCCGCCGTTGGGCAACCAAGCGACCACTGCAGCTTGTTCACGACTGCTTCGATCCCCTCGTCTGCTCTTCGAGCGTCGATGACGAGCAAGCTACCCGTCTCGACCACACTCACAAAACTTCCTTCAAACTCTCCGTTCGCGCCAGCCTGGGCGTCTTGGTGCGATAGCCATCGATCGCCGTTCGCCGACAGGATACCGAGGCCAATAGCGCCTCGCTGCACCGTGGCTCGGTAGCGAATGACGGCCACGCCCTTCGCTTGGGCTCGCAAAGGAGCGAGCGCCAAGTATGTACCGGCCGGCACACGGGCCTGCAATTGCAAGCCCGTCTTACCAGACGCAGCCCCAATACTCGGGAGAGCAGGCTGAAAAACGAGATCTTCCAGTTCCGAGATTGGCAACTGTGACGCACTGACATCCAATCTGTCAGCCAATCCCTGAATTTCCGCGGCTTTGGTGGTGATGCGAAGCTGATACAAGGTGCCCAACGCGACGGCCAAGAAGAGAACGAGGCCAACGGCCGATCTCAGCTGCAGCAATTTGGCACGTAGTGCCCTTGCCCCCCATGTCGCCAGCGAGAGACTGCCCGCCGCACTCAGGACGAACGCCAGTACGAAAAGGTACGTGAGGCCAGCATAACGCACATAACGGAACTCAACATATACGAAACCCAGACTCCCCAGCGCATATGCCATTGGCAATGCGATCAAAAACGCATCTGCCCATCGACCTCGATAGATCAAACATGTCAGCACGATCGGCGTGGCATAAGCCATCCACTTGTAGGCCGCCGGAGCGAAACCGAGAAAGTATCCCTGCGGTTCCGGCTCTCCCAATATCCGTCCAAATCTAAAGAGAATCGTCTTGATCACGTGTGCAGGATGGTCGACCCAGGCCCTGAAATACTCTGCCCTCCAGTACTGCTCGGACTGAACCGAATTGTGTATGAATCCTCTGGGCTGAAGATGCTCACCCGCAAGTGCATCATTGACGAAATAGCCGAACTCATTCGCCACCTGACCCAGCCCTGACCATGCTGCATACCATTTTGCGGGAGGGGTGAGCAGGAATTGATCGTGGATGATGTAGTTTCGAGTGCTCCACAACAACAAGGGGAGGATGAAGCCAGCAGCCACGCAGACGGCATATGGGATGCGTCGGTCTTTTGGGGACGTCAACAACGCCCAGACGATCAGAGGCCCAACAAGCAAGATCATATCCGAGCGAAAGAACGGCAGGACTGACGACAGAAGCCCGAGCAGAAGCCACGCGAGCACGTTCGCTGCACGCTCCCGAACAATCACCATTCCGGCCAGGAGGAGAATCATCAGCGCCGGAAGGAGGGATTCGCCGAGCAGGAAGGTCGATCCTGCGCCCCACCATGGAGCAATCGCATATATCAAACATGCAAAGAGCGCCGCCGCCGTCGCGTTGCCGAGACGACGCAAAGCAAAGTACAGCGGTAGAATCGAAAGCGCGTCGATCACGAGCTGAATCAGTCGTACCGAGGCGAGATCCTTCACACCGACGATTTGGACGATCGCCAGGAAGGCGGGATATCCCGGCAGATACGACCAGGGCCGCGGCTCCGCAGTCCATGCCAGGATGGCATCCCTCATATTGAGGTAGTACTGAGTTAAGCCACCGTTGCCCCAATTGACCTGATCCGCGTCGAGCCCTCCCCTCAAGACGAAGAAGTCAAGGCGGGTTAGGAGCGCCGACACGACAACTGCAGCAAGAGCGAGAGGCACGAGCGTCGCGCGACGAGGCAATAGCGCAAGGAACCCCGTCCGCTGCAGCTCGCCCGAAACCGGCACGCTTGATGAGTTGGAGGCCATACTGCTTGAATCCGTGCGGCCCATTCAATTCCCACGTGCCGGGCTGCACTCTCGAGCCAGAACAGGCTTGTTGCTAAGAAACAGCCCCAATAACCCCTCCGGTCTTGGGCAAGCGAGTGTCCATTGCAATTTACTCACGACCGCCTCGACTCCGTCTGCGGCATTCTGAGCGTCGATAACTAGCTGGCTGCCCGGCTCGACCGCACTCACAAAACCTCCGTCCGCCGCTCCGGCTGCACGATCCGGCAGACTCTGATGAGATAGCCATCGATCGCCGCCTGCCGACAAGACTCCGATGCCTATGGCGCCGGCCTGCACCGCGGCGCGGTAGCGAATGACGGCCACGCCGCTTTCTTGGGCCCGGAGGGGAGCGAGCGCCAGGTAGGAACCGCTCGCTACACGGGCCCGTAACCGCAGCCCTGTCTCAGCGGGGACGATTTCAACACCAGGGACGGCTGGCTGAAATGCAAGGTCATCCAGCCCAGAGAACGGAAACTGCACGGAATTCACGTCCAACCTTCCGACCAGACCTTGGACTTCCGCCGCTTTCGTCATGGTGCGGAGCTGATGCACACAACCCAGGGCAGCAGCCAAAAGGAAGGCAACGCCAACAAACGTTCTCAGGCACTTCGGTTGAGCACGTTGCGCCCCGCCCGGCCACGCCGCCAGCGCAAGATATTCCGCCGCGCTGAGGACGATCGCGAGCGCGAAAAGATATGTGAGACCAGCATAGCGCACATAGCGCAATTCGACATAAAGGAAACCCAGACTTCCGAGCGCATAAGCCATCGGCAATGCGATCAGGAAAGCTTCTGCCCATCGACGCCGGTAGACGAGCCAAATCAGGACGATCGCTGTGGCGTAGGCCATATAGCGATACGTCGCAATAGCGAGACGCGAAAGAAGCCCCTGAGAGTCCGGCTCCCCCAGTATCAATCCGAAGCGATACAGGATCGTCCTGATCACATGACCGGGGTGGTCCGCCCATGCCCTCCAATACTCAGCGTGCCAAAAGACTTCGGACTGAGCCGAATTAAATTGGATGCCGTGGGATTTAAGTAATCCCGCCGCACGCTCATCACTCACGAAATACCTAAACTCATTTGCCACCTGCCCCAGTCCTGACCACGCCGCGTACCATTTTGCGGAGGGCGTTAGCAGGAACTGGCCATGGACGAAGTAGTTTCGCGTGCCCCACAGCAACAGAGGGAGGATGAAGCCGACAGCCACGCAGGCCGCAGAAGAAACTCTTCGATTCCTAGGAGAAACCAACAATGCCCAGATGATCAGGGGCCCGGCAAGCAAGATCATGTCCGAGCGGAAGAATGCCAGGATCGACGATAGGATCCCGAACGAAAGCCACGCGGTCACACTGTCTGCGCGCTTCCCTATGGCAACCATCCCGGCGAGAAGGAAAATCATCAGCGCCGGGAGCAGGGATTCCCCGAGCAGGAAGGTCGATCCAGCGGCCCACCACGGAGCAACCGCGTAGATCGAACATGCGACGAACGCCGGCACGATCGAACTGCCGACGCTGCGCAAAACAAAATACAGCGGAAGAATTGCGAGCGCATCGATCACGGCCTGGATCAGCCTGACCGAGGCGAGATCCTTCACGCCAGCAGCGCGGATGAGAGCCAGGAAGGCTGGATACCCCGGGAGATATGACCAGGGCTGTCGTTCCGCTGTCCACGACAGGATGGCGTCCCTGATACTAAGATAATGCTCAGTCAAGCCACCGAGGTAGTATTTGTACGCCCACGCGACCTGGTCCGCTTCGAGCCCCCCCTTCAAAATGAAGAGGTCGAGGCGCGCTAGAAGCGCCATCACGATAATTGCGGCGAGAGCGATCGGCAGCATCGCTGTACTGCGATGAAATAGCGCAAAGGGCCCAACCTGCGACAGCTTGCCGAGAGCCCTGGCGCTGGACGCGGTGGCCGTCATATTTTTTGAATCCGTGCGGTCCATCTAGTTCCCAGGCGCCGGACTGCACTCGCGAGCGGGAATAGGCTTACTGCTGAAGAACAGCCGTAAGATCCCCGCCGGCCTTGGACAGGCAAGCGACCATTGCAGTCCACTCACCACTGCGTCGATCCCGTCGTCAGCGTTCTGAGCGTCGATGACCAATTGGCTGCCAGGCTCGACCGGACTCACGAGACTGCCCTCTGCTCCTCCATTTCCGCCACCCGGCACGTTCTGATGAGACAGCCACCGCTCGCCGCCCGCCGACAAGACTCCGAAGCCAATAGCGCCCCGCGACACGGCGGCGTGGTAGCGAATGATGACGACGCCGTTTTCCTGGGCCCGCAGAGGAGCGAGCGCCAAATAGGTGCCGGCCGGCACACGGGCCTGCAATCGCAATCCCGAGACGCCCGACGCGATCTCAACGCTTGGGAGAGCGGGCCGAAATGCGAGATCATCAAGCCCTGAGATTGGGGACTTCACCGAATCGACGTCTAGTCTTCCAGCCAGGCCCAAAACTTCCGCAGCTTTGATCGTGGCGCGAAGCTGATACAGGGCGCCAAGACCAACGACAAAAAAGAGAGCGGCGCCAACCGCTGATCGCCGGAATTCCGCGCGCTGCGCTCCACCGGGCCATGCTGCCACGAGAAGATTCCCGGCCGCGGTAAATACAAGTGCCAGGACCATGAGGTAGGTGAGCCCCGCATAGCGGACATAACGTAGCTCGACATAAAGGAAACCCAAGCTTCCGAGCGCGTACGCCATCGGCAACGCCGTAAGAAACGCCTCCGCCCATCGACGTCGGTAAAGCATCCAAATCAAGACAACCGGAGTGACAAGCGCCACGCACTTGTACGCCGCAAGAATGAATAGAGGTGCAAAGCCCTGCGAATCCGGCTCTCCAAGTATCAGCCGGAGTCTGAAAAGGATCGTCCTGATCACATGACCGGGATGGTCAGCCCACGCCCTCAAATACTCCGCATGCCAATAAGCCTCGGACTGGATCGAATTGAACTCGATACCCTTGGCGCGAAGCACCTGAATCGCTCGCGCATCGTTGACGAAATAGCCGAACTCATTCGCCACCTGACCCAGGCCAGCCCACGCCGCATACCACTTTGCGGGCGGCGTGAGCAGGAACTGGTCGTGGATGAAGTAGTTTCGCGTGCTCCAGAGCAGCAAAGGAAGGACGAAGCCCGCAACGACCGAGGCGGAAGAAGAAAGCCTTCGGGCTCTCGGTGCGGCTATCAACGCCCAGATGAACAGGGGCCCGACCAGCAACATCATGTCCGAGCGGAAGAAGGGCAGGATGGACGATAGAAGCCCGAGCAAAAACCAGGCCGTCATGCTGTCCGCACGCTGCCGGACGACGAGCATGCCGGCCATGAAGAAAAGCATCAGCGCGGGAAGCAGGGACTCCCCGAGCAGATAAGTCGATCCTACGCCCCACCATGGAGCAATCGCATATATCAGACACGCGATCAGGGCCGCCGCTATCGCACTGCCGATGCTGCGGAGAATGAAGTACAGCGGAAAAATCGACACCGTATCGATCACGATCTGGATCAGTCGGACCGAGCCCAGGTCTTTCGCACCGAGGTTATGAAGGACTGCCAGGAACGTGGGATATCCCGGCAGATACGGCACAGGCTGCCCCTCCGCCGTCCACGACAATATGGCATTCCTGATGTTGAGGTAGGTCAGGGTTATGCCGCCGAAGTAGTACTGATACGCCCATCCGACCTGGTCGGCCTGGAGGCCTCCCTTCAAGATCAGATAGTCAAGGCGGACCACAAACGCCATCGCGACGATTGCGGCGAGAGCGAGACGCAAAATTGTCTTGCTGCAATACAATCGTGCCAAGTTCATTTCAGAATTATCCGATGAACCTCAGAGCGATCCGCGGACCGCCGCGACCGCGATAAATTGGTCGCGCTTGGTTGAAAATTGCGCCCAGTCCATCCTACTCGAACAGCTGCTTCTCGACCGCAAAGCTGATCCGCGTCGCCGCCACCTGGTCGGCGAGTGAGATCGGCCATTTGCCGCCCGGCTTGAAGGCGTCGGCCAGCGCGATCAGCTCTTCGAACTGCCCCTTTTCGATGGTCAGGCCCTTCCAGCCGCCCTTCCCGCCGGTGACGTCCAGCCGCTTGTAGTCGTCGAGCACGAGAACTTTCCCGTCCACGAAGATGTCGCAGCGCTCCTTGGGAAATTCCTTCGCGCCGAGCGCCGTGTAGGTCAGCGTGCACAGCGATCCGTCCGCGTAGCGAACGGTAGCCACGAAATTGTCATCACGGCGCCAATGGCCGCTGGCCGGCACGATCGCGCGGGCCTGAACCTCGACGGGCTGGCTGCCGGTGAGCGCATTGAACAGATCGTAGATGTGGCAGGCTTCGCCGATGTTGCGGCCGCCACCGTGAGGGCCGTGTACCCAATGATCGCTGGGAATGTAGCCGGCATTCATGCGGTAGTTGACGATCATCGGCGACAGGCGTCCCTTGATCGCCTCGCGTGCCGCGGTGACGGCCGGCGCGAACCGCCGGTTGAAACCCGTCATCAACAGCGGTCCGTTCGGATTGGCCGCGTAGAACGCCTCGATCGCGTCCAGGCCCTCTTCGGTCATCGACGTCGGCTTCTCGACGAAGACATGCTTGCCGGCCTTCAGCGCCGCAAGCGTCATCTCGGCGTGCAAATCATGCCGCGTCGCGATGAGGACGAGATCGATTTGCGGATCGTCGAGAACGGCCTGGAAATCGGTGCTCGCGGTGCTGATGCCAAAGCTTTCTGCAGCCGTGCGCGCGGACAAGCCGGTACGGCTCACGACGCTGCGCAGGTCGAACTTGTTGTCGAGCTTCTTCAGGTTCGGCAGATGTATGCCTTGCGCAAAGCTGCCGGCCCCGACGACGCCGATCTTGATGCGGCCATCGACCGGCTTCGGAGGCGCGATCTGCAACACGGAGCGCAAGGCCTCGTCCCGATGCGGATACTGCAACAGGACCAGCAGCGGCTTCTCGCCCTCGCCCGCCAGCCGGCCGTATGCCTCTTCGGCCTGGTCGATCGGATAGGGCTCATGCAGCATGTTGTCGAGCCGGACACGGCCGGCCGCGAGCAGGCGAAGATATTCGCCCATGTTGCGGTTCTCGGTCCAGCGGACATAGGCGAGCGGATAATCGCCGCCCTCCTCCTCATAGACGGGGTCGTAGCGTCCGGGCCCGTAGGAGCAGGAGATCAGGACATCGAGCTCCTTGGCGTAGATGTCGGATCGCGACATGTTCAGGCCGACGTCGCCGACGATCACGACGCGCGCCTTCTTGCGGCAGGCCTGGAAAGCCTGGGCGAGAATTTCGCTGGACGCGGACGCCGCCGTGATGATCGCAGCGTCGGCGCCGAACCCATCGGTCAGCTTGACGATGCTGTTGACCAGATTGCCGGCGTTGGGATTGATGCCGTGATCGAGGCCGTTCTCCATCGCGGTCGCAATGCGCTTGTCGTCCACGTCGGCTCCGACGACGCGGCACCCATTGGCGGTCAGCAGCTGCGCCGTGATTTGCCCGAGAATTCCGAGCCCGATCACGACCACCGTCTCGCCAAGCGTCGGCTGCGCGCGGCGCACGCCCTGCATCGCGATGGCGCCAAGCGTCACCGTGGCTGCAGCGTCGAAGGAAACCTGCTGCGGGACTGGAACGCAGAGATTAACGGGAACGTCGATGACC
>JAEWBW010000336.1 GCA_023390955.1 Pseudomonadota bacterium
GCCGGCCATTTCATCCTGGCCGAAGTCTCCGGCGGCGCAGCCATGCATGCGCTGATTAGTCTCTCCGGAATCCTGATCATGTGGGGCATGGCGTGGGTGATTTCATGGTACAAGCGGGTGGCTGACAAGAGCGGTTCGAAAACCAAAAGCGCCGTCGGCAGTGCCGATATGGCCGGAGGGGGCTGATGAAGGCGAAGGTTCTCCTGAGCCTGGTCCTGCTGTGCGGCTGTTTCGCCGCCCCTTCCGCGCGCGCGCAGATTGCTGCACCGGCTCCCAGCGCGACGCCTCCGTCCTGCGAGCTGCCGGCCTATCTGATCACGACCGACAGCCAGCTCCCCAAGGTCGCGGAAGCCATCAAGACCGACAAACCCCTCGAAATCCTGGTGATCGGCAGCCGCTCCTCGACGATCCCGTCCTCTGAGGACAGCTCCTATCCGGCGCGCCTGCAGGCTATCCTCAAGGAAAAGCTGCCGCGGGAGCAAGTGCATCTCACCGTAGAAATACAGGGGAAGAAGACGGCCGAGGAAGCGGCCTCCGGCTTCGTTAAGCTGATGGAAGCAAAAAGGCCTACTTTGGTCATCTGGCAGACCGGGACCGTGGATGCTATGCGATCCATCGATCCCGACGAATTTCGTAGTGCGGTGACAGACGGTGTCGCCGCGCTGCAGCAAGCGGGGGCCGACGTCGTTTTGATGAATTTGCAGTACAGCCCGCGTACCGAGACGATGATCTCGGCGCCGCCTTATCTCGATAATCTGCGTGTGGTGGCGCAGGAGCATGACATTCCCCTGTTCGACCGTTTCGCGATCATGCGGCAATGGAATGATCAGGGTCAGTTCGACCTGTTCAACTCGTCGCGTGGACTGGAGTTGGCAAAGCAGGTGCATGATTGCCTTGGCCGGGCGTTGGCGCAGTTCGTCATCGAAGCTGCCCATGTGGGGCCGGCCCAGCAGCAAAATTGAGGTCTAGCGTTAATGAGTTCTTTTCGCCCTTTTTGGCTGACGACATCGCTGGCTGTACCAGCCGTTGCGCTGCTGTTGCTGACTGCCTCGTTCGCGCCCGCTGAGGCGCAGGCCGCCGTACAGGACAATTCGACGCCTGCGCAGCAGACTGTAGCTGCGCGCCAGCCCACCGATCAGCGCGGCGTTGCCGGCAAGGCGCTCGACAAGGTCAAGGAAGTCGCCAAATCGGCCGGCGACATCTTCAGTCGCGTGCCCTGCCTGCCGCCGAAGGGCGGCTCGAAGGCGATGGGCTCGCTGCCGCACGTCGCGGGCAAGCTCGTCGCGGGCAAGCCCGTCATGATCGTCGCGTTTGGATCGTCATCGACTGCGGGCTTCGGCGCGAGCTCGCCCGATTTCAACTATCCGAACCGTCTGCGCGCACAGCTGCGCCGGCAATATCCCACGGCCGACATCTCCGTCGTCAATGCCGGCGTCGGCGGCGAGGACGCGCCGGAAATGATCAAGCGGCTGCAGACCGCCGTGATCGATCTGCATCCGGATCTCGTGATCTGGCAGGTCGGCACCAATGCGGTGCTGCGCAACCACGATCCCGGCGAGACGGCCAAGCTGGTCGAAGACGGCATCTCCCGCATCCAGGCCGCCGGCGGCGCCGACATCGTGCTGGTCGATCCGCAGTATTCGCCGCGCGTCAACGAGCGTTCCGAAAGCGCCGGCAAGATGATCAAGCTGCTCGGCAAGGTCGCCGAGCTCCGTCACGTCGGCATCTTCCCGCGCTTCGAAGTGATGCGCGAGTGGCACGAGAAGCAGGATATCCCGGTCGAGAGCTTCGTTATCGCCGACGGCCTGCACATGAACGATTGGGGCTATGCCTGCTTCGCCCAACTGCTGGGCGACGACATCATCCGCTCCGTCGGCCAGATCAAGATCGGCGTGAACGTGCCGGGTGACGTGAAGACTTACCGGCCGATGTGATGGTAGGGTGGGCAAAGGCGCGCTTGCGCCGTGCCCACCATCTTTTCGTACCGTTGATCGTGACTGGTGGGCACGCTTCGCTTTGCCCACCCTACGAAAGCTACAACCTCACGCCTGCTCGAGCGCCGCAGTCAGATCCTCGATCAGATCATCGGCGTGCTCGAGCCCCGCGGAGAAGCGGATAAAGCCTTCGCTGATGCCGAGCGCGGCGCGGTCCTCGGGCTTGAGACGCTGATGCGTCGTGGTGGCCGGATGGGTCACGAGGCTCTTGGCGTCGCCAAGATTGTTGGAGATTTTTGCAAGCTTCAGCGCATTGAGCACGCGGAACGCGCCCTGCTTGCCGCCCTTCACCTCGAAGCCGACCAGTGTCGAGCCGCCGCGCATCTGCTTTTTCACCAGCGCCGCCTGCGGATGATCGGCGCGACCCGGAAACACCAGTCGCGAAATCTTCGGGTGATTTGCCAGCACGTCGGCGATACGGGCCGCCGTGTCGGTCTGCGCCCGCACGCGCACGCCGAGCGTCTCCAGGCCCTTGAGCAGGACCCAGGCGTTGAACGGCGAGATCGACGGGCCGGTCTGGCGCATGAAATTGTGGATGTGCTCGGAGATGAACGCTTCCGAGGACAGGATCACACCGCCCAGGCAGCGGCCCTGGCCGTCGATGTGCTTGGTCGCCGAATACACCACGACGTCCGCGCCGAGCGCGAGCGGGCTCTGCCAGATCGGGGTGGCGAACACGTTGTCGACGATCAGCCGTGCGCCGGCCTTGTGCGCGATCTCGGCGATGCCAGGAATGTCGAGCACATCCAGCGTCGGATTGGTCGGGCTCTCCAGGAAGAACGTCTTGGTGTTGGGCTTCACCGCGCGCTGCCATTCGTCGAGCTTGAGCCCGTCGACCAGCGTCGTCTCGATGCCGTAGCGCGGCAGCAGATCCTGCACGACGTAGAGACACGAGCCGAACAGCGCGCGCGAGGCGACGACATGGTCGCCCGCCCTGAGCGGTGCGAGGATCGCGGTGGTCACCGCAGCCATGCCGGTCGCGGCCGAGCGCGCGGCCTCGGCGCCTTCGAGTTCGATCATGCGGCGCTCGAACATCGAGATGGTCGGGTTGGAATAGCGGGAATAGATGAAGCCGGGGTCTTCGCCCTTGAAGCGCGCCTCGCACTCCTCGGCGCTGCCGTAGACATAGCCCTGGGTCAGGAACAGCGCTTCCGAGGTCTCGCCATATTGCGAGCGGAGCGTGCCGGAATGGACCAGCCGGGTTTCGGGGCGGTAATTGGCAGTTGGCTTCGACATAGGTACCTCCGTTATGACCGTCTCGTCGAAAACGGTCACAAAAAAACCGGCCTGGATAAAACCACGGGCCGGGATCACAGAGGTCCCCGGCCTGTTTAGCGACTTATTTAACGTGGCTGCAAGCCGGCCGGCTCAAATCACCACGGGATAAGTCATGCTCATATTCCGCATTGCCCTTTTCGTCAAGGCGTCCATCGGATAGCCGTAAAAGACTGGTATTTCCCGCGTTTGCGGATGTATTTGACCCCAGATGAGGATCATCGGTTGACGTTCACGGTCGCCCCCGACGCCAATGGTATCCTGCCCGACCGCATGATCGCGGCGATGGCGGAAGAGGGGTTGATCCTGCCCGCTTACGACTTCGTCGAAAGCCAGATCCAGCCCGCGAGCCTCGACCTGCGTCTCGGCGACATCGCTTACCGCGTGCGCGCGAGTTTTCTGCCCGGCCCCGGTGCCACCGTCGCCGAACGCATCGACGAATTGAAGCTGCACGAGTTCAGCCTCGCTGACGGCGCAGTGCTTGAGACCAATTGCGTCTACATCGTGCCGCTGCTGGAGAGCCTCGCGCTGCCGCCGGAGATCGTCGCCGCCGCGAACCCGAAGAGCTCGACCGGACGTCTCGACGTCTTCACCCGCGTGATCGCCGACGGCACCCGCCGGTTCGACATGATCGGCGCCGGCTATCATGGTCCGCTCTATGCCGAGATCAGCCCGAAGACGTTCCCGGTGCTGGTTCGTGAGGGCTCGCGGCTGTCCCAGGTGCGCTTCCGCACCGGCGACGCCATCCTCGGCATCGACGAGCTCGATGCGCTGCATGCGACTGAGCGCCTGGTCGATGTCGACGATGCCGATCTGGCCGGCGGCGTTGCCGTCTCGGTCGATCTCTCCGGCGAGAGGGCGAACGGCTTTGTCGGTTATCGCGCCAAGCGCCACACCGGCGTGGTCGATGTCGATCGCCGCTCCGGCTATTCGGTGGAAGATTTCTGGGAGCCGATTTCGGCGCGTCCCGACGGCAGCCTGATCCTCGATCCCGGCGAGTTCTATATCCTCGCCTCCAAGGAAGCGGTGCAGGTTCCGCCGGATTACGCCGCGGAGATGGTCCCGTTCGATCCGCTGGTCGGCGAATTCCGCGTGCACTATGCCGGCTTCTTCGATCCCGGCTTCGGCTATGCCGGCGCGGGCGGGCAGGGCGCGCGCGCCGTGCTGGAAGTGCGCTCGCGCGAGGTGCCGTTCATCCTCGAGCACGGTCAGATCGTTGGCCGCCTCGTCTACGAAAAGATGCTCTCGCGTCCCGACGCCATGTACGGCCAGCGCATCGGCTCGAACTACCAGGCCCAGGGCCTCAAACTATCGAAGCATTTTCGGGTGTAGCTGCACGCCCTACTGTCGTACCTCACGGTCATGCCCCGGCTTGACCGGGGCATCCAGTACGCCGCAGCTTATCGGCTCTATCACAGCTGCCTCTGGAATACTGGATCGCCCGATCAAGTCGGGCGATGACACCGCACATGAAGCGGGAGATGACGACATGACTGATCAATCCGATCTCGACGCACGCATCCTCGACGACGTCGCGGACGCGCTGATCTATTCGGATCGCTCCGGTACGATCACGCGCTGGAATCGCGCCTCCACCGCGCTGTTCGGCTTCACTGCCGATGACGCGCTCGGGCAGAACCTCGATCTGATCATTCCCGAGCATTTGCGCGCCGCGCATTGGAAGGGATTTGAGGCGGCGTTTGCGAGCGGCAGCATGAAGCTCGCGGGCAAGCCGACGCTGACCCGCGCGCTGCACAAGAGCGGGCGCAAGCTCTACATCGAGATGACGTTTGCGCTTGTGCGCGATGCCGGCGGCGAGGTGCAGGGCTCTGTCGCGATGGCGCGCGACGTCACCGAGCGGGTCGAGCGCGAACGCGCGGCGAAAGCTGCCGCTGCCCCGAAAACTTCGTGAAGCGGAATTGGTGTGCGATCGCGCAGGGCGCTCTGCATGCGCACGCGGTTGCCCGCTGACGGGGGCAGTGACACACTCCTTCGAAACGGTGATCGGGAGTGAACATGAGTGCTGCAGACACGGCGCAGGAAGCCCAATGGAAGCGCTGGCGCGCGGTCGCCGATCTCTATCACGCCTATTTCACCGGCCTGATCCTCACCGTCGTCACCCGACGCGGCACGGCTGACGCCGCCGAGTTCGTCTTCCGCGTGTTTCGCCGCCAGCAGCAGGAGCGCTTCCTGCCGGGGTTGGAAAAACTCGGGCTGAGCCATCTGCCGCCCGCCGTCGCCGCTGCGCAATATCACTACCTCTCGAACTGGATCGGCGGCGTGCACGTCGAATACATGTACGAGAGCGACACAAAAGCATGGATCCGCTATCCGCCGCCGCGCTGGATCTGGCGCGGCACCGCGATCTGCGGCGTGCCCGGTGAAGTCTCGCGCGCGATGCTGCGCGGCTGGCACGCCAACAATGGCGTTGCGCTCGGTGATCTCCGCCTTGGCTTCGTCTGTACCAAGCAGAGCGTCGACGGCCAGGACGGGCTCGAAGGCTATTATCACCAATACGATCATCCGCTCGAAATCGATCAGCGCCTGGTGTTCGCGCGCCACCTCGAAGCGCCGCTGTTCGATGCGGCCACCGCGCCGGCGCTGCCGGTGGCAAGCTGGCCAAAGCCGCGCCTGGAAAAGGCCTATCGCAACTACGCCATGGAATATGTGCGGACCGCAGCGCCGGTGATGGTGCAGCTGTTCGGCCTGGAGGATGCCGGCTATCTCCTGCACCTCACCGGCAAGCTGATCGGCATGCAATACTTCGACGAGATCGCCGAAGCGCTCGCGATGCGGCGCGGTGGCGCGCGCGAGTTCGCCTCGTTCCTCGGCGCGCTGTTCGCGGCGCAGGACGATGCCGCCGAGGCGACGGAGTCCGAGCGCAGCTTTGAAATCCGGCAGCAGAGCTGGAAGCTGATGAGCGATGTCGGCGATTATCACCGCGCCTGCGCAAAGGTGCTGGAAGGCCTGTTCGAGGGTCTCGCCGCCGGATGCGGGCGACACATCAACGTGACCATGAACGCCGCTACCGGCGGCCGGCCACCGTTGGTCTGGACCGTAAGTTAACGCCTGGACCGCAATTCCACGGGCTGAAATGCGCTGCCGCAGGGCACGGCTGCGCCGGACGCAGGTGGAATCGCCGGGTCCCGTGCTAACAAGCCCCTGCCGCGCGCCGCGCGCGAACCATTCATTTGGCACACCCAACCATTGCCGCGCCGTTTCGGCGACGACCCGTGCCCGGGAGAGGACATGTCCGACGTCGCCGTCGCCGAGATTCCGGTCGATGAGGAGGAGCGTCCGCTGCCGCCGCCCCCGCGGCCGGTGAAGAGCGCGCTGCTCGACGGGCCGATCCTGCGCACGCTGGTGAGCCTCGCCTGGCCGAACGTGATCGGGCTCTCGGCCGGCACCTGCGTGGTGATCGCGGAGACCTCCTATATCGGTCGGCTCGGTGTCGAGTCGCTGGCGGCGATGGCGCTGGTGTTTCCCTGCGTGATCCTGATGATGACGATGTCCGGCGGCGCCATGGGCGGCGCGGTGGCATCCGCGATCGCGCGTGCGCTCGGCGCCGGCGACCGTGAGCGCGCCTCGGTCCTGGCGGCGCATGCGCTGCTGATCGGCATCACCTTCGGCCTCGTCTTCATGGTGGGCATGCTGGTGTTCGGGCCGCGCCTGCTCGATCTGCTTGGCGGCCGCGGCAACGTGCTGGCGCAGGCGATCGCCTACACGCAGGTGTTCTTCGGCGGCGCGGTGCTGCCCTGGCTGCTCAACACAATGGCTGGCGTGTTGCGCGGCACCGGCAACATGAAGCTGCCCTCGCTCTTGATGCTGAATTCGGCGGTGTGGCAGATCCTGCTCGGCGGCACGCTCGGCCTTGGCCTCGGGCCGGTCCCGCAATTCGGCATGCGCGGCGTCGCCGCCGGCGCGCTGATCGCCTACACCGCCAATATCGGCGTGATGAGCTGGTATCTGTTCTCCGGCCGCGCCCGCGTCGTGCCAAAGCTGCGCGGCCTGCGCATCCAGTGGGCGATGTTCTTCGACATCCTCAGGGTCGGCGCCATCGCCTGTTTCTCGCCGCTGCAATCGGTGCTGACGATCTCGATCTTCACCCATCTGCTGGCAGGGTACGGCACTGCGATCCTCGCCGGTTACGGCATCGGCGCGCGTCTCGAATTCCTGCTGACCTCGATCGCGTTCTCGTTCGGCATCGCCTCGGTGCCGATGATCGGCATGGCGATCGGCGCCGGCAGGGTCGCGCGTGCGCGCCGCATCGCCTGGACCGCCGGCGTGTCGGCTTTCATCGCCGTCGGCGTGCCCGCGACGCTGATCGCGATTTTCCCGGATATCTGGGTCAACATCTTCACCGACAGCGAGACCGTGCGCACCACCAGCCACCAATACCTGCAGACGGTGGCGCCGTTCTACGCTTTCCTCGGCCTTGCCTCCGCGATGTATTTCTCCTCGCAGGGCGCAGCGAAGGTCTTGGGACCCGTGCTGGCGCAGACCGCGCGGCTGGTCTACATCGCAGTGCTCGGCTGGTGGCTGTCGACGCACGGCTACACGGCGCAAGGCTTCTTCTGGCTCGCTGCGAGCTCGATGGTCGTGCTCGGTGTGCTGTCCTGCTCCAGCGTGGTGCTGACCCGCTGGGGACCGCGCGCGAGCAAGACCAGGGTCGATCCGGCGCTATCGGCCGTGGACTAGCGCATGATCCGGAACAGTGTGCAGCGGTTTTCCGAATAGATCATGCGCAAACAGATAATGTTGAAGAGCGGCGCCTCGCCGCGCTTCAACGCCGCTTGTGGCGACGTCCGCCACCGACATTCGCCATGCGCATCAGCTGCGGGATCATGGCCATCATGTCGCCGCCACCGGCGCCGCCGAGCATGCCCATGATGTTGCCGCCGCCCATGCCACTCATGCCTCCCATTCCGCCGAGGCTCATGCCGCCGCCATAGTTCGGCGCGCCAAAGCCGCCGCCGCCGGCGCTCATGCCGCCCATTCCACCCATGCCGCCCATCATGCCGCCGAGACCGCCGCCGCCGTTCTCCATCATGCCGGACATCATCGGGCCCATGGTCTGCATCAGCATCCCGAAGCGGCGCTTGCCCATCTTCGCCTTCATCATTTCCAGCATCGGCGCCATCTGGGTCATCATGTCCTGACCACCGCCGCCACCGCCGAAGCCGCCGAATTGCGCGCGCGCCGGCGCGTTCGTCATTGAAAGCACAAGCAGCACGGCGGCTGCCTGGCAGATCACCTTGTCAGCACCTCTCATGACTTGCTCCTCGCGTCAGGTGCGCCGCCGGAACAGCGGAGCTGGACCGGGCGCACGGGAGCTATCGTTAGGATGCGCGAGAGGTGAGCTCTGTGAGAAAAATCACAGAGCCCATGTTGTGCCCTAAGCCGGCGGAAACGCCTTGTGAATGGCGCGCACCGCGTCCTTGGTCTGACCCTCGACGTAAGCTGCGAGCTCGTTCGGCAACATGTCGATGGTCCAGACCAGTCGGCACGCCGTCGCGCCTTCGGCGATCACCTGCACCGATGCGCTGTAATGCTTCAGCCGCTCGTTGTTGATCGCATAGACCAGCCGCTGCCGCGTCTCGTCGCAATCGACCAGCACCTCGCGCGCCACCGACCCGTTGGCGAAGGTGACGATCCGCGCATCGCCGTCGAGCGTGCATGCGGTGACGAAGCCGGGCGCGAGCCGCTCAGGCAGCGCGCCGAAGTCGCGCACCGCATCCCACACGCGGGTAGCGGGGACGTTGAGGGGGACGTCGTTGTGGATGGAAGCCATGATTTCATTCCTTGGGTCGAAGATTGGATGTCGCAACACCCGTCATTGCGAGCGCAGCGAAGCAATCCAGAAATGCATCCGCAGAGGCGGTCTGGATTGCTTCGTCGCTGCGCTCCTCGCAATGACGGCTAGAGTCTCACGTGCAGACAGCCTCGACATTGTTGCCGTCGGGGTCGATCAAGAACGCCGCGTAATAGGTCGGGCTGTAATCCTTGCGCGGACCCGCGCCGCCATTGTCGCGTCCGCCGGACTTGAGGCCTTCGCTGTGAAACGCCTTTACGGCGTCATGGTCCTTGGCGCGGAACGCGATGTGGACGCCGTCGGCCTTGCGGCCCTTGTTGAGATGCAGCCACAGCGCCGGCTCGCCCTTCGGGCCGAAGCCGGCATAGCCGTCGCCGCTCGAGCACAGGACATGGCCGAGCGGGGCCAGCACCGCCGTGTAGAAGCGCATGCTGGCGTCGAGATCGGCAACGCGTAAACCAATGTGGTCGTACATGATCGTCTCCATCAAAAAGCGCGCGTGGTCCGCGCCGATGGAGACGACCCTACCCAGGGCAGGGGAGGCGGCTCTTGGAGAATCTTGCGCATTCCGCTGGCCCGCAACTAGACCGGATACCGCCACTTGAGAGCGCGGCGCAGCAGCAGGATGGCGACAATGAGGACCGCGACGAGTGGCCAGAAGAACCATGGAATGGGCCTCTGGTGATGAATGTGCGCCATGTAGAGCACGATGCCGAGCAGCATCATGGTGAGTGTCGCTGCGGACCAATACAGCGGGGAGCGCGCCAGCAGATCAGGTGCGCTAAACTCGCCCGAGCGTTCGAGGGATCGCCTCACGAACCAGGCGAACAGTACGAGGGCGCCAATGGTGATGAGCCACCCCATCGCAACGCCAGGGCTAGCCCGCCGGTGCCTGCTGCTGCCAACGGATGACACGCTTCAGATGGACGGCCTGCATCCACATGTTCGTTCCGGTCACGATGACCAGGGCGAAGATCAGGCCGGCGAGTTTTTGCGGCTCGTACTGGGCCGCGATCAGCAGGCCGGCGGAGACGAGCGCCGTGAAGCCGAAGGCGAACCAGATCCCGACGACGCGCGGCGCGAACCAGGTCGGCGCACCGTTGAGGCCCCACTGCATCGGGACTCGCCGTGACGTGATCTGGCGGCCGTAATGGATCGCGCAGCCGGCGATGAAGGCGAGCCCTGTCGCCAGCGCGATCAACGTTGCCACCATCACGACACCGGAGCCATCGCTCATGTAGATTCCTCAATCGGCGTTAAGTCGCCCTTCAGACCTATCCTAAGGTGAGACCCCGCAACCGCCAATCCGTAGTGCTTTGGCAGGTCAACAGGCGGTTACCCCTGCGGCGCAAAACATCGCTTAATTGAGGGTGAGGGGTTCCCCGAGGATTTTACGCATCCCGCGCGAGGCCTGCCGGAACTTGGTCGGCGAGACGCCGGCGGCGCGATGGAAGGTGCGCACGAAGTTGGAGAGGTCGGCGAAGCCGACGTCATAGGCGACATCGGTGACCGCGATGTCGTCATCCGTCAGCAGCCGCGCCGCGCGCCGCAGCCGCGAGCGCAGCAGATATTGATGCGGGGTGACGCCGAGCGCGTTGGAGAACAGCCGCAGGAAATGGAACGGGCTCAGGCCCGCCTGCTTGGCCGCGTCGTCGAGGTCGATCTCGCTTTGCGAATTCTCGTCGATCCACAGCGCGGTCTCGACCGCGCGGCGGCGATCGCGCGCTGTTGGTGACGCAGATTTGCGTGCCTTGCCCGAGACGACCTCGATGAAACGGCTGGCCAGGATCTGGCCGACCTCGTCGAGACCGAGATCGCTGTTGCCATCTGCTGCCGATTGCGCCAGCTCGCCCAGCACCATCAGTTCCGGCAGCGGCGGCGTTGCGCCGACCTGCCAGGTCTCGCGCCGACCGCCGAGCGCATCGACGAGGTCCTCGCTGAAGAAGAACGACAGGCAGACGTCGCCGGACACATGCTCATGCGTGCAGACATATTCGTCGCCGGGCGCGCCGACCAGCATCGAGCCCGCCACCAGTTCGAAGAATCCCGCGCGGCAATTGCAGCCAAAGCTGCCCTGCCGGACATAGGCCAGCGAATGACCGGTGCGGCATTCTGCAAACGGCGTGTCGTCCGGTCCCGCATCGCAGCGAAACTCGGAGACCGTCATCGACGGAGTCGTCTTGAGCGTGGTCGCGTCCATCCGCCGTATTTAGGTAGCAGGGCGCGACGGGGCAACGGGCAGCAGCACCTCGAAAAGGGTCTTGCTGGCGATCGGGTTCGTGCCCTCGATCGATAGCAGCCGGCGCTTGGAGATCACGCCGCCATAGGGCGAGATCCGGTCGGCATAGTTCCCGGCCTCCAGCACGCGGTGGCAGGGCACGATGACCATGAACGGATTTCTCGCGATCGCCTGCGCGACCGAATGCACCGCGCCCGATGCGCCCAGCGCCTTCGCGATCTCGCCATAGGTGCGGGTCTCGCCGCGGGGAATGGTGCGGGCCAGCTCATAGACGCGCCGGTCGAAGCCGGGAATGCCATTGAGATCGAGGCCGATATCGGCGAGGTCGACGTTGTCGCCGTGCAAGGCGGCCGCGATGCCCTCGATGGGAATCTCGATGTCGACCGGCGGCCGCTGCTCGCGCGCGTCGGGATGTGCCTGATAGATGCGGCGGCGGGTATCTAGCTCGCGCGCCTCCGGCAATTGCACGGCCGAAACACCGCTGCCGCTCCAGACAATGCCGCAGCGGCCGATCGCCGTGTCGAATATCGCGTAAGCACGCCCCACGATGCGCAGGCCCCCGCCCGTCAACGTCTTCCCAGACGAGGGATCATAACACCGTCATAATCCCGCGCACCTGGAATCTTGCCAAAGTGGCCGGAGGAGCCGCACAGCCGCCCGCGCCAAAGCGCTTGGCGCGGCGCGCCGTCTCGGCTAAGCAGGAGCCACGCGGTCGACGCGTTCCGCGGGCGTAGTTCAATGGTAGAACGGCAGCTTCCCAAGCTGCATACGAGGGTTCGATTCCCTTCGCCCGCTCCATCCTGCTTCGCGCCAAGGCGCTTCGCAGGACTTTGATTTTTCGGCAGCGCGAAGCAGAGCCGTAGCCCGCATGAAGCGAAATGCGGGATTCTCTCTGCAGGCATCGGTCCCGGATT
Source organism: Pseudomonadota bacterium (assembly GCA_023390955.1). GTDB lineage: Bacteria > Pseudomonadota > Alphaproteobacteria > Rhizobiales > Xanthobacteraceae > Bradyrhizobium. The sequence goes on from JAEWBW010000336.1 coordinate 12,235, forward strand.
TCGCTTCGCTGCATCCGGGCTACGCAAGTCTTTCTTACCCCTTCAAACTCCCCAAAAATTCCACCAGCGCCGCGTTCACCTCTTGCGGCTTTTCCTGCTGGGTCCAGTGTCCGCAGCCAGGCAGCATCTTGATCTCGCGCAGCTGTGGGACCCATTCCTTCATGTTGGCGAGATGCTCGGCGGCGCCGGGGAAGGCGAGGACCATGTCGTGATCGCCGGCGATGAACAGCGTGGGCACGATCACCTTCACGCCTTCGAAGGCGCCCATCAGCTCCCAGTTGCGGTCATTGTTGCGATAATAGTTCAGGGGACCGCGAAATCCGCTGCGGGCGAATTCGGCGGCGTAGACGTCGAGCTCGGCCGCGCTCAGCCATGACGGCAGCGGCACCTGCATCTTCGGCAGCATGCCGGCGGTGCGCGAGACCATGCCGACGCCGACGGTCCGCCCCGCGCGCGCCGCGTTGGCGCGGATCGCGGCGGTGCCTTCGCCGGAGCCGCCATAGAGCATCGCGGCCAACGTCGCCTTCGGATCGCGCTCGAACTCGGCTTCGGCGACGCCCGGCTCCTGGAAATACAACTGATAGAACTGCGCGTCCGCGTTCTGCGGCATCACGCTGGTCGGCGGCACGTCGCCGCGCGGCCGATAGGGCACGCTGAGGATGGCAGCGGCACGAAAACGATCCGGGCGCAGGCGCGCCGCGCACCAGGAGATCGCGGCGCCCCAGTCGTGGCCGACGATGACGGCGTCTTTCTCCCCGAGCGCATCGACGAGGCCGACGAGATCGCCGACCATATGGAGGATCGTGTACTGGTCGATCGCCTCGGGCCGATCGCTCTTGCCATAGCCGCGCATGTCGGGCGCAACCGCGTGATAGCCGGCGGCAGCGACCGCCTCGAGCTGGTGGCGCCAGGAGTACCAGCCTTCCGGAAAGCCGTGACAGAACAGCACCAGCGGGCCCTTGCCCTGCTCGGCGACGTTGAGGCGGATGCCGTTGGTCTCGATCATCCGCTGCGTCGGCTCGCCCATGTCATCGTCTCCCGCTTCCTTGTTGTTGGGCGCAGTCTAAACGGTGCTGCCAGACGCGCAAAGATTCCAATATATTGGACTCTCGCTTCCGGCGTTCGCCGCGGGCCGCGCTAAACTCCGTCAGGTGGAACAAGACACATGGATCAGCAGAAGCTCGACAAGGCGATCGGGCGCCGCTTGAAGACGGTGAGGACGCAGGCCGGCATGACCCTGAACGAGCTCGCGGCGCGCTCCGGCGTCAGCCGCGCCATGATCGGTCGGGTCGAGCGCGCGCAGAGCAGCGCGACCGCGGCGCTCCTCAACAAGCTCTGTGCGGCGCTCGATGTGTCCCTCAGCGACGTCGTCGCGCTCGCGGAAAAGCCGCCGGAGCGGCTGGTGCGGCTCGCCGATCAGCCGCAATGGCGTGATCCCGATAGCGGCTACCGCCGGCGTCACGCCTCGCCGCCCGATGCGGCCAGCGGCATCGAGACCATCGTGGTCGATCTGCCGGCCGGCGCGCGCGTGGCTTACAGCCCGTGGGGTCGCAACGCCTTCACCCAGCAGCTGCTGATGCTGGAGGGCGCGGTCTGCGTCCACATTGACGCCAAGGCGGTGCGCTTGCGCGAAGGCGATTGTTTCGATTTCGACGTGATGCGCTCGGTGACGTTCGAGAACGAGACCAGGCAGGATTCACGCTACGTCATCATCGTGCGGCGCGGCTCCTCGAACGGAAAGATGTGACCATGCAGATCCGCACCGGCGACACCTTCGATCCGCGCGTGATCGCACTGCTCGACTATCATCGCACCAGTGCGGCAGCGCAGACCGCGCCGGGCAGCGCGCATGCGCTCGATCTCAGCGGTCTCCGCGCGCCCGGCATCGCGTTCTGGACCGGCTGGGACGGCGATGCGCTGGTTGCCACCGGTGCGCTGAAGGCGCTCTCGGGCTCGCATGGCGAGGTGAAGACGATGCACACGGTTCAGACCGTGCGCCGACGCGGCTTCGGCGCGCTCATGCTCGCTCACATTCTGGCGCAGGCCCGGTCCCGCGGCATGACGCGGCTGAGCCTGGAGACCGGCTCGTGGGATTATTTCAAGCCCGCGGTCGCGCTCTACAAATCGCACGGCTTCGTCGATTGCGGCCCGTTCGAGGGCTATGCCGAGGATCCCAACAGCCTTTTCCTGACGCTCGACCTGGCCGCGCGCTGAGACCCCAAGCCGACCTGAATGGGCTTGGGGCAGGGCGATATTGCCGCATCACCCCTCAAAATGAGTTGCGTACCTCAGAAGCCGTCTGCTAGCGTTCCCTGATGAAGCAGGACGCCCCAACCGCGCTCACTCTGCGCGACATCGCACGTCAAGCGGGCGTGAGCCTCGCGACGGTCGATCGCGTCCTGCACAACCGGCCCGGGGTGCGGCCGGATACGGTCCGGCGGGTCAAGGACGCCATCGCGCGCAATTCGTTCCAGCCCCACGTGGCGGCGGCCGAACTCGCCCGCGGCCGGGCCCGGCGCTTCGCCTTCGTGATGCCGTCGGGGCCGAACCCGTTCATGCAGCAGATCCAGTCCTATCTCGGCGAGATGACGTCCTGGCTCTCCGCCCGGCGTCTCGCGGTCGAGATCATCCCGACCGACGTGTTCGACGCCACCGTGCTGGCCACCTCGCTGGAGGCGCTGACCGGCGAGTATGAGGGCGTGGCCGTCGTCGCGCTCGATCATCCCGCCGTGCGCGCCGCGATCAGCGATCTCGTCGAGGGTGGCGCCAAGGTGGTGACGCTGGTCTCCGACGTGCCGTCCTCGCGCCGCCACCATTACATCGGCATCGACAACATCGCTGCGGGCCGTACCGCCGGCGCGCTGGTCGGCCGGCTCGTCGGCCCCCGCTCCGGCAAGATCGCGATCGTCGCGGGCTCGCAGGGCCTGCGCGATCACGCCGAGCGCATTTTCGGTTTCAGCCAGGTGATGGCGTCCGAATTCTCGCAGCTCGACGTGCTGCCCGTGCTCGAGGGCCGCGACGAGGACGAGCGGTCGGAGCAGCTGATGACGAAGCTGCTCGGCAAGCACTCCGACATCGTCGGGCTCTACAATGCCGGCGCCGGCACCTCGGGTGTCGCACGGGCGCTGACCGAGTCCGGTCGCGACAAGAAGATCGTGTTCGTCGGCCACGACGTCACCGCGCCGACGCGCAAACTGCTGCTGCAGGGCGTGATGGACGCCGTGATCTCGCAGAACCCGGGACACGAGGCGCGCGCCGCCGTGCGCGTGCTGCTCGCGCTTGCGCGCGGCGAACCGATTTTGAGCGAACAGGAGAAGATCCGCATCGACATCGTGATGCGGGACAACCTGCCGTAACAGGCAGCGTGAATGTGTGAGGCGGCCCGAACAGGCGACGAAGATCGCAGGGGCCGGCAAGGGAGGACGAAGCGTGTATCTCGGAATGGACATCGGCACGTCCGGTGTGAAAGCGGTGCTCGTGAACGAGGCTGGGGCGGTCGTCGCCACCGCTTCGCGCGAGCTTGCGCTGTCACATCCGGCGCCGCTGTGGTCCGAGCAGGATCCTGACTCCTGGGTTGCGGCTGCAATCGGTGCCGTCGACGATCTCGCCGCCGGCCATCCCCGCGAAGTCGCGCAGGTGCGCGGCATCGGGCTCTCCGGCCAGATGCACGGCGCCACGCTGCTCGGGGACGACGGCCGTCCGCTGCGCCCGGCCATTCTCTGGAACGACGGCCGCTCGCAGGCCGAATGCGACAAGCTCGAGCGGCGCTGTCCGTCGCTGCATTCCATCGCCGGCAATCTGGCGATGCCCGGCTTCACCGCGCCAAAGCTGCTCTGGGTCGCCAGGCACGAGCCGGAAGTCTTTGCGCGTGTCGCAAAGGTGCTGCTGCCGAAAGCCTATGTCCGCTATCGCCTCACCGGCGAGATGGTCGAGGACATGTCGGACGCGGCGGGCTCGCTGTGGCTCGACGTCGGCCAGCGCCGCTGGTCGGCACTGCTGCTGCACGCCACCGGCCTCGATCTGCATCACATGCCGCGCCTCGTCGAGGGCAGCGAGGTCTCCGCGGTGCTCTCGCCCGAATACGCGCAGCGCTGGGGCATGGCGAAAGGCGTGCTGGTAGCAGGTGGCGCCGGCGATTGCGCCGCGAGCGCGATCGGCCTCGGCGCGATTGCACCCGGCGATGCCTTCCTGTCGCTGGGCACCTCCGGTGTGTTGTTCCGCGTCACCGACCGGTTCGCGCCGGCGCCGGCCTCAGCCGTACACGCCTTCTGCCATGCGCTGCCCGGCCTCTGGCATCAGATGGGTGTGATGCTCTCGGCCGCGGCTTCGCTCGCCTGGCTCTCCGGCGTCATGGCGACGCCGGCAGGGGCGCTGCTGACGCCGCTCGGCGAAGCCGTCGCAGGCCCAAGCCCGATCAAATTCCTGCCCTATCTCGACGGCGAGCGCACGCCGCACAATGATGCCGCCGCGAGTGGTGCGTTCGTTGGCTTGCGCGGTGCAAGCGGCCGCAACGACATCGTGCAGTCCGTGCTCGAAGGCGTCGCCTTTGCTGCGCGCGACAATCTGGCCGCGCTTGGCGCAGCATCCTCGGCGATTTCAGAGGGCGATCTCGGCGGCGGCGGCTCGCGCTCGCCGCTGTGGGCGCAGATCTGCGCCGACGTGCTCGGCATTCCCGTCCACCGCGTCGAGGAAGGCGAGGTGGGGGCGGCGCTCGGCGCGGCCCGTCTCGGCCGCCTTGCCGCCACCGGCGATCAACCTTCGCAGGTCTGCACCCGTCCGCGACGGCTCGCGACCTTCACGCCACGCGCCTCCGCAGTGGCGGCCTATGACGAAGCCTATCACCAGTGGCGAAAGCTATATCCCGCGCTGAAGGAGTTTTCACAGTGAACGCGTCAGCCCCATTCTTCGGCGCCACCGCGCCGGTCGCCTTCGGCGGCAAGGACAGCAAGAACCCGCTGGCGTTCCGCTGGTACGACAAGGACCGCATGGTCCATGGCAAGCGGCTGGAAGATCATCTGCGCTTCGCCGTCTGCTACTGGCATTCGTTCTGCTGGCCCGGCGGCGATCCTTTCGGCGGCGAGACGTTTTTGCGCCCTTGGCAGCACGGTACCGATCCGATGGCGATGGCGCGCGCCAAGGCCGATGTCGCCTTCGAGCTGTTCCGCCTGCTCGACGTGCCCTTCTTCACCTTCCACGATGTGGATGCTGCCCCTGAAGGCGCATCGCTCCGCGAGTCCGTCGCCAACCTCAATGCGATCGCCGAAATCTTCGAGCAGAAGATGGCCTCCCACAAGGTGCGGCTGCTCTGGGGCACCGCGAACCTGTTCACGCACCGCCGCTACATGGCGGGCGCCGCGACCAATCCCGATCCGGAGATCTTCACCTACGCCGCCGGCCAGGTCCGCGCCGCGCTCGAGGTGACGCACCGGCTCGGCGGCCAGAACTACGTGCTGTGGGGTGGCCGCGAAGGTTACGAGACCCTGCTCAACACCGACATCGGGCATGAGCTCGACCAGCTCGGCCGCTTCGTCTCGCTGGTGGTCGAGCACAAGCACAAGATCGGCTTCAAGGGGCCGCTGCTGATCGAGCCGAAGCCGAAGGAGCCGACCAAGCATCAATACGATTTCGACGTCGCCACCTGCTATGGTTTCCTGAAGCGCTACGACCTGCTCGACGACGTCAAGCTCAACATCGAGCAGAACCATGCCATCCTCGCCGGACACTCCTTCCAGCACGAGATCGCGCTGGCACAGGCGCTCGGCGTGTTCGGCTCGCTCGACATCAACCGCGGCGACGATTTGCTCGGCTGGGCCACCGATCAGTTCGCGATGAACGTGCCAGAGCTGGCGCTGGTGTTCCATGACATGCTCAGGTCCGGCGGCTTCACCACGGGCGGTCTCAATTTCGACGCCAAGATCAGGCGTCAATCGATCGACCCGGACGATCTGATCCATGCCCATGTTGGTTCGATGGATGCCTGCGCACGCGCGTTCCTCGCCGCCGCCGACATGCTCGATGCCGGTGCGCTCACCGGGCCGCTCGCCGAGCGCTATGGCGGCTGGGCGGGCAGCGAAGGCAAGGCGATCCTCGCCGGCCAGCGCTCGCTCGCCGATCTCTCCGACCGCGCGCTCGCTGCCGGATTCGATCCGCAGCCGCGCTCGGGCCGGCAGGAGTTTCTGGAATCCCTGGTCAACCGGTACGTCTGAGCGAGGCGACACACATGACGTCAGTTGAAGCCGGGCAGCCGGTTCTGGACCTGAAGGGCATCGGCAAGGAGTTCGGTGCCATCCGCGCGCTGCATGGTGTCGACATGCAGGTGTTCCCGGGCGAAGTGGTCGGCCTGATGGGCGACAACGGCGCCGGCAAATCGACGCTGGTCAAGGTCATCGCCGGCAATTTCCGCCCCACCCATGGCGAGATGCGCTTCGACGGCAATGCCGTGCATTTCAATCGCCCGATCGACGCCCGTGCGGTCGGCATCGAGGTCGTCTACCAGGACCTCGCGCTCGCCGACAACCTCACGGCGGCGGCGAATGTCTTCCTCGGCCGCGAGCTCAAGCGCAGGTTCGGTCCGATCGCGCTGCTCGATCACAAGGCGATGGCAGCGCGGGCGCTGGAGCTGTTCGGCGAGCTGCGATCGGAAACGCGCCCGCACGATCTGGTCAAGCAGATGTCCGGCGGCCAGCGCCAGGCGGTCGCGATCGCGCGCACGCGCCTCTCCAACGCAAAGCTGGTGATGATGGACGAGCCGACGGCGGCGATCTCAGTGCGCCAGGTCGAGCAGGTCCTGAGCCTGATCCACCGCCTGAAGGAGCAGGGCGTCGCGGTGATGCTGATCTCCCACCGCATGCCCGACGTCTTTGCGGTCTGCGACCGCGTCGTCGTCATGCGGCGCGGCGAGAAGCGGGCCGACAAGTCGATCGCCGACACCAGCCCCGAGGAAGTCACCGCGCTCATTACCGGCGCCAAGGAGGCGGCGTGATGTCCACGCTCATGGAATCCCCCGTCAGCTACAGCAATGTCGGCAAGACCCGCTGGTGGCAGCGCGGCCTGCTGGCCTCGCAGACCGGCTACGTGCTGATCGCGCTGCTGGCGTTGCTTGTCATCATGCATTTCGCCAGCCCCTATTTCTTCACCCAGGGCAACATGCAGAACGTGGCGAAGAACTTTTCCTTCATCGCCATCGCGACGCTCGGTGTGACCTTCGTCATCATCACCGGGGGCATCGATCTCTCGGTCGGATCGATGATGTGCTTTGCCGCCATGGTCACCTCCATGGTCATGACCGAGCTGTCGGCGCCCGGCTCGGCGTTCGTCCACATGGCGGCCGACGGCAAGACCGTGGTCGCCAACGTGCCCGGACTGATCCTGGTGATCTCGGTGCTCGCCGGCCTCGTCGTGTCGCTGATCGTCGGGTTCGTCAACGGCTTTTGCATCGCCGTGCTCGGCCTGTCGCCCTTCGTCACCACGCTCGGCATGCTCTCGATCGTGCGCGGGCTCGGCTATGTCATCAGCAACGGGCGCGGCAGCTTTCCCGGCGGGCCCGACGCGAACTATTTCTACGCGCTGACCTCGGGCGACGTGCTCGGCGTGCCCGCGCCGTTCATCTACCTCGTGGTCCTGGCGCTGCTGATGGCGGTGGTGCTGCACCACACCTCATTCGGCCGTCACGTCTTCGCGCTCGGCGGTAACGAGAAGGCGGCCGAGCTCACCGGCATCGCGGTGGTGCGGGTGAAGATCGAGGTCTACGTCATCTGCGCGCTCGCCGCCGGCCTGCAAGGTATCATCATCTCCGGCTGGCTCGGCTCCGCGCCGGCCAACATGGCCACGTCCTATGAGCTCAACGTGATCGCAGCGGCCGTGATTGGCGGCGCCAATCTCGCCGGCGGCCTCGGTGGGCCGCTGGGCGCCATCGTCGGCTGCGTGCTGCTGGAGGTGATCCGCAACGGCCTCGTGCTGGCGCAGGTCAACTCCTACTGGCAGCAGACGCTGGTCGGCGTGATCATTATTCTCGCCGTGCTGGTCGATCGCCTGCGCTCGCGCATGAGCTGAAGAGTTACTTCGGGAGGGCAACACATGCCGTCTATCCACCTCTCGAAGCATCAAATCAGGGATAGGCATCACAAAGTGTGGAGGGACCAATGAGGAAGCTTCTTCTGGCCGGCGTGGCCGTCGCAATGATGGCGAGCCCGGCTCTGGCGCAGAACTACAAGTTCGTGATCGTGCCCAAGGCGATGAACAATCCGTTCTTCGACGTGGCGCGCGACGGCTGCCTGAAGCGGGCCAAGGAACTCGGCAATGTCGAGTGCATCTACAAGGGCCCGGTCGAGCACGAGCCGGCGACCCAGGCGCAGATCATCCAGGACTTCGTCACGCAGAAGGTCGACGGCCTCGCGATCTCGGTCGCCGACGTCGCGGCCATGACCAAGTCGATCGAGGCGGCGACCGCGGCCGGCATTCCCGTCATCACTTTCGACGCAGACGCGCCCGGCTCCAAGCGCATCGCCTATATCGGCACCAACAACAAGGATTTCGGCCTCGCGCTCGGCAAGCAACTGCTGCAGCTCAAGCCCGAGGGCGGCAAATATGCGATCGTCTCCGGCGGTCCCGGCGCCAAGAACCTGGCCGAGCGCGTCGACGGCGTGCGTGAGGCGCTCAAGGGCTCGAAGTGGACTGAAGTCGCGGGCTCGCCGACCTTCTGCAACGACGACCCCGCGCTTGCGGTCCAGCAGATGTCGGACCTGCGCACCGCGACGCCGGACCTCGCCGCGATCGTGCCGGTCGGCGGCTGGCCGATGTTCGCGCCTGAGGGCTACAAGTCCTTCGTCAACAAGAACAAGAAGGACATCGACGCCGGCAAGCTGACGCTGGTCGTCGCCGATACGCTCAAGATGCAGCTCGAGCTGCTGCGCGACGGCTATTCCAACGCGCTCACCGGCCAGCGTCCGTTCGAAATGGGCGAGAAGGCGATGGACGTCCTGCTCAAGATCAAGAAGGGCGAGAAGGTGCCTGAGGTCGTCTACACCGGCCTCGATCTCGTGACCAAGGACAACGTCGCCACGCTGCTGAAGTAGCGTCGATCCCGGGATAGGAGTGCCGCCAGCCCCGCACTCCTGAACTGCCTCTCCCGCTTGCTGACACGCAAGCGGGAGAGGTGCTACATCTGCCGCCGCACCAGGAGAAGAAGAATGAAACACGTGCGGCTTGCGGACAAACTCGACGTCACCCCGATCGGCCTCGGTACGGCGCCGCTCGGCGGATTGTTCACCGAAGTCAGCGACGCCGACGCCGAAGCCACCATCGCGCGGGCCTGGTCGCTGGGCATCCGTTTCTTCGACACCGCGCCACTCTATGGTTTTGGGCTTGCCGAGCGCCGCCTCGGCAGCTTCCTGCGGCAGCAGAAGCGCGACAGTTTTACGATCTCGACCAAGGTCGGCCGCCTGCTGCGCGCCACCAATGCCGGCGAGGACCCGCATTACAAGGGCACGACCGCCGAGCGTCCGCAGTTCGATTTCAGCCATGACGGCGTGATGCGCTCGGTCGAGGAGAGCCTTAGCCGCCTCGGGCTCGATCATGTCGACGTCCTGCTCGTGCACGATCCCGACGATCATTACGACGACGCAGTATCAGGCGCGTTCCGTGCGCTGCAGCGCCTGCGCGAGGACGGCACGGTCAAGGCGATCGGCGCCGGCATGAACCAGTCGGAAATGCTGGTGCGCTTTGCGGAGAATGTGCCGGGCGACTGCTTCCTGCTTGCCGGCCGCTACACGCTGCTGGATCAGGGCGCGCTCTCGGCGCTGTTCCCGATCTGCCAGGCCAGGAAGATCGGCATCCTGCTCGGCGGCGTCTACAACAGCGGCATTCTCGCCGATCCGCGCGCCGGCGCCAAATTCAACTACGAGGATGCCGACGCAGCGCTGGTCGGGCGCGCGCTCGAGCTCGACGACCTCTGCCGCAAGCACGGCACCGAGCTGAAGGCCGCGGCGTTCCAGTTCTGCCGGGCGCATCCGGCGGTGACGGTCGCGCTGACCGGTGCGCGCACCGCTGCGGAAGTCTCCGATAATGTCGCGATGGCGGAGATGGAGGTGCCGGCGGGATTCTGGCTGGAGCTTCGCCAGCGCGGTCTCGTCGATGCCCGCGCGCCGTTGCCGGGTGGGGTGTGACGTCATGGTGATCGACGGCCACCAGCACTTCTGGGATCCCGCGCGCGCAGACTATCCCTGGATGGATGCAGCCGAACTGTCGCCGATCCGCCGCGTCTTTGGCCCGGCCGATCTCGCGCCGCTGTTGAAGCAGAACGGCATCGACGCCAGCATCGTCGTGCAGTGCCGCTCCGCCGTCGAGGAGACCGAGGAATTCTTGCGCATCGCTGCTGCGACGCCATTCGTCATCGGCGTGGTCGGCTGGGCCGATCTCACCGACGGCGCGCTGGACGAAACGCTGGCACGCCTGCGTGCCTTGCCGGGCGGCGGCAAGCTCGTCGGCATTCGCCATCAGGTTCATGACGAAGCCGATCCGGACTGGCTGCTGCGCGAGGACGTGCAGCGCGGCCTCAAGGCCGTGTTCGCCCATGACCTCGCCTACGACTTCCTCGTCCGCACCCGCGAGCTGCCCGCCGCGATCGCGACTGCGCAGGCCTTTCCAGAGGCTCGCTTCGTGCTCGACCATGCCGCAAAGCCGCCGATCGCCACCGGCTTCGACCGCGACTGGGCCGATCGCATCGCAGCGCTGGCGGCGTGCGGAAATGTCTGGTGCAAGATCTCGGGCCTCGCGACCGAAGCGAAATGGGATGATTGGGATGCGGAACGGCTGTTTCTGGCGATCGAGCACGCGGCGAAATGTTTTGGCGAAGATCGCTTGATCTTCGGCTCCGACTGGCCGGTGTGTTTGCTCGCCGGCAGCTATGGCGAGATCAAGGGCGCGCTCGATACGTGCTTGACGAAGCTCGGGCCAAAGTTGCGCGAAAAGGCATTCGGCGTGAACGCGCAGCGGGCGTATCGGTTGGCCTGAACGCATCTGCGCGCTCCTCTTCCTTCTCCCCTTGTGGGAGAAGGTGGCATAGGCGGCCTTAGGCCGCCGTTCTTAACAACGCCGAAGCGAAGCTTCGGCTATGGCGCCGGATGAGGGGTATGCATCCGCGTGCTCAAACGAAGTTGGATTCGCGGAGAGATACCCCTCACCCGTCTCGCCGCGGCGCGGCGATCCACCCACTCCCACAAGGGGAGAGGGGAAGAAGCCCTCACACCCCCGCCGGCACCTGATCCAGAAATCCCGTCACGCTTCTGATGCGATCACCGCTGAGCACTGCGAAATCGGTGCCCTTGATCGGGCTGTCCACGCCCTCGGGACCAAGTCCCCAGGAAAAGCGCACATGTTCGCCATAGCCGTTGGGCTCGCCAATCAGTGTGAACTTGAATTCGGGGAAGCGCTGCTGCACGCCTGAGATCAGCGCGTCGATGCCATCAGGGCCGTCGCCCTTCATCAGCGGATCGACGTAGCTCGCATCCGCCGTCCAGTTCTCGCTGAGCAGCGCGCGGCGCCGGGCGGGCGTGCGCTCGTTCCAGAGCTCGATGTAGCGGCGGGCGACGGTGGTGTGGTCGGTCATGGTGCTCTCCTTCGATGTCGCCGTTGTCCGGCTGACCGTGACTATCGAAGGATTGCGCGCGTCAATCGATTACCTCGGAGGTCATCGTGACGCGCGCGATCGTCAGGTCAAAAATTACTTCGCCGCGACGACCATGATCTCGACGGTGTACTGCGCCGCCGCGAGCTTGGCTTCCACCGTGGCGCGGGCAGGCGTGTTGCCGGGCGATACCCAGGCGTCCCACACCGCGTTCATCTCCTGGAAGTTCTTCATGTCGGTGATGTAGATCGTCGCCGAGAGCAGCTTCGACTTGTCGGTGCCGGCCTTGGCGAGGTGGCTGTCGATGGTCGCGAGGATGTCCTGGGTCTGCTTGGTCACGCTTTCACCAGCCGCCTTGTTGGCGACGACGCCGGCGAGATAGACGGTGTTGCCGTGCACGACGACCTGGCTCATGCGCGGGCCGGTTTCGAAACGCTGAATGCTCATTGGGGGATCTCCTGAGGGGGATGGCGGCCCTCTCTAGCGCAGCGCTCCGCGCGGCGCCACCCCGTGCGACGCGTCGTCGCCATGCGACACGGTGGTTGCCGCTTACACCGCTTTCGCCGCCGCACGCCCGGCGTTGCGGCCGGAGAACAGGCAGCCGCCGAGGAAGGTGCCTTCCAGCGAACGATACCCGTGCACGCCGCCGCCGCCGAAGCCGGCGGCTTCGCCGACCGCATAGAGCCCGGGGATGATCTGTCCGTTTTGTCCGAACACGCGGGCATCGAGGTCGGTCTCGAAGCCGCCGAGCGTCTTGCGGGTGAGGATGTTGAGCTTGACCGCGATCAGCGGCCCCTTCTCGGGATCGAGGATGCGGTGCGGGGACGCTGTGCGGATCAGCTTGTCGCCGATATAGCGGCGCGCATTGTGGATGTTCATCACCTGCGCGTCCTTGACGTAGGGATTGGCGATCTCGCGGTCGCGCGCCTCGATCTGCGTCTTGATCTGCTCGAGCTTGAGAAGATCATTGCCGGCGAGCTTGTTCATGGCCGTGACGAGATCGCCGAGATTGTCGCGCACGATGAAGTCGACACCATGGCTCTTGAACGCTTCCACCGGCGCCGGTGCGCCCTTGTTGGTGGCGCGGCGCAAGGTCATGCGCCAGCTCTTGCCGGTGAGGTCGGGGTTCTGCTCCGAGCCCGACAGCGCAAACTCCTTCTTGATGATGCTCTGCGTCAGCACGAACCAGGAGTAATCATGGCCGGTGGACATGATGTATTGCAGCTGGCCGAGCGTGTCGGAGCCGGGGAACAGCGGCGCCGGCAGCCGTTTGCCCGTGGCATCGAACCACATCGAGGACGGGCCCGGCAGGATGCGGATGCCGTGGCGTGGCCAGATCGGTGACCAGTTCTGGATGCCTTCGACATAATGCCACATGCGATCGCGGTTGATCAGCCGCGCGCCGGCGCCTTCGGTGATGCCGATCATGCGGCCGTCGACATGTTCGGGCACGCCGGAGATCATGAACTTTGGCGGCGCACCGAGACGCTGCGGCCAGTTCTGCCGCACCAGGTCGTGATTGCCGCCGATGCCGCCGGAGGCGACGATTACGGCCTGCGCCTTCAGCGTGAACTCGCCGACCACTTTGCGCGACGAGCTCTTGCCGCGTTCGACGTTGTCGGGCTCGAGGATCGCGCCGCTGACGCCGTCGACCACGCCGTTGCTGACGGACAGCGCATCGACGCGGTGGCGCGGCTTGAAGACCAGCCGCCCGCTCTTCATCGCCTCGCGCGCGCGCCGCTCGAACGGTTCGACGATACCGGGCCCGGTGCCCCATGTGACGTGAAAGCGCGGCACCGAATTGCCGTGACCCATCGCGTCATAGCCGCCGCGCTCGGCCCAGCCGACGACGGGGAAGATGCGATGACCCATCGCGCGCAGCCATGATCGCTTCTCGCCTGCGGCGAACGCGACATAGGCCTCGGCCCATTTGCGCGGCCAGTGATCCTCGTCGCGATCGAAGCCCGCGGTTCCCTGCCAGTCCTGCATGGCGAGGTCGAAGGAATCCTTGATGCCGAGCCGGCGCTGCTCCGGCGAATCGACCAGGAAAAGGCCGCCGAACGACCAGAACGCCTGGCCGCCGATCGACTGCTCGCCTTCCTGGTCCACCACGATCACGCGCTTGCCGGCGTCCGCGATCTCGGTTGCCGCAACCAGTCCGGACAGTCCGGCGCCGACGACGATGACGTCTGCCTGCTCAGCCATAGGTTCCCCCCTGTAGTTGTCCGGATTGAAGCCAGCGGTTGTAGCTGAGATCAAGGGTGTGCGTCGTAAGAGTCCGTTAACTTGTTCCGTTTTGGGATTGAGGCCCGCTGAGTGCAGCCCGCGCGCAACACTGGATTTGAATTTGTTTTGAGCGAGCCGGCGCGCCTAGACAAAACGGCGGTTACGACCGACCCTAGCCTCGCATCACCACCTGACACGCGGATTCGTTTTCGACTGGGGCGGGGGACATGAAGTTTCTGACGGGGTTGCTTGCGGCGGTTCTCTTGATCGCTGGCATGGGGGCTTCTCACGCGGTGGTCCGCATCGCGGATGATCGCGGCGGCCGCATCGGAACTTATGTCGACAAATATCAGGACCTGCGCCAGTCCGGCGACACCGTGATCATCGACGGCCTCTGCGCCTCGGCCTGCACCATCGTGCTCGGCGCCATTCCGCACGACCGGATTTGCGTGACCTCGCATGCCACGCTCGGCTTCCACGCCGCGTGGGATTTCGGCCAGAACGGCCGCGCCGTCACCAACACCGAAGCCACCCAGATGCTCTATGCGATGTATCCCTCGCAGGTGAAGCGCTGGATTTCGCGCCGCGGCGGGCTCACACCGCACATGATCTTCCTGAAGGGCAAGCAGCTCCAGGCGATGTACAAGCCCTGCTATCTCGACGCGCAGGCCTCCACCAACAAGCCGGCTTCGCGGTAACTTTCATTCATTCTCCGGATTCCTTCTTCGCCTCTCCCCGCTAGCGGGGAGAGGTCGCAATTGCGCGTAGCGCAAGTGCGGGTGAGGGGGAGCCTCCGCGAGTTCCGCCGGCAGTGTCCTCGCGGACACTCCCCCTCACCCCAACCCTCCTAGCGCGAGCGAAGTTCGTCGCGCCCCGCAAGCGGGGAGAGGGAGAGAACACCTCCGCGTCACGTGATCCCGACCCTATCAGCGCCGCTTGCCCGGGCGCGGGGCAGGGCCTATTTGAGAGGCAGGGAACCGGGGCCTTCGTCCCGGTCATTGTCATGGCTCAACCGCTGCATTCCGCCCATCAGGTACAGGACAATTCGCCCACTGCCGGCCGCCTGCCGGCCGTGCTGGTGTTGCTGGGCGCCTGTCTCGGCGGATTTGCCGTTCTCGCCGTGCTGGCGCTCTGGTTCCACTACGGGACGCAGGTGTTTTTCGAGATGATCAGGACCGGCCTTGCCGCCTGCTTCTGACCCGCAACAGGAAGTCTTCCGTCAATGAGCCCGACTGCCCGCCCGCTGGTGATCGCAACCGCCTTCGCCGCAAGTCTCGCCGTCGGCTTGCTCGTGATGTTCTGGTTCATGGGGGGAGCGGCCAAGGTGGTGCAGCCCGCCGCGATCGGCGGCCCGTTCCAACTCACCGACCAGAACGGCAAGGCCGTCACCGACAAGAGCCTCAAGGGCAAACCGACCCTGATCTTCTTCGGCTATACCCATTGCCCCGACGTCTGCCCGACCTCGCTGTTCGAGATCTCGGAGGTGATGCGCGCGCTCGGCAAGGACGCCGACAAGGTCAACGCCTTCTTCGTCTCGGTCGATCCCGAGCGCGACTCGCAGAGCGTGATGAAGGATTACCTCGGAAGCTTCGATCCGCACCTGCAAGGTCTCAGTGGCGATCCCGCCGAGATCGCAAAGGTGCTGACGTCCTACCGGGTCTACGCCAAGAAAGTCCCCGCCAAGGACGGCGACTACACCATGGATCACACCGCGCTGATCTACCTGATGGACCGCAACGGCCAGTTCGTCTCGCCGTTCAACCTGAAGCGGACCCCGGAAGAAGCCGCCGCCGACCTGAAGCGGTATCTCTGAGGGGGCGCGGATAACGGCAATCGGCGCTCGCGTTCCCGCCGGGATGGTCTATAAGGCCCTCCGTTCCCAGAGAAATTCCGCGCATCCGATGGCCCCGCAACTGGCGAAACTGCCGACAACTGCCCGCCTTGTCCTGGCGGCGCTGGCGGCCGGCTTCTGCCTGATCTCGGCTGCGCATGCGCAGGCGCCGGCCAAGCAGCCTCCCGCCGCGCCCCAGGCGACCCCGCAGGTCGCGCCCCAGGCCGCGCCGCAGGCCGTCCCCGGCTTCTGGGACCCGCGGCGGCGGCCGGAACGGCCGGACCTGTCGCGCCTGACTGTGATCCGTTTCCTGACCGAGACCGACTATCCGCCGTTCAACTATACCGGCGCCGACGGCAATCCGGCCGGCTTCAACGTCGATCTGGCGCGTGCGCTCTGCGAGGAGATCAAGGTCACCTGCACGGTGCAGATGCGCCGCTTCGAGACGCTGGTCGACGCGCTCTCCTCCAACCGCGGCGACGCC
>JAEWBW010000407.1 GCA_023390955.1 Pseudomonadota bacterium
ACTTCTTCCTGGGGTTATGGGTCCCGGCCTTCGCCGGGACGACACTGAGTGTGAGGCTCCACCTCACGCGTTCCCGCGATCCTCGCGGAACAGATCCAGCTTCTGCTGCACCGGCCGGTCCGAAAAACTGAACAGCACGGCGTCATCGTCCGCCTCGTGCGTCACCCACTGCCAGCTCGGCACCACGAACAGATCGCGCGGGCCCCATTCGAACACCTGGTCGCCGATGCGGCTGCGGCCCTTGCCTTCGATCGGGCAGAACACGGTCGCATCGGTCGCGCGATAGCGTGCGGTCTTGAAACCCTTGGGCAGTAACTGGATGAACGTGCCGATGGTCGGCATCGCGAAATCGCCGGTCTCGGGGTTGCTGAATTTCAGCTTCAGCCCGTGACAGGCGTCCCACTCCTGGCTCACGCGGGCCTTCTCTAGCGCTTCGCGAGTGTGGGCATAGGGATAGCTGAAGATCGGCGAAGTCTTCGAGCTGCGCTTGACGTCGACCGGCAGCAGATTGTGGCCGTAGCGCGCAAAGCTGTCGCCGGCAGGTTTCGTAATCTTCTGCTGATCTTCCTTGGAGCCTTCCGCGAACGAGCAGTCGAAAAACTGCACCAGCGGGATGTCGAGGCCGTCGAGCCAGAACATCGGCTCGTTCGTTTCGTTGGAATGATCGTGCCAGGTCATCGACGGCGTGATGATGAAATCGCCGGCCTCCATCGCGGTGCGCTCGCCGTCCACCGCCGTGTGGGCACCCTTGCCCTCGAGCACGAAGCGCAGCGCCGACTGGCTGTGCCGGTGCGCGGGCGCGACGTCGCCGGGCACCACCATCTGCACGCCGGCATAGAGCGAGGTCGTGATCTTCGACTGCCCGCGCAGGCCTGGGTTCTCCAGCACCAGCACGCGCCGCTCGGCTTCCTTGGCGGTGATGAGCTTGCCGGCTTCCGTCATGTAGTCGCGGATGACGTCGAACTTCCACAGATGCGGCCGGCAGGCGCTCTTCGGCTCCGGCGTGATCAGGTCGTTCATGACCGTCCACAGCGCGGTGAGATTTTCGCCGTCGATCTTCTTGTAGAAGGCCTCGCGTTCCGGCGTCTTGGTCACGGCTTCCATGGGCGGCTCCCGTTCGTTTTGTTGATTGACAGTATACTTACGATCTGGGTAGCGTCAACGCAGCCAACAAGAATGAAGCAGGGAGGGGTTCCGATGAAGCTGCACGGCTATTTCCGCTCCAGTGCCGCGTATCGCGTGCGGATCGCGCTGAACCTGAAGGGGCTCGGCGCCGAGCACCTGCCGCATCACCTTCGCAAGGGCGAACAGCGCGCGCCGGACTATCTCGCCATCAACCCGCAAGGCTTGGTGCCGGCGTTGGAGGACGATGCCGGCGCGATCCTCACCCAGTCGCTCGCCATCATCGAATGGCTCGACGAGACCCATCCCAACCCGCCCATGCTGCCCAAAAATCCGCTGCGCCGCGCAAAAGTGCGGGCGTTCGCACTTGCGATCGCCTGCGACACCCATCCCGTGCAAAACCTGAAAGTGCTGGCGCGGCTGCGCGAGCTCGGCCTTGCCGAGGACAAGGTTCAGGAATGGGCCGCCTGGGTCAATCGCGAGGGCCTCTCGGCCTGCGAAACGCTGGTGCGGGACGAGTCCGGCCCGTTCTGCTTCGGCGATGCGCCGACGCTGGCCGATCTCTGCCTGGTACCGCAGCTCGCCAATGCGCGCCGCTTCGGCGGCGACGTCTCCGCCTATCCGCGCCTGCTCAAGGCCGAGACCGCGGCCAAGGCATTGTCGGCCTTCGCCGACGCCGCGCCGGAGAAGCAGCCCGATGCCGAGTAAGCCCGTTCCTCCGATCACGATGGACGCGGTCTATGCCGCGCCGGGCTACCTGTTCCGGCGCATGCAGCAGATCGCGGTCTCGATCTTCATGGAGGAGTGCAGCAGTTTTGACCTGACGCCGGTGCAATATGGCGCGCTGATCGCGATCCAGACCCATCCCGGCATCGACGCGACGCGGCTCTCCGCCGTGATCGCCTTCGACCGCTCGACGCTCGGCAGCGTTATCGAGCGGCTGCAGGCCAAGGGCTATATCGAGCGCAAGCCGGCGCCCGAGGACAAGCGCATCAAGCTTCTGTACATGACCAAATCCGGCACTGCTCTGCTCCGAGACATCATCCCAATCGTCGAGCGCGCCCAGGCCCGCATGCTGGAGCCGCTGAAGCCGGCCGACCGCAAGACGCTGATGGCGCTGATGGCGCAGCTGGTCGATCTCAACAACGAAGCGTCACGGGTGCCACTGCGTGCCGAAGATGCATTGGAGCATCTGGGGAAGGCGGGGTAGGGGCAGCTTGCTTGGTGAGGTGCCGGCTAAAAATCCGCCGTCGTCCCGGCGAAGGCCGGGACCCATACGCCGCAGCGGCGGTTGTGGCGCGAGATGGTCATTGCCTGTCTTCGCCAAATTGCATTCGGTGGTTATGGGTCCCGGCCTCCGTGCGCAATTGCGCACTAGGCCGGGACGACACCATTGACGGCGTGAGCGCATCGCGCCCCGACCTCACATCCTCAACAACGCCTGCCTGTCGATCTTCCCCGTGCCCGTCTTCGGCAGCTCGTCGATGAAGATCACCTCGCGCGGATATTTGTACGGCAGCAGCTTGCCCTTGACGTAATCCTGCAGCCGCCGCGTCGTATCGCCTTGGTCGCCGCTGCGGTTGTTCATCACGACCACGGCCTTCAGCGTCATGCGCCGGTCCGGCAGTTCGGCGGCGAACACGGCGCATTCGCGGATCTCGGGGTGATCTGCGAGGCACAGTTCGACCTCAAGCGGATAGACCCACTGTCCGGAGATCTTGACGAGATCATCGGCGCGGCCGCGGAAGAAGTGGAAGCCGTCGGCATCGCGGACGAAGCGGTCGCCGGTGTAGATCCAGCCACCTTCGCGGATGGTCTCGGCGGACTTGTCCGGCCGGTTCCAGTACAGCGGCGTATTGGAATCGCCGCGTACCCACAAGATGCCCTCTTCGTTGTCGCCGACGTCGCGTCCCTCCTTGTCGCGCAGCGCGACCTCGTAGCCGGGGACGCGCAGGCCCGCGGCGCCGAGCTTCTTCCTGTCCGGACTGTTGGAGAGGTAGATGTGCAGCACCTCGGTCGAGCCGAGGCCTTCGACGATCTCGAGCCCCGTCAGCCGCTTCCAGCCATTGAACACTTCGGCCGACAGCACCTCGGCAGCCGAGAGCGCCATGCGCAGCGAGGAGAAATCTGCTTTGTCCGCACCTTCGGCCTTGGTCAGTGACGTATAGAGCGTCGGCAGGCCGAAGAAGACGGTCGGCTTGAATTGCTCGATTGCCGCAAAGATCGCCGCCGGCTTCGGCTGTCCCGGCAGCAGTAGCGTCGCAGCGCCAACCGAGAACGGGAAGGTGATCGAATTGCCGAAGCCGTAGGCGAAGAAGATCTTTGGCACCGAGAAGCAGATATCGTTGGCCCCGAGCTTGAGCACGTTCTTCGCAAAGGCGATCTCGGTGTAAGCCATGTCGTGCTGAAGATGCACGATGCCCTTGGGACGGCCGGTCGAGCCGGAGGAGTACATCCAGAACGCCATCTCGTTGCGATGGGTCTTGGCCTCGACGGCCTCTGTCGGAAACTGCGTCAGCCAGCCTGTGGCCGCGACGGCGTTCGGCGCGGCATGCTCACCCGCCTCGCCATTGACGACGATCAGCGTCGCAAGCCGCGTATCCTTGCAGGCTTCCGCATTGAATCGCCCCGAAAACTCGGCGTCCGCCACCGCGACAGTCGCGCCGGAATCGGCGAGATAGAATTGCAGGAGGTCCGGCGGCGTCAGGGTGTTGATCAGCAGCGGCACAAAGCCGGCGCGTACCGCGCCGAAGAACGCGGCCGGATAGGCCGGCGTATCGTCGAGGAACAGCAGCACGCGATCGCCGCGCTGCAAGCCCAGTGCGATGAAGCCATTGCCCCATTGGCCCGCCTCGGCACAAAGCTCTGCATAGGTCCGCGTGCCGACAGGTCCGATCAGCGCGACCTTGTCGCCGTGTCCGCGGCCGAGATTGTCGAACAGGATCCGGCTGGCGTTGTAGATATCAGGCACGGCAAAGCCGATCTCGCGCGTACCCGCGCTGTCGGCGGGTACCTGGTCGGGAATGTCAGCGCTCATGCGGGGCTCCCGCCGTTCTTCTCGGCCTCGTAACGCGTCATGAAGCCCGGCGACATCGCGCGCAGCCGCGAATCGTCGATGCGGCCAGAGCGGGTGATGTAGCTGTAAGCGAAATCCAGCACGGGCAGGTTCATGTGCTCGGCAAAATGCTCGTACCAGAATGCGCTGGTGCGAGCGGCGTTGACGAGCTTCTGCACGATCGGCTTGCGCTCGGCCTGGTAGCGATGCAGCGCGGTGGAGAGATGCGCGTCCGATTCCAGCGCCTTCACCAGCGCGATGGCATCCTCGATCGCAAGCCGCGTGCCCGAGCCGATGGAGAAGTGCGCCGAATGCAGGGCGTCGCCGATCAGCACCATGTTCTTGAATGACCAGTGCTCGTTCCAGACCCAAGGGAAATTACGCCACACCGATTTGTTCGACACCAGCGAGCGGCCGCCGAGCGTGTCCGAAAACACCTCCTCGCAGATGCCTTTGGATTGCTCGGCGTCCTTGTAGGCGAAGCCATAGGCCTGCCAAGTCGCGTGGTCGCATTCGACCAGGAACGTGCTCATGGTCGGCGAGTAGCGATAGTGATGCGCGTTAAAGGAGCCGCGGTCGGTCTTCACGAACGTCTGCGACAGCGTGTCGAAGCGTTTCGAAGTCCCGTACCAGACGAACTTGTTCGACGAGTAGGACAGCGAGGTGCCGAAGTCGCCTTCGAATGAACGACGCACCAGCGAGTTGAGGCCGTCAGCCGCGACGATCAGATCGTGGCCGTTGAGCTCGCCGATCGCGTTGATCTGGGTGTCGAAGCGCAGCGCGACGCCGGCGTCGATCGCGCGCTGCTGCAACAATTTCAGCAGGTCGAGCCGTCCGACCGCGGAGAAGCCGACGCCGTCGAGCGCAACGCTCTCGCCGCGCAGATTGAGCGTGATGTTCTGCCAGCTCTCCATCAGCGGCGCGATCGCGTCGACCGTTTCGGGATCGTCGGCGCGCAGGAATTCCAATGCAGAATCGGAAAACACCACGCCAAAGCCCCAGGTCGCATCGGCCGGGTTCTGCTCGAACAGGTCGACCTGGTCCTCGGGATGACG
>JAEWBW010000478.1 GCA_023390955.1 Pseudomonadota bacterium
GCACCGCGTCTCGTACCAATAGAGCCGGTTGCCGCCTTCGATGCTCATGCGGTTGGCGCTGTCCTCGTCGCGGCAATCTTTTTTGGTCGAGGCCCAGAAGCCTTCATAGGGTTGCGCGGCCGAGGCCGGGCTACACGCGCCGGCCAGCGCGATGCCTAGGATCAGCTTTCCGGCAATTCGTGTCGCCGCCTTCATCTCGATCATCCCGGTAAAACCTGTTCACCGGGTTAGTCGCCCCTCACCGCAACTTGTTCAACAGCGCCATCAGCGTCTCGCGCTCCCTGGCGTCGAGCGGGGCCAGCGTCTCACGGGTGATGGCGAGCGCATGCGGGGCGACCTTTTCGGCGAGCTGATGACCCGCGCGGGTGAGGCTCACGAGCAGGCGACGTCCGTCCTCGGGGTCCTGGCTGGTTTCCGTGAGCCCCCGCGCCGACAGGCGGTCGATCACGCCCTTGATGGTCGCAACGTCCATCGCGGTCAGCCGTCCGAGCTGGTTCTGCGAGCACGGCCCGGTCTCGGCGAGCTTCGACAACGCTGCCCATTGTGTCGGCGTCAGGTTGGTACCGATGTCGCGGGAGAAGATCGCGCTGTGACGCTGCCAGACCTGGCGCAGGATGAAGCCGACCTGCTCGTCGAGCACGTAAGGCGGCTTTGCCGGTTTGACGCCCTTCTTCACCGCGACGCTTCTCGGCATCGGCTCCCCCGCCTCTCTTACAACGACAGATGCGCGTCGCGGATGTCCGGACGCGCATCGAGCTCGGCCATGGTGCCGCCAAAGCAGATGCGGCCGCGCTCGATGATGTAGGCGCGATCGGAGATCAGCCGCGCGAAGTGCAGATTCTGCTCGGACACCACGATGCTGACGCCCTCCTTCTTCATCGTCAGGATGGCGTCGACCATCTGCTCGACGATCTTTGGCGACAGGCCTTCCGACGGCTCGTCCAGCAGCACCAGCGACGGATTGCCCATCAGCGTGCGTGCGATCGTCAGCATCTGCTGCTCGCCACCGCTCATGCGGCCGCCCGGGCGATTGCGCATCTCGCTCAAATTCGGGAACAGCGTGAACAGCTTTTCGCGAGTCCAGTACGGCGCATTGGGCCGCTTCGGCTGGCGGCCGACTTCCATGTTTTCATCGACCGTGAGGTCGGTGAAGATGCGCCGCTCCTCCGGCACATAGCCGAGGCCGCTGCGCACGATCTCGTGGGTCGGGCGCGCCGAGACGTCCTTGCCCTCGAACATGATCCGGCCCGAGCGCTGCGCCACGAGACCAACGATGGAGCGGAACGTGGTCGACTTGCCGGCGCCGTTGCGGCCGAGCAGCGCGACCACTTCGCCCTCGCCGACCTCGAGCGCGATGTCGAACAGGATATGCGCCGGGCCGTAATGGCTGTTGAGCGCCTCGACTGCGAGCTTCATGCCGAGGCCCCCTCGCGATGGCGGGCATCGTAGACGAGGCCCTCGCCGAGATAGACCGCCTGCACCTGCGGATTGCCACGCACCTCGGCCGGCGAACCCTCGGCAATCAGCGCGCCGCGGTTGAGCACGATGATGCGGTCGGCATGCTCGAACACCACGTCCATGTCGTGCTCGGTGAAGAGCACGCCCAGCGACTTCTCCCGCGCGATGCTTGCGGTCAGCCGCATCAGGTCGATGCGCTCGCGCGGCGCCATGCCGGCGGTCGGCTCGTCCATCAGGAGCAGCTTTGGCTGGTTGGCGAGCGCGACGGCGAGCTCGAGCCGCTTGAGGTCGCCATAGGCGAGCTCGCCGCAGGGGCGATCGGCATAGCCGCCCATGCCAACGAGCTCGAGCAGGCGGCCCGCTTCCGCGCGATCGAACTGCGGCGCCGAGCCCCACAGGTTGAGCAACTGGCGGCTATGCGAGATCAGCGCGACCTGGACGTTCTCCCGCACGGTCATGGTGGCGAAGGTCGCCGTGATCTGGAAGGTGCGCCCCACGCCCATCCGCCAGATCTCGCGCGGCTTGCGGCCCGTCGTCTCCTCGCCGAGCAAACGGACATGGCCGGAATCCGGCTTGTTCTGACCGTTCAGCATATCGAAGCAGGTGCTCTTGCCCGCGCCGTTCGGCCCGATCAGCGCCAGGATTTCGCCGGCGCGCAGCGAGAACGAGACGCTGCGCACGGCATGGACGCCGCCATAGGATTTGGTCAGGCCTTCGACTGCGAGAAGTGGGGGCGCGACGCTCATTCGGCGGACTCGATCGGTTTGGCAAGCAGGGTCGATCCAGGCGGCGATGCGCTGCTTTTGCGACGCTGCGTCAGCATCTCCAGCGTGCCGACGATGCCTTTGGGGAAGACGACCACGATCAGCACGATGAAGCCGCCGAGCACGAGCTTTGAGAGATCCGTCTGGCTCACTAGCCAGATGTTCAGCGCCTTGTAGACGATAGCGCCGATCACAGCGCCGGACACCGTCTCGACGCCACCGAGCAGCACCATGACCAGCGCATCGACCGAGAGCGAGATGCCGAGATTATCCGGGAAGACGCTGCCCTTGAGGTAGGCGAACAACGCGCCGCCAATGCCGGCGGTCGTGCCCGCGATCACGAAGGCGGTCCATTGCATGCGCTTGACGTTGATGCCGACGGCTTCGCTTCGCAGCGCCGAGTCCCGCGTCGCGCGAAGCGCATAGCCGAACGGAGAGAACACCATCACGCGCAGCGCCACCGTCACCAGCGCGGCGACGCCGAGCGACAGCCAGTAGAAGTTCGATGGGCTCGCCGCCCATTTCTCCGGCCAGAGGCCCAAAATGCCGTTGTCGCCGCCGGTGACGCTGACCCACTGGAACGCGATCGACCACACGATCTGCGCAAAGGCGAGCGTCAGCATCGCGAAATAGACGCCGGAGAGCTGCACGGCGAAGAACCCGAACACGGCAGCCCCCATGCACCCAAGCAGCGGCCCGAGCAGCAGACAGACGATCATCGGCAGCCCCGCCATCTTGGCGAGGAAGGCAATGCCATAGGCGCCGAGGCCGAAATACGCGGCGTGGCCGAACGAGGCGAGCCCGCCGACCGCCATCATGAAGTGCAGGCTGACGGCGAAGATCACGAAGATGGCAATCTCGGAGCCGACGGTCAGCGCGTAATTGCCCGCGAACAATGGCAGCGTTGCTGCAGCGATCAACGCAACGAGCGCGGCAATGCGCTCGTTCGAATTCAGCGGACGCCAGGGATTGACGGTGAGGCCCGGCGTGCGCCGCGCCGGCGCCTCGGGCCTGCCGAACAGGCCCCAGGGTCGCACGATCAGCACCACGGCCATCACCAGGAACACTAGGATGATGGAGATTTTCGGGAAGATTAGGATGCCGAAGGCGTTGAGCTCGGAGACCAGCACCGCCGCGACGAAGGCGCCGACGATGCTGCCGAGGCCACCAATCACGACGACGACGAAGACTTCGACGATGATGCGCAGGTCCATGGCGTGGTGCACGGCATCGCGCGGGATCTGCAGCGCGCCACCGAGCGCCGCAAGGAAGACGCCGACCGCGAACACGCTCGTGAACAGCCATTTCTGATTGACGCCGAGCGCTGCGACCATGTCGCGGTCCTGCGTCGCCGCGCGGACTAGCACGCCCCAGCGCGTGCGCTGGAACAGGAGCCAGAGAATGCCGAGCACGACGGGCCCGAGCACGATCAGGAACAGATCATAGCTTGGGATGTTCTGGCCGAAGAAATCGACCGCGCCGCGAAAGCCCGGCGCGCGGCGGCCGACGAGATCGTCGGGCCCCCAGATCAGCACCACAAGATCCTCGACCATCAGGGTCAGGCCGAAGGTCGCCAGTAGCTGGAACAGTTCCGGCGCGTGGTAGATGCGGCGGAGCAGCACCATCTCGACGATGACACCAATCAGCGCCACTGCCAGCGCCGCAAGGACGATGCCGCCCCAGAAGCCGAAGGCGCCGGCGAAACGCTCGGTCAGCGTGAAGGCGACATAGGCGCCGATCATGTAGAAGGCGCCGTGAGCAAAATTCACGATCCGCGTCACGCCGAAGATGATCGACAGGCCCGAAGCCACCAGGAACAGCGACGCTGCGCTGGCAAGTCCGGTCAAAAACTGTACGACGTAAAAGGCCATCGGCGGTCCGGGTTAGGTGCGGGTCTTGCTTCACCTCTCCCCGCTTGCGGGGAGAGGTCGAAATTGCGCAAGGCGCAAATCAGGATGAGGGGGAGTCTCCACGAGACCATCTGTCACCTCCCTCGCGGAGGCTCCCCCTCACCCCGCCCCTCTCCCCGCAAGCGGGGCTAAGGAGAAGGAAGGGAGATCAGTCCTTCGGGCGAAGCTTCGCGACTTCGGCGTCGCTCGGGAGATAGTCGGAGCCCTTCTTGTAGACGGAGTCCACCATCACTCCCTTGCCGTCCTTCAGCGAGGTCTTGCCGACATAGGCGCCGAGCGTCGACTGATGGTCGATCTTGCGGAAGGTGATCTCACCGAACGGCGACGGCATCGACAGGCCTTCGGCCGCGGCGATCATCTTGTCGGTGTCGGTCGAGCCGGCCTTCGCCAGAATCGCGGCGGCCGACTTGATGGTCTGGTAGCCGACGATCGAGCCGAGGCGCGGATAGTCGTTGTACTTGGCCT